>DATBLP010000102.1:0-4876 GCA_036555245.1 Burkholderiales bacterium
ATGCACCCCCTTACCGCAATCGCAATCACGGCAGCCGTTTTCGTCGTGACCTGGGGAGTGTGTTTCATCGAGCGCGGGCAACGCAAGATCCTGGTCAACTACGCCAAGAGACAGGTCGGCAACAAGATCTACGGTGGGCAAGCCTCACATTTGCCGTTCAAGCTAAACATGTCGGGAGTGATTCCGCCGATATTTGCTTCATCGATCATCTTGTTCCCGGCTACGATCGCCGGTTGGTTCACCAGCGGTGTTGCGGGTGCTGGCACATGGGAATTGCTGACCAAGGGAGAGTTCGGGACGGCGTTCAGCCTCATGGTCAGGGACCTCGCTTCCACATTAACCCCCGGCCAGCCCGTATACGTGATGCTCTACGCAAGCGCGATCGTTTTCTTCTGCTTTTTCTATACGGCTTTGCAGTACAACCCGAAGGAAACGGCAGACAATCTTAAGAAATCGGGAGCCTTCGTGCCGGGCATCCGCCCCGGGGACCAGACGGCGAAGTATCTCGAAAAGATCCTCCTCCGATTGACTCTCGCCGGGGCGATCTACGTTACCCTAGTCTGCCTGCTGCCCGAGTTCCTCATCCTGAGATGGAACGTGCCGTTCTATTTCGGCGGGACTTCTCTCCTGATCATCGTGGTCGTGACCATGGATTTCATGGCACAAGTACAGGCCTACATCATGACGCACCAGTACGAAAGCCTGCTGAAGAAAGCAAGCTTCAAGGGCGCTGGGTTTCCGACGCGCTGATGTTGGGCGAGAAAGCATGGCGAAAGAAGACGTGATTCAGATGCAGGGCGAGATAATGGAAACCCTGCCCAATGCGACCTTCCGGGTAAAACTGGAGAATGGACATGTGATTCTGGGACATATCTCCGGGAAGATGCGCATGCACTATATTCGCATTCTGCCCGGCGATAAGGTTACGGTGGAACTGACCCCGTATGACCTGACCCGGGGACGTATCGTGTTCCGTGCGAAGTAAGCGGATGGAAGAGGAAAGGAAGGTCCTATGAAAGTGCTGGCTTCGGTCAAGAAGATCTGCCGGAATTGCAAGATCGTTCGCCGCAAAGGCGTCGTACGCGTCATCTGCAAAGATCCGCGACACAAGCAGCGGCAAGGCTGATTTCTTGGTAATCCGCAGATATCACGCTATAATTTCAGGTTTTCGTTTCTTGTCCTCAGCGGAGTAAGGCATGGCCCGTATTGCCGGAGTCAATATTCCGAATCACCAGCATGCCGAAATTGCCTTGCAGGCGATTTTCGGCATAGGCAGGGCCCGCGCACAGGCAATCTGCGCTGCCGCAAAAGTAGATAAGGTTAGAAAAATCAAAGACTTGTCTGAATCAGATATGGAACGTCTGCGCGAGCAAGTGGCCAGGTTCGCAGTCGAAGGGGACCTCCGCCGCGAAGTCTCCATGAACATCAAGCGGCTGATGGACTTGGGCTGCTACCGGGGGACGCGCCATCGGAAAGGGCTTCCCGTGCGCGGTCAGCGGACTCGCACCAACGCGCGCACGCGCAAGGGGCCGCGCAAGGCCGCAGTGAAGATCACCGCCCCGGCAGCGAAAGCCGGTTGAACAGTCTGCATCAAGAAGGAATCGGATAAATGGCAAAACCTCCCGCAGCGCCGACTACCGCGGCGCGCGTCCGCAAGAAGGTCAAGAAGAGTGTCGCAGAGGGTATCGCGCACGTCCACGCATCGTTCAACAACACGATCGTGACCATAACCGACCGCCAAGGCAACGCGCTCGCTTGGGCCACCTCAGGCGCTGCAGGCTTCAAAGGTTCGAGGAAATCCACGCCGTTTGCTGCCCAGGTGGCGGCGGAGCAGGCGGGTCGCGCAGCTCAGGAATGCGGCGTAAAGAATATCGAGGTACGCATCAAGGGACCGGGTCCGGGTCGCGAGTCTGCGGTTCGGGCACTCAATGCACTGGGTCTCAAGATCAGCAGCATCGCCGACGTGACGCCGGTGCCGCACAACGGGTGCCGCCCCCCGAAAAAACGCCGCATATGAGCCGACGCCGACCCATTGTTGCTGTGTTGACTGGCACCGGTCCCGTCTGGGTTCGTTGCTTCTGAGAGGACCCGAAATGGCTCGAAATCTGGACGCAAAATGCCGCCAGTGCCGTCGCGAGGGAGAAAAGCTCTTTCTCAAAGGCGAGAAATGCTTCACCGAGAAGTGCGCGATCGAGCGGCGCAGCTACGCGCCCGGCCAGCACGGTCAGAAAAGCGGCGGCCGGATGTCCGATTTTGGCAAGCAGCTGCGCGAGAAGCAGAAGCTTCGGCGCATCTACGGCATGCTGGAACGCCAATTCCGCAAGACCTATCAGGAGGCCTCGCGCAGCAAGGGAGTCACGGGTGAGCGCCTTCTGCAGCTTCTGGAATCGCGACTCGATACGGTGTCATACCGCATGGGATTCGGATCGAGCCGGACCGAGGCGCGGCAGATCGTGCGCCACAACGGCATCCTCGTAAACGGCAAGCGCGTCAACATGCCCTCCTACCAGGTGCGACCGGGCGACACGGTGGAAGTCTCGGCCCAGGCGAAGGAACAGCTCCGCGTAAAGGGATCGGTCGCGGCTGCTGAGACACGCGGTTTTCCGGAGTGGGTCGAAGTTGATACAAAGGAAATGAAAGGCAAGTTCAAGGCGCTTCCCGTTCGTTCGGAGTTGCCTTCCACGATCAACGAAAGCCTTGTGGTGGAACTGTACTCGAAGTAACGCTGCGTTCGATTGAAGTAGCGGCGCCAGCCGCCATATTTGTCTCGAGGGTCTTACATGCAAACCAGTGGATTTTTGAAGCCACGCATCATCGACGTTCAAGGTATTGCCCCCAATCACGCAAAGGTTCTGATGGAGCCGTTCGAGCGGGGCTACGGTCACACGCTGGGCAACGCTCTGCGCCGTGTCCTCCTTTCTTCGATGCCCGGCTTCGCGGCAACCGAAGTGCAGATCGCGGGCGTGCTTCACGAATATTCGACGATTGAAGGGGTCCAGGAGGACGTGGTCGATATTCTGCTCAACCTGAAAGGGGTCGTCCTGAAGCTCCATAACCGGGAGGACGCGGTACTGAACCTCAAGAAGAAGGGCGAAGGTTTGGTGACCGCAGGCGACATCGAAGCCACCCATGATGTGGAGATCATCAACCCGGAACACGTCATTGCCCACCTGTCCCCCGGGGGCAAATTGGAGATGCAGATCAAGGTCGAGAAGGGCCGTGGGTATGTCCCGGGCAACTTGCGCGTGATTCCCGAGGAATCCAAGGGCATCGGCAAGATCATTCTCGATTCATCGTTCTCGCCAGTTCGGCGGGTGTCATATTCGGTTGAGTCGGCGCGCGTCGAACAGCGCACAGATCTGGACAAGCTGATAATCGATATTGAAACGAACGGGGTTATCGAGCCCGAGGAAGCGATTCGCTACGCCGCGAGAATTCTCGTGGACCAGCTGTCTGTATTCGCGGCGCTGGAAGGAACAGCGCCTGCCGTGGAGGAAAAGAAGATACCGCAGGTCGACCCGATCCTGTTGCGACCGGTGGACGATCTCGAGCTGACCGTGCGCTCGGCGAACTGCCTCAAGGCGGAAAATATCTACTACATCGGCGATTTGATACAGCGCACCGAGACCGAGCTATTGAAGACGCCTAACCTCGGCCGCAAATCGCTCAACGAGATCAAAGAAGTGCTGGCCTCACGCGGGCTCACGCTGGGAATGAAGCTCGAGAACTGGCCGCCTGCCGGCTTGGAAACGGTGCGCAGCTAGAAACAACCACTACGGGGTACTCACAGTGCGCCATCGCCACGGACTCAGAAAGCTCAATCGCACCAGCACCCATCGTCTGGCGATGCTGCGCAATATGACCGCATCCTTGCTCAAGCATGAGGTGATCCGGACCACGCTGCCCAAGGCGAAGGAACTGCGCCGCGTCGTCGAACCGATGATCACCTTGGGCAAGCGACCGACACTTGCCAACCGCCGCCTCGCCTTCGACCGTCTGCGCGACCGCCAGCTGGTAACGAAGCTCTTCGCCGAACTCGGCCCTCGCTACGCCAAGCGCAACGGAGGCTATCTACGCATCCTGAAGTACGGATTCCGGAAGGGAGACAATGCCCCCATGGCATTGGTCGAGCTACTCGATCGACCCGAACCCGAGGGAGAAGGCAAGACCGAAACCGCGAAGGCTTGAAGGCCTTCGACTCCCCAGGTATGAAAAAGGCCGGATTCCTCCGGCCTTTTTGTTCTGCACTTGGCGACGCTTCGACCGCTAGAATTCCGGCAGTCAGCAAGGATCTTCGGAACATAGGACTGACGTGGCCATCGTTCTTTTCACCGACTTTGGTTCGCGGGATCTGTACTTGGGGCAGGTAAAAGCGGTTCTGGCACGAGACGCGCCCGGCGCGACGATCATCGATCTGTTGAACGATGTCCCGGCATTCCATGTCAGAGCCGCTGCCCATCTGCTTGCCTCGCTCGTTCCAAGCTTGCCCCAAGGCAGCGTTTTCCTGTCCGTGGTGGACCCTGGAGTCGGCGGTGCCCGTGAACCGGTCGCGCTGCAGGCGCACGGCTACCGGTTCGTCGGGCCGGACAACGGACTCCTGTCGGTATTCGCCGCACGTGCTGCGTACATCGAAGCGTCTCGCATTGTGTGGAGGCCGGAGTCCTTGAGCGCTTCGTTTCACGGGCGCGATCTGTTTGCACCGGTTGCGGCGCGTATGGAAATGGATGCTTTGCCGCGGGGATGGCTCGCCCCCCTGGAAGGGCTATCGATCGAGTTTGGCGCGGAGGATCTCGCGGAAATCATCTACGTCGATCACTATGGCAACGTCATGACCGGCTTGCGCGCAGGCGACGCGCAGCGCGGTGCGACACTCATC
>DATBLP010000029.1:0-41767 GCA_036555245.1 Burkholderiales bacterium
CGCGCGGCCGGTACGCGCCGCCGACGGCGAGCACTCGGTCGAACCCCAGGCCCGGGCGCTCGGCCACGAGCGCCGCGGCCGGGCCGCCGTCGAGCGGCAGATAGTTGAAACGGGTATCGGCGCTGAACACCAGCCCGAGCTGCCGGCTGCTGATGTCGCCGTTGGAGAAGCGGACCTGCGAGAGCGACGCGCCGGCGCGATAGCCGCCGAAGTTCCACAGCAGATCGGCGTGCGGGCGCCACATCAGGCCGCCCCCGACCGGGGCGGCCCCGCCGCCTCCGCCGCCGGCAAAGAGGCCCAGTTGCGCCTCGAGCGGGCCGGCAACGGGGCGCCGCCACGCGCCCTCGGCGCCGAAGGTGAAGAAGCCTCCGCGGTGGCCGCTGATCGCCCCGTACATCGCCGGGCCGACCCGAAGGCCCGGCCGCACCTGGAACAGATAGCTCGCGCCGAGGAGCCCCATTTTCTCGTTGCCGGGCAACTCGATTCGCTCCATGCCGAGGCGCAGCTCCGCCTCCAGACGCCGCGACGCGTCGGCGGGCGGGGTCTGTGCGACCGCGAGTGCCGGCAGCAGCCCCGCCAGCGCTTGCAGCAGCTTCATGCGTCCGACCTGCGAGGGTCTCCGGCGGCGCGCCATGCGCGCGCGCCAGCCTCAGGCGATGTACCAGAAATAGTAGGTCGCCCCGCCGAATATCGCAGTGAGCCAGTAACCCGCGAACGCCGCGCGCATCAAGGTCTTCCAGCCGCGGACGTGCAGGCCGCGCGGCAGGACGTCGTTCATCTGCAGCACTATCCACAAGCCCGTGACGGCCGTGAGCGTTCCGACCGCGGCGTGCAGCCAGGTGATGCCGATGCGCCAATCGGCGAGGTCGGCGGCCCTGACGAGTTTCACGTCCTGCATCGAGCCCGCCATGAGCAGGGCGATGAGCCCGATATTGAGCGCGACCCACGTGGTCTGGTTGATCCTGTGGGCGTCGATGTTGCCGCTGCGCGCGAGCAGAAAGCCGTAACTGAGACCGACGACGAGGAAAATCTCGAGGATCAGGTTCGCGTCGGCGATGAGCGGTCCCGGACCGAAGAAGCCGCGCGAACCCTCCAGGCCGGAGGCCGAGATGCCGACGATCCAGGCGAGCGAGCCTGCGACCATGATGCAGGCGGTGACGACTGCGGAACGTCGATTGCCCGGTGCGGCCACTGGCTCCCCCATCCGTTCCCGCCTCTTCCGAAAGGAGGAGGCCTATCGAAGCGCGCTCAGATTACTCCTTCGGCGCGCAGCCGCGCGATCTCGGCTTCGCCCAGCTTGAGCACGCCGCGCAAGGTCTCTTCGGTGTGCTCGCCGAGCACGGGCGGCGCGAGCCGGTACTCGAGCGGGGTCGCGGAGAAACGCATCGGGCTCGCGACCAGCGGGAGCTTGCCCGCAAGCGCGTGCTCGAGCTCGATTTTCACGCCGCGGGCTTTCACCTGCGGCTCCTCGAACACCTGCGCGACGTCGTTGATCGGGCCGTTCGCGACGCCGGCGGCTTCGAGCAGATCGACCCATTCGCGCGTGGTCTTCTTCGCGAAAATCGCCTGCAGCAGGCGCGTGAGCTCCGCGCGGTTTTCCACGCGCTTGCCGTTCGAGGCGAAGCGCGGATCGTCGGCGAGCTCAGGCGCCTCGGCGGCCTCGCAGAACTTGCGATAGAGGTTGTCGTTGCCGCAGGCGAGGATGACGCGCCCGTCCTGAGTCCGGAAGGGCTGATACGGGACGATGTTGGGGTGCAGGTTGCCGATGCGCTTCGGCGGCTCGCCGGTGGCGAAGTAGTTGGTGTTCTGGTACGCGAGCAGCGCGATCTGCGAGTCGAGCAGCGCGAGATCGAGGTGCTGGCCGGCGCCGGTCTCGGCGCGGTGCGCGAGCGCGGCGCAGATCGCGATCGAGGCGTACATGCCGGTGATGATGTCGGCGACCGGGACGCCGGCGCGCTGCGGCCCGCCGCCCGTTTTTCCGCTTGCTTCGTCGTCGGGTTCCCCGGTAACGCTCATCATCCCGCCCATTCCCTGGATCATGAAGTCGTAGCCGGGGCGCTCGCGGTATGGGCCGGTCTGGCCGAAGCCCGTCACCGAGCAGTAGATGAGCCGCGGATTGATCTTCTTCAGGTCGTCGTAGGAAAGGCCGTAGCGCGCGAGATCGCCGTACTTGTAGTTCTCGATGAGCACATCGGAGAGCTTGGCGAGCTCGCGCACGATCTTCTGGCCCTCGGGCCGGGCGATGTTCACTGTGACGGATTTCTTGCCGCGGTTGGCGGAGGTGTAATACGCCGAGTCCCGGGTGTCGCGCCCTTCCCGATCCTTGACCCACGGCGGACCGAAGGCGCGCGAGTCGTCGCCCGCGCCGGGACGCTCGATCTTGATCACTTCGGCGCCGAGGTCGGCGAGATTCTGTCCCGCCCACGGCCCCGCGAGGACGCGCGAGAGATCGAGGACGCGGATGTGCGACAGGGGGCCAGCCATTCAGCTAACGTCCAACAAACTTCGGCTTGGCCTTGTCGAGAAAGGCCTGGTAACCGATGCGGTAATCCTCGGTGTTGAGGTAGGCGAAATTCTCCTCGATCTCCGATTCGGAGAGAGGCGCCGCGGGCGGCATCAGCCGCCGCACGTACTGCTTGTGCCAGCGCGCCACGAGCGGCGCGCCCGCCGCGATGCGCCGCGCGCTCGCGTAGGTTTCCGCTTCGAGCTTCTCGTCGGGCACCACGCGCGTGAGCAGGCCCTTGGCGTACGCCTCGTCCGCATCGAGGATGCGGCCCTCCAGGAGAATTTCGAGCACCACCGCCTTCCCCGCGAGCGGCAGCAGCGAGGCGAGCTCGTCCCAGGCGATCGAGAATCCGAGACGGTTGATGGGCACGCCGAACCTTCCGGATCTCGCCGAGATGCGCAGATCGCACTGGCAGGCGATCTCCAGGCCGCCGCCCACGCACGGGCCCTGGATCATCGCGACCGTCGGATGGCGGCACTCGGAGACCGCGCGCAGCGCGCCGAATACGTATTCCCGATGATAGGTCTTCGCCCGCTCGACGGTGTCGCGCACGCTCGCGAATTCCGCGATGTCCGCGCCTGCGGCGAAGGCTTCGCTGCCGGCGCCGCGCAGCACCACGCAGCGCAGCGAGTCGTCGGAAGAAAGCGCGCTCATCGCTTGAGCGAGTTCCTTCCACATCGAGACCGTGAGGGCATTGAGCTTGCCGCGGTTGTCGAGGGCGACGGTGGCGATGTCGTCGGTGCGCGCGACCTCGATGCGTGGGCTCATGTCGGAATTCGGTTCTGGAGACGCGCTATTTTATCCGAAAGACCCGCGCCGGCCGCCGGGAACGCTACAATGTAGGCGGTGTCCACGGAGCCGCGCATGCGATTTTTCTTATGGAGAGCGCTCGGCGCAGCCGTCTTGTGCGCGCCGCTCTTCGCGCTCGCACAGCATCAGCCCTCCGACTACGCGAGGGAAAAGCGCTGGGCCGACGAGGTCGTGCCCTCGCTCGTCGTCGGCGAGGCGGTGTGGCTGGAGGCGCCTCGCACGCAGAAGTTCCTCGGCGTCTATGCCGAAGCGAAGAATCCCAAGGGCGCGGTGATCCTCGCGCACGGCCTCGGCGTGAATCCGGACTACGGCCTGATCGGGGAGCTGCGCACGCGCCTGTTTGACATGGGCTACACGACACTGTCGATCCAGATGCCGGTCCTCGCTGCGGAAGCGCCCGCGACGCGCTATCCGGTGCTGTTCTGGGAAGCCGACGCGCGCTTCGCGGCGGCGCTCACCTACCTGCGCAGGAAGAAATACGGCAAGGTGGTGCTGCTCTCGCACAGCATGGGCTCGCGCATGGCCAACCACTACATCGCGGCGCACCCGCAGGTTCCCCTCTCGGGATGGATTTCGCTGTCGATCTCGAGCGGCGAGTTCGCGGCGATGAAACGGGTGAAATTTCCGGTGTACGACATCTACGCGGAGAAGGACCTGGGCACCGTCCTCGCGGGGGTCGAGAAGCGCGCGGCGGCGATCAAGCGCATTCGCGGCTCCAGCCAGACCATGGTGTTCGGCACCGACCACTTCTTTGCGAAGAAGGAGAAGGAGCTCGCCTCTCTCGTCCGGCTGCTGCTCGAGGGCGAAGCGAAATAGCCCAGCGAACGCGGGCTTGCACGCCGTTTCCCGGGCTTCCCGCCACGGCCGGGGCGCCCGCGTCCCCGCGGTGCCGGTCTGCAACGGATGATTGTTGTTCGCCCGCAGCGGGCGGCATAGCATAGAATAGCCGCGGGGATTTGGACGATGACTCATCCGGCCGGCTCGAAGCCCGGGGGCATCGATTGACATCACTCTGGAGGAGGCAATCCGATGAAGAAGCTCAGTGGTATCTGCGCGCTTGCCGTGCTGGCGACGGCCTGGGGCAGCTGCGCGCTCGCGGCCGATGTGGTGCTGCGCGCCTCGCATCAGTTTCCCGGCGGCAAGGGCGATGTGCGCGACGACATGGTGCAGATGATCGCAAGAGAGGCCAAGGCCGCGAACGTGGGCCTGAACATCCAGGTCTATCCGGGGGCGTCGCTGTTCAAGGCCGAGCAGCAATGGAACGCGATGGTCAACGGCCAGCTCGACATCACGCTGTTTCCGCTCGACTACGCGAGCGGGCAGGTGCGCGACTTCAGCGCGACGCTGATGCCGGGCCTGATCCGCAACTACGATCGTGCCAAGCGCGTCAACAACTCGGAGTTCATGAAGGAGATTCGCGCCACGATGGCGAAGCACGGCGTCATGGTCCTGTCGGATGCCTGGTTCGGCGGCGGCATGGCCTCCAAGCGCGGCTGCATCGCCACGCCGGAGGACGTGAAGGGACTGAAGTTCCGCGCCGCGGGACCGACCTTCGCGCAGATGTGGCAGAGCGCCGGCGCCTCGATCGTGTCGATTCCCTCGAACGAGATCTACAACGCGTTCCAGACCGGCGTCGCCGAGGCGACCGACACCAGCATGGGGAGCTTCCTCTCGTTCCGTCTCTACGAGCATGCGAAGTGCCTGACGGTTCCGGGAGACAATGCCCTGTGGATGATGTACGAGCCGCTGCTGATGTCCAAGAAGACCTTCGATAGGCTCGACAAGAAGCAGCAGCAGGTGCTGCTCGACGCCGGAAAGAAGGCGCAGAAGTACTATGAGGACAAGGCCGAGGCCGTCGACGCCGCTACCATCAAGGCCTACAAGGACCACGGCGTCCAGATCAAGAGCCTCTCCAAGGCCGAGTACGACAGGTGGATCGACGTCGCGAGGAAGAGCTCCTACGCCGAATTCTCCAAGGCCGTGCCGAACGGCAAGAAGCTGATCGACGAGGCGATGGCAGTCAAGTAGCGCGAGGCCGCGCATCGGCGGGCGGCGCTTCCTCGGCGAAGCGCGTCCGCCGTTTCTTTTTCCGGGAGGGGCCGGCTCGGGCCGGAATTCGGTGGACAGCTTCATCCGCGTCGTGAAAGTGATTTCTCGTCTCTGCGGCTACTTCGCCGCGGGGCTGATCGCGCTCGGAGTCGTGGTCGTGTGCGAGATGGTGTTCGTCCGCTATGTGCTGAACGAAAATACCATCTGGCAGACCGACTTCGTCACCTACAGCCTGGTCGCTGCGACTTTCGTCGGCAGTCCCTACGTGCTCATGACGCGCGGCCACGTGAACGTCGACGTGCTGCCTCACTACCTTGGGCAGCGTCAGCGCTGGTGGCTCGCGCTCGCCTCGGCGCTGATGGCGATAGCGTTCTGCATCGTGATGGTCGTGCTCACGTCGCAGTACTGGCTGCAGGCCCGGAACGAGGGATGGCTCTCGAACACGATGTGGCGGGTGCGCCTGTGGATCCCTTATTCCTCGATGCCGATCGGCCTGGGAATTCTCACGCTCCAGTACGTCGCCGATATCTACAACCTCGTCACCGGGCGCGAGCCGCCGTTCGGAATCAACCCGGAGCTCCGCACCTGAGCCCCACCACGCAGGGGTTGCTCGTCCTCGCGCTGACGCTCGTGGTGCTGCTCTCGGGCGCGCCGGTCGCTTTCGGCCTGGGCGCGTTGTCCGTCGTATTCATCGTCGTCTTTCAGGGATTCGACGCGCTGCACGTGGTGGCCGAGAACTTCTTCGCGGGGCTGAACGATTTCACGCTGGTGTCGATCCCGATGTTCGTGATGATGGGCGCGGCGATCGGCACCTCGCCCGCGGGCCGGGACCTGTACGAGGCGCTCGACCGGTGGCTGTACCGCCTGCCCGGAGGCCTGGTGATTTCGAACCTGGGCGCCTGCGCCATCTTCGCCGCGCTCACCGGATCGTCTCCCGCATGCTGCGCCGCCATCGGCAAGATGGGCATTCCCGAGATGCGCAAGCGCGGCTATCCCGATGATGTCGCCACCGGCTCCATCTGCGCCGGGGGAACGCTCGGAATTCTCATTCCGCCTTCCATCACTTTCATCCTTTACGGAATCGCGACAGAGTCCTCGATCGGGCGGCTGTTCCTCGCCGGAGTCCTGCCCGGGCTGATGCTCACCGGCTTGTTCATTCTGTGGACGCTCTTCATCATCTGGAAGCGGGGCTTTCGCTCCCACGCGGCGGACTTCCGCTACAGCTGGAAGCAGAAATTCCAGTCGATCCCGAAAATCGCGCCCTTCCTCGCGATCATCGCCGGCGTCATGTACGCGCTCTACGGGGGCGTGGCCACCCCGTCCGAGGCGGCGGGCGTGGGCGCCGCGCTGTGCGTGCTGCTCGCCGTGGCGATCTACGGTATGTGGAAACCGAAGGAGTGGTGGGCCATCCTGCGCGACACGATGCGCGAGTCGGTGATGATCCTGATGATCATTGCCGCCGCCGTGATCTTCGGCTACATGCTCACTTCGCTCTATCTCACCCAGACGCTCGCGCAGGCGATCGCCGACATGCACGTGAACCGGTGGGTGCTGATGCTGCTCATCAACCTGTTCCTGCTCGTGTGCGGGTTCTTCATCCCGCCGGCGGCGATCATTCTGATGACGAGCCCCATTCTCCTGCCCATCATCACGGCCGCTGGCTTCGACCCGATATGGTTCGGCGTGATCATGACGATCAACATGGAGGTCGGCCTCATCCATCCGCCGGTCGGCCTCAACATCTACATCGTCAACGCGATCGCGCCCGACGTTCCGGTGACGCGCGTCATGTGGGGGACGATTCCGTATGTCGTCTGCATGTTCCTCGCGATCGTGATCCTCTGCATCTTTCCGGAGATCGCCACCTGGCTGCCCAATCACATGATGGGGGGCGTGCACTAGCAAGACCGGGTGGGCGCGCGAAACTTCCATAAAACGCGCTGTTTCCTTTCGGATCCGTATCCCGGCAGTGCCAGGCTCGCCGGCCCGACGCGTCTCAATTGTTTTCGGCAAGCCGCGGGCCTACACTGTCAGGCAGCGCAGGCATTCACGGGAGGAAGCATGGCTGTCGTTGCGATGACGAGGGAAATGGGCTCCCTCGGGATGGATGTGGCGAGAATTCTCGAGTCGGAGCTCAGGGTGCCCGTGGTCTATCACGAGCTGATCGATCACCTGTCCGACCGGATGCGGGTGAGAAAGAGCCACGTGATGCGGCTTCTCGGCGGCAAGGCGAACCTGTTCGAGCGCCTGACCGCCGACAAGACCAGCCTTTCGATCTACACCGCGGACGAGATGCTGAAAGTCGCCGGCAAGGGCGCGGTGTTGCGCGGCTGGGGCGCGGCGCACCTGCTGCGGCCGGTGAAGCACGCGATCTGCGTGAGGATCTGCGCGCCGCTCGAGCTGCGCGTGCAGCGCATGATGCAGCGGCTCGACACCGGCGATCGCGACGCCGTCGTCGCCGAGATCAGGGTCAGCGACGAAGCGCAGGGGGCGATCGCAAAGCGCCATTTCGGCGTCGACTGGCAGAACCCGGAGCTCTACGATATCTCCTGCAATACCGAGCGCATGAGCGTCGAGCAATGCGCGGAGAAGATCATGGCGCTCGCGCGTGGGCCCGAGTTCCGCGAGACCGAAGATTCGCGCGCGATTCTGGCCGATCTCACGCTGCAGGCGAGCATCCGCGCCGCGCTGCGCGCCGATCCGGCGACGCGCGGCCTCAGCTTCACGGTCAAGGTGGAAGGCGGCGAGGTGCTCCTCAGGGGCCTGGTGGAATCCCGCGAGGAGTGGAACAACGCCAATCGCGTGGTGTCGGCGGTGCCGGGCGCGAAGACGCTGAAGAACGAGCTGCGGGTTACTGATGAGATCCGCAAGCCCATGGGCGAATAGCCGGGCCGATCGATCCCCGTCAGTAGGAGCGCGGCAGGTGGAGGACGTGCTCGGCGAGGTAGCAGAGCACGAGGTTGGTCGAGATCGGCGCGATCTGGTAAAGCCGCGTCTCGCGAAACTTGCGCTCGACGTCGTATTCCTCGGCGAAGCCGTACCCGCCGTGGGTCTGCAGGCACATGTCGCCCGCCTGCCATGAGGCTTCGGCCGCGAGCTGCTTGGCCATGTTCGATTCCGGGCCGCAAGCTTTGCCCTGCTCGTAGAGCTGCGCCGCGCGCTCGACCATGAGCGCGGCGGCCTCGGCCGCCATGTGGGCACGGGCGATCGGGAACTGCACGCCCTGGTTCTGGCCGATCGGCCGCCCGAACACCTTGCGCTCGCTGGCGTAAGCGGTCGCCCTGGCGATGAACCAGCGCGCGTCGCCGATGCACTCCGCGCCGATGAGGATGCGCTCCGCGTTCATGCCATCCAGCACGTAACGGAAGCCCTTGCCTTCTTCGCCGACGAGATTTTCGGCGGGGACCTCCAGGTTGTCGAAGAAGACTTCGGTCGTGGCGTGATTGATCATCGTGCGGATGGGGCGGATGGTCAGGCCGCGTCCCAGCGAGGCCTTCATGTCGACGATGAACACCGACATGCCGTCGGTCTTCTTCGGCATCTGCTCGCGCGGCGCGGTGCGCGCGAGCAGCAGCATCAGGTCGGAGTGCTCGGCGCGCGAAGTCCAGACCTTCTGCCCGTTGATGACGTAGCGGTCGCCCTTTCTCGTGGCGGAGGTGCGGATCGAAGAGGTATCGGTGCCGGCGGAGGGCTCGGTGATGCCGAAGGCTTGCAGGCGCAGCTCGCCCCTGGCGATTCCCGGAAGGTATGTCCTCTTCTGCGCCTCGCTGCAGTGGCGCAGCACCGTGCCCATCGTATACATCTGCGCATGGCAGGCAGCGCCGTTCGCGCCGCTCTTCTGGATTTCCTCGAGCACCGCGCAGGCGGCGGAGAGGCCCAGTCCCGCCCCGCCGTATTCCTCCGGGATCAGGCAGGAGAGCCAGCCGGCCTCGGTGAGGGCGCGCACGAACTCCGTCGGATAGCGGCGCTCGCGGTCGGTCGCGCGCCAATAGTCCATCGGGAACCCGGCGCACAATTTCGCCACGGCATCGCGGATTTCTCGCAGATCGTGTTCGCGAATGGCCATTTCGTCTCCGTCTCGAAAGGTTATCATAGCGGCCAATTCGATCCGCAATCCCGCTCTCCCCATGCCCCACGTACCCGCTTCCACCGCGCTTTCGCGTTTTCGTGTTCTCGATCTTTCGCGCGTGCGCGCCGGGCCGAGCTGCGTGAGGCAGCTCGCCGATTTCGGCGCCGACGTGATCAAGATCGAGTCTCCGCCGGGGATGGAGGCGCCCATGGGCGGCCCGAGGGAAGGCCCGGATTTTCAGAACCTGCACCGCAACAAGCGCTCGATGACGCTCAACCTGAAGGATCAGGCCGGGATCGGCATCTTCATGAAGCTCGTCAAGACCGCCGACGTGGTCGTCGAGAACTACCGGCCCGACGTGAAGTTCCGCCTGGGCGTCGACTACGAGTCGCTGAAGAAGGTGAATCCGCGGATCGTTCTGGCGAGCATCTCCGGATTCGGACAGGACGGCCCGTACCGCGACCGGCCCGGCTTCGACCAGATCGCGCAAGGGATGGGCGGCTTCATGTCGATCACGGGGCTGCCCGGCCAGGGACCGGTGCGTGCGGGGGCCGCGATCGCGGACATCTCGGCGGGTCTCTTTGCCGCGCTCGGCATCCTCACCGCGCTTCTCGAGCGGGAGCAGACCGGCGAGGGACAGTGGGTCCAGTCCAATCTGCTGCATTCGCAGATCGCGCTGCTCGACTTCCAGGCCGCGCGCTATCTCATGAAGGGCGAGGTGCCCGGGCAGGCAGGCAACGATCATCCGACCAGCATGCCGACCTCCGCGTACAAGACGAAGGACGGCTATGTCAACATCGCCGCGACCGGCGAGGCCATGTGGCGGCGCGTCTGCGAAGGCATGGGCCGCGAGGACCTGCTGGAGCGCGAGGAGTTCAAGGGCGAGCAGAACCGCTCGAAAAACCGCGTGGCGCTGAACGCCGAAATCAACAAGTCGCTCGCCGCGCGCACCACCGCCGAATGGATCGAGATCCTCATTCGGGGGGAAGTTCCCTGCGGCCCGATCTACAGCATCGACCAGGTGTTCGCCGACCCGCAGGTGAAGCACATCGGGGCGGCGGCGACGGTGAAAAGCCGCAAGCTCGGCGAATTCCGCATCGTCAACCAGGCGGTCCGGCTTACGCGCACGCCGGCGACGATCGCCGCCGCGCCGCCCGAGCTGGGCGAGCACACCGACGAGATACTCGGGGGGCTGGGATACGCCGCCGCCGCCATCGAGGCGCTGCGACAGAAGAAAGTGATATAGGCTCGAATCGAGGGCGGGGCGCCGCGAGCGCAGCCTTACTCGCCGCTCCACTTCGGCGGGCGCTTGCTCAGGAACGCGTCCAGGCCTTCGCGGAAATCGCGGCTCGTGTAGCACATGAGGACGAGGTCCCCGCCCTCCTCGGGAGACAGGCGCTGCTGCAGGCGCCGCAACCCTTCCTTGGTCGCGCGCAGCGTGAGGGGCGCGTTTCCCGCGACGAGCCGCGCGAGCTCGTCCGCGCGGCGCTGGAGCGCCGGAAGATCGTCCACCACCTCATTCAGCAAGCCCAAGCCGAAGGCTTCCCGGGCATCCAGCAGCCGCGCGGTGAAAATGAGGTCCTTCACGCGCGCCGGGCCGATGAGCGCGGAGAGTCTGGCGAGGCTCGCCATCGACAGGCAGTTGCCGAGCGTGCGGGCGATCGGGAATCCGAACCTCGCGTCCCGGGTCGCGATGCGCAGATCGCAGCAGGCCGCGATCGCCGCGCCGCCGCCGGTGCATGCGCCGGCGATGGCGGCGATGGTCGGGACGCGGCATTGCTCGAGCGCGGTGAGGATGCGGTCGATGCGCGACTCGTAGTCGAGCGCGTCCTGCGGCGTCTTGAATTCGCGGAACTGGTTGATGTCGGTGCCGGCGGCGAAGGCCTGGTCGCCCTGGCCCGTGATCACCAGGGCCCTGAGCGAAGTCTCGGCGTTCGCCTGCTCGCAGATCTCCCTCAGGCGCTCGTACATCGCGAAGGTGAGCGCGTTCCGCGCCTGCGGGCGGTTGAAGGTCGCGCGGCCGATGCCGTCGCGCGCCTCGTAGAGAAGTTCGGCGTCCGCGCCCACGGTCAGCGGTAGAAGAAATCCACCAGCCCGAGCGTCGTGACCGGCACGTAGGTGATGAGCAGCAGCGTGGCGAGCAGCACGGCGATGAACGGGATATTGGCACGCGTCACGTCCCAGACGCTTTCCTTCGCGATCGAGCAGGTCAGCAGGAGGACGCTCGCCACGGGCGGCGTCTGCTGGCCGATGGCGAGGTTGAGCGTCACGATCACGCCGAAATGGACCGGATCGATCCCCGCCGCGGTCACCGCCGGCATCACGATGGGAACCACCAGGACGATGGCGGCCGCGGAGTGCAGGAAGCATCCGATGATGAGGAAGAAGACATTCATGATCGCCAGAATGGCCCACTTCTCGCTCGTGATGGACAGCATCGCCGCCGCGATGCGCTGCGGAAGCTGCACCTCCGTGAGATAGAGGCCGAGCAGGGCCGAGGCGGCGACCAGCAGCATCACGGCGCCGGTCTGCACCGTCCCGTCGATGATTGCCGCGCGCAGCCGCGCCCAGTCGAGGTCGCGATAGACCAGGCCGCCCACCAAGAGCGCGGCGACGACGGCGAGCGCCGCGCCTTCGGTCGCCGTGACCACGCCGCCGAAGATGCCGCCGAGGATGATGACCGGCAGCGTCAGCGCCCAGAACGCCTTCTTGAAGGCGCGCCAGAGCTTGCCCCACTGGAAGATCTCCTCCACCGGCCAGTTGTACCGGACCGCGTACCAGTAGCACAGGCCCATCATGCCGAATCCCGCGAGGATGCCGGGCACGATGCCCGCGACGAACATCTGCACCACCGAAGTGCCGGCCATGACCGCGTAAAGGATCATCGGGATCGACGGCGGGATGATGATCGCGAGCGTGGCCGAGGAGGAGGTCACCGCGGCCGAGAAGGGGGCCGAGTAGCCGCGTTTTTTCATGGCCGGGATGATGATCGATGCGGTGGCAGCCACACCCGCGACCGCCGAGCCCGAGATCTCCGCGAAGAACATGTGGCTCAGCACGTTCACCTGGGCGAGTGCGCCTCTCATCCAGCCGACGAGCGCCTGGCAGAAGTCGATCAGCCGGTGCGAGATCCCCGAGGTGTTCATGATGGAGGCGGCGAGGATGAAGAGCGGGATCGCGATGAGCGGAAAGCCGGTCGCGCCCTGGTAGAGCGCGAGCGGCACGTTGGGCAGGCTCGCGACACCCTGGGTGGCGAGCATCGCCGCGACCGACGCGATGCAAAGTGCCACGGCGATCGGCACGTTGATCAGCACCAGTACGACCACGCAGACCAGGACGAGGAAGCCGATCACGAGGATTCCTCCGCGCGCCTCGCTTCGCCGCGCGCTTCGCGCAGCACCTCGGGAAACACCAGCAGCTGGCCCGCCACGAACAGGACGGCGCTGATCGGGATCACCGAGTTCGCATAAGCCACCGAGACCTGCGGCAGCGAAACGAGCCGGTCGGCCGCGAGGATCTCGAGGATCGAATAGCCCACCCAGGCGAGCAGCAAGAAGAAGGCCAGCGTGCACAACTGCGCCAGGACGGTGACGGCGACCCGCAGGCCGGCGGGCAGCATCCTCACGATCTCGGGCACGCCCATGTGGGCGTGCTTGAGGACCGCCAGCGCCGAGCCGTAGAACGTCACCCAGGCGAGGAGGATGGTGGCGACCTCGTCATACCAGACGAGGGAATGGCCGGAATAGCGGAAGACGACGCCCGCCGTCACCTCGGCGGCGAGCGCGGCCGTGAGCGCGATGCAGATCCATTCGAGGAAGCGTTCGTATCCCCGGCGGAACGATTGGAAAGTCATCCCGCGCCTTCGAAACGACTCAAAGACTCAGCCGCCTGCGTGTCGGCGCACGTAGGGATTCGCCTTGGTCGCATCCCCAAGGGGGCCCCTGCTCCCTGGCTCACCCTACTACTTGCCGAGCGCGATGGCGCGGTCGATGACCGCTTTGGCCTCGGGCACTTCTTTCGCGAATTCGTCGTAGACCGGCTTCGAAGCCGCGATGAAGGCGTCCTTGTTCGGCGTGTTGACCTGCATTCCCGAGGCCTTCAGCTTGCCGAGCAGCTCGTTGTCGTCCGCCTCGGCCTTCTTGTAGACGAAGGCCTGCGTCTCCTTCGCCGTGTCCTCCAGGGTCTTGCGCACGTCGGCCGGAAGGCTCGCCCACTTCTTCGCGCCGACGGCGACGTAGGCCGGCGTGTAGACGTGACCGGTGAGGGAGAGGTACTTCTGCACTTCCTGGAACTTGGCGCTGACGATCTGCGTGAAGGGGTTCTCCTGCCCGTCCATCACGCCGGTCTGCAGCGCCGTGAACACCTCGGAGAATTTCATCGGCGAGGGGTTCGCCCCGTACGCCTGGAACATCTTCACGCGCCACTTGCCCTCGGGCACGCGCAGCTTGATTCCCTTCAGGTCGCCTGGCGTGTTGATCGGGTGCTTGGAGTTGGTGATGTGGCGGTAGCCGTTCTCCCACACCGCGATCAGCTTCAGGCCCTTCTTCTCCGCCGCGGGCTCGAGCCTGGACCAGAACAGCTCCTTCTCGATGCGCGCCATGTGCTGCCGGTCCTTCACGAGATAGGGCATCTCGAAGACGCCGAAGATGTCCGACTCGGAGGACATGACCGTGGAGGGCAGGGCGAAATCGACCGTGCCCAGCTTGAGCTTCTGCAGCAGCTCCTTGTCGCCGCCGAGCTGGCTCGAGCCGAAGACGACGACCTTGGCCTTGTTGCCGAGCTTGGCGTTGGCGCGCTTGGCGAACTCCTCGGCGGAGGCTGCGAATAGCGAGCCGGGCTCGCCCACGTGTCCGAACTTCAGCTCCATCTGAGCCCAGGCGTTGCCGAAGGCGAGAGCTGCCGCGGCGAGGACTGCGAGTTTCGTTGCTTTCATGGCCTTTCTCCTCTGGAAATTGCGCCGCGGTTCTGGAGCCCGCGGTCGCAGGTCGTCGAAAAGCTTCAGGCCGCCTTGCGCGGAGCGGCGCGCGCGGCCTCGGTCAGGTATTCGAGCGCGGCGAGCACGCCGCCCTTCTTGTGCGGTACGCCCGTCAGCGCGAGCCCCATCTCGATGCCGGCGAGGGTGCCCGAGAGCGCGAGGTCGTTGAAGTCGCCGAGGTGCCCGATGCGGAAGACCTTGCGCGCGAGCTTCCCCAGCCCCGTGCCGAGCGACATGTCGTAGGCTTCGAGGATGGTCCTCCTCAGGGCGTCGGCATCGTGTCCGGCGGGCATCATCACCGCGGTGAGCGTGTTCGAGTACTCCTCGGGGACCGCGCACAGGATCTCCAGGCCCCAGGCGCGCACTGCGCGCCGGGTCGCTTCGGCGTGCCGCGCGTGGCGCGCGAAGACGTTCGCGAGGCCCTCCTCCGAGAGCATCCTCAGGGCCTCGCGCAGCCCGTACAGGAGGTTGGTCGCGGGCGTGTAGGGGAAGAACCCGCTCTTGTTGTTGGAGAGCATCTCCTCCCAGTTCCAGTAGGAGCGGGGGAGCTTCGCGCTCTCCGAGGCCTTGCGCGCCTTCTCGCTCACGGCGTTGAACGAAAGCCCCGGCGGCAGCATCAGGCCCTTCTGCGAGCCGGCGACGGTCACGTCCACGCCCCACTCGTCGTGGCGGTAGTCGATCGAGGCGAGCGAGGAGATCGTATCCACCATGTAGAGCGCCGGATGGCGCGCGGCGTCGATGGCGCGGCGCGCGGCGTCGATGCGGCTGGCGACGCCGGTGGAGGTTTCGTTGTGCACCACGCATACGGCCTTGATCGCGTGCTGCTTGTCTTCCTTCAGCCTCGCCTCGACCGCCGCGGGATCGACGCCCCGGCGCCAGTCGGTGGGGACCAGGTCCACGGACACGCCCAGCCGCGCCGCCATCCTCTGCCACAGCGACGCGAAGTGACCGGTTTCGAACATGAGCACGCGATCGCCGGGCGAGAGCGTGTTGACCAGCGCTGCTTCCCAGGCGCCCGTTCCCGAGGCCGGGAAGATCACCACGGGCTGCTGCGTCTGGAACACCTCCTTGAGGCCTTCGAAGATCTCCAGCCCCAGCCTGGCGAAATCGGGTCCGCGGTGGTCGATGGTCGCGTTGTCCATCGCGCGCAGCACCCGGTCGGGGACGTTGGTCGGCCCGGGAATCTGCAGGAAATGCCGTCCGCTCCTGTAAGCCATGGAGATCTCGCCTGACTCGTGCTCGGGCGCCTAGTGTATCGGAAAAGCCCTCCCGCACCATGACCTGGCTCAAGGCTGCGGTATCATGGCGCTTCGCCTGCGCTTCCGAAGGAAAACCCTCATGACGCTTGCCATCGACATCATCTCGGACGTGGTCTGTCCGTGGTGCTACATCGGCAAGCGCAGGCTCGAGGCGGCGCTGGAGCTCTACCGGCGGCACAATCCGGAGTCCCACGAGCCGCAGCTTGCTTACCACCCTTTCGAGCTGAATCCCGACATTCCGGCAGCCGGGATCGCGCGCTCGGATTACATCGCGAGGAAGTTCGGCGCGCGCGGCTACGTCGCCCACGATCGCCTCGTGCACGCGGGAGCGCAGCTGGGCATCCCCTTCGCCTTCGACAGGATAGCGCGGCAGCCGAACACGCGCGCCGCGCACGCGCTGATCGAGTGGGCGCGCCGCCGCGGCGTTCAGGGCGCCGTGAAGGAAGCGCTGATGAAAGCGTTCTTCGTCGAGGGGCTCGATCTCACCGACACGCAGACGCTGGTCGGCACCGCGGTCGGGGCGGGCCTAGACCGGGCCGAAGCGGAGGCCTGCGTCGCCGACGAGGATCTCCTGCGCGTCGTCGCCGAGGAAGAGGAGAAGGCGCGGGGCCTGGGCGTGCAGGGCGTGCCTTTCTTCATCTTCAACCAGCGTCTGGCGGTCGAGGGCGCGCAGCCGCCCGAGGTGCTGCTCGAGGCGATGCTCGAAGCCGACAAGCAGCCCGCAACTTCGGCGTGAAGCCCCTTTCCTGATGGATCGCGCGCCGGCAGGCGTCGCCGCGGTTTCATTCCATCCGCGCTCGGGCGAGAGCGTGCTCGCGCGCCGCCTCGCGCGCGAGATCGAGGGCGAAGTCCTCTTCGACGCCGCGAGCCGCGGCCGCTATTCGACCGACGCTTCGATCTACCAGATCGATCCCGTCGGCGTGGTCGTGCCGAAGACCGAGCGCGACGCGCAGATCGCGCTGAGAATCGCGGCCGAAGAAGGCACGCCGATCCTGCCGCGCGGCGCGGGCAGCTCGCAATGCGGGCAGGCGGTCGGCGCGGCGCTCGTGATCGACAACTCGAAGTATCTCAATCGCATCGTCTCGGTCGATCCCGAACGCGCAACCGCCGAGGTCCAGCCCGGGGTCGTGCTCGACGCGCTGAACGCCGCCTTGCGCCCGCACGGCCTTTGGTTTCCCGTGGACGTTTCCACGAGCGCGCAGGCGACTCTCGGAGGCATGACGGGCAACAACTCATGCGGCTCGCGCTCGATCCGCTACGGCAACATGGTGCACAACGTTCTCGGCATCGACGCGCTTATGGCCGACGGCTCGGAATATCACTTCGGCCCGGTCACCGGAAGTCTCGAGCGGCTCGCCGCGCCCGCGGCCTACATAGAGCTGGCGCAAAAGATTGTGCGCATCGCCGAGCGCGAGGCGGACGAAATCGAGACGCGCTGGCCGAAAGTGCTGCGGCGCGTGCAGGGCTACAACCTCGATCTGGTGAAACCGGCGTCCGACTGGAACTTCGCGCAGCTTCTGGTGGGCTCCGAGGGCACGCTCGCGTACTCGAAACGAATTCATCTCAAGCTCTCGCCGCTGCCGCAGCACCGCGCCCTCGGCGTCTGCCATTTCGCGACCTTCCACCGCGCGATGGAGGCGCCGCAGCATATCGTGAAGCTCGCTCCCACGGCGGTGGAGCTGGTCGATCGCACCATGATCGGGCTCGCGCGCGGCAACGCAGCGTTCCGCGCCACGGTGAATCGGTTCATCAAGGGCGACCCGGACGCGATCCTGCTGGTCGAATTCGCGGGCGAGGAAAGAGACGAACAGTTGCGGAAGCTGAAGGCATTGGTCGAGCTGATGTCCGACCTGGGCCATCCGCAGAGCGTGGTCGAGATCCCCGACGCCGCGCTGCAGCGCGAGGTGTGGGAGGTGAGAAAGGCGGGCCTGAACATCATGATGTCGATGAAAGGCGACGGCAAGCCCGTGTCCTTCATCGAGGACTGCGCCGTGCCGCTGGAAAATCTTGCCGAGTACACCGACCTTCTCACGCAGGTGTTTCACAAGCACGGCACCGAAGGCACCTGGTACGCGCACGCCTCGGTCGGAACGCTGCACGTGCGGCCCATCCTCAACATGAAGGAGGACGGCGCGCGGAAGATGCGCGCGATCGCCGAAGAAGCCTGCGCGCTGGTGAAGAGATACAAGGGCGCGGCGTATTCGGGCGAGCACGGCGACGGCCTGGTGCGCTCGGAATGGATCGAACCGATTCTCGGCGCGCGCCTCGCGGGCGCGCTCGGGGAGATCAAGGACCTGTTCGACCCGAAGGGCCTGATGAATCCGGGCAAGATCGTGCGGCCCTCGAAGCAGGACGACAGGAACCTGTTTCGCTTCAAGCCGGGCTACGCGGTGCTGCCGATCGACGCTGCGCTCGACTGGAGCGAATGGAGCGTCCCGGGCGCGTCGAGCCGGGGATTTGCCGCCGCGGTCGAGATGTGCAACAACAACGGGCATTGCCGGAAGTTCGATGCCGGCACCATGTGCCCGTCGTTCCGCGCGACCGGTGAGGAAAAACACCTCACGCGCGGGCGCGCGAACACCCTGCGGCTCGCGATATCGGGGCAGCTGGGACCCGAGGCCTTCACGTCGGACGAGATGTTCGAGACGCTCGATCTCTGCGTTTCATGCAAAGGCTGCAAACGCGAATGTCCGACGGGCGTCGACATGGCGAAGATGAAGATCGAGTTCCTGCATCACTACCATCGCCGCCACGGCTGGTCGTTGAAGGACAAGCTGGTCGCCCACCTGCCGCGCTGGGCGCCCTGGGGCGCGCGCTTTCCCCGGCTGCTGAACCTGCGGGACAGATTTCCCGGGTTTCCGCTCCTGAGCGAGCGTCTTCTCGGCCTGTCGGCGAAGCGCTCGCTGCCGAAGTGGAGGCGCGACGTTTTCCTGAATTCGCTGCGCCGCTGGGCGAGCGCGGGGAAGGCCGGCGAAGTGGTCCTGTTCGTGGACACGTTCAACAATTACTTCGAGCCGCAAAACGCGCGCGCGGCGCTCGCGGTGCTCGACCGGGCCGGTTACGGGATCCACGTCGCCCGCGCCGTCGACGAAGACGGCAACAGCGCGCGGCCGCTCTGCTGCGGGCGCACCTTCCTCTCCGCCGGAATGGTGGATGAAGCGAAGGCGGAGGCGCAACGCACGCTCGCCGCTCTCAAGCCCTTCGTCGAGCGCGGCGTGCCGGTGGTGGGACTGGAGCCCTCGTGCCTGCTCGCGCTGCGCGACGAGTTCAAGGCCATGCTCCCGGGCGAGGCGACCGATGCCCTGGCTCGACGCGCCTTGCTCTTCGAGGAGTTTCTCGCGGGCGAGATCGAGACCGGACGACTCTCGCTGAAGCTCAACCCGCTTCCGGAAAAGAAAGCTCTCGTGCACGGCCATTGCCACCAGAAGGCCTTCGGCGCCATGCCTTCGGTCCTTCAGGCGCTGAAGCTCGTTCCTGGCCTCGAGGTCGAGACAATCGACTCTTCCTGCTGCGGCATGGCGGGCAGCTTTGGCTACGAGGCCTCGCATTACGACGTTTCGATGAAAATGGCCGAAGCCGCGCTGCTTCCCAGAGTGCGCGGCGCCGGCGCCGACGCGCTTCTCGTCGCAGACGGCACGAGCTGCCGGCATCAGATCGCCGACGGCGCGGGCAAGAAAGCGGTTCACGTCGCGCAAGTGCTGGCGCGGGCGCTTGCGTAGGAGCGCCTCGGCAGCATGAACCTCGAAGGGGCCTCGGCGGCCCTCGCTATCGCGCCGATCGCCTTCTTCGGGGCCCTGCTTCATGGAATCACCGGGTTTGGCTCGGCGCTGGTCACGATTCCGCTCGCCACGTACTTCGTTCCCCTGCCATTCGCGCTCGCGGTTTTCGTGATCGTGGATTTCGTGAACGTCGTGCGTTTGGGTCTGGAGAATCCGCGCAACGCCGTTGCCGCCGAAATCGTGCGCATGGTGCCCTTGATGATGGCCGGCATCGCCGCCGGTACGACGCTGTTGGTCAGCCTGCCCCGCGGCGCCTCGCTGCTTGCACTGGGCGCGTTCATCCTCGGGTATTCGCTCTACAGCCTGACGCGGCGCGCGAGCCTGACCATCGTCGAGCGGCGCTGGGCTTACTTCGCCGGATTCTGTGGCGGGCTTTTCGGCACCCTGTTCGGCGCCGGCGGACCCCCCTATGCGGTCTACCTGTCGCACAGGCCGTTGAGCAAGGAGCAGTTCCGCGCGACGATCACCCTCACCTCGATCTTCAGCATCGGGTTGAGGATCGTCGCTTACCTGGTGACCGGATTGTTCGAGCAGAACGGCGTATGGATCACCGCGGGCGCGACCATTCCCGCAGGACTTGCCGGTATCCACGTTGCTTCGAAGATCTTCCGGCTCATTTCGCGCGAGACCCTGATGCGCGCGGTGGGCCTGCTGCTGCTTGCGACGGGTTTCTCGCTCGTGCTGCGCGGCCTGGGCTGAGCCCTCGGGCCGCTCAGGCCGGGATGTCCGGATCGAGGCGTCTTTCGATCCAGGCGATCTGGTCCTTGAGAAGCAGCTTGCGCCGCTTCATTCGGGTCAGGGCAAGCTGGTCGTGCGAGGGATCGTCGGCGAGGCGGACTATGGCGGCGTCCAGGCTGCGGTGCTCAACCTGAAGTTCGTTCAGCTTCTGCTTCATCTGCATCTGTTCATTTCCCGTCGTGACCATGGGGGACCCCGTGAGCAGCGCGGAACGCAAATATTCTAGACCTTCTGCGGCCGGCGCCAAGCCCAGAACAGCATCGCGGCGCCCGCCACGACCATGGGCAGCGAAAGCCATTGCCCCATGGACAGGTTGAGCGCAAGAAGTCCCAAGAAATCATCGGGCTCGCGAAAGTATTCGGCTGCAAAACGGAACACCCCATAGCCAAGCAGGAAGGCGCCGGACACCGCTCCGGTAGGCCGCTCCCGCGCCGAGTAGATCCACAGGATCACGAAGAGCAGCACGCCTTCGAGCCCGAATTGGTAGAGCTGGGACGGATGGCGCGGCAGCGGTCCCGCACCCGGCGAGTGGAACACCATCCCCCAGGGTACATCCGTGACCCGCCCGTACAGCTCGCCGTTGATGAAGTTACCGAGCCGCCCCGCGGCGAGCCCCTGCGGAATGAGCGGCGCGAGGAAATCGGTGAGCGCGAGCCAGGGCAGGGAGTGTTTGCGGGACACGTACCAGACAGCGAGCAGAACGCCGAGCAAGCCCCCGTGGAAGGACATCCCGCCGTGCCACACCGCGAGGATTTCCAGCGGATCGCGAATATAGTCCATGGGTTTGTAGAAGAGCACGTACCCGAGCCTTCCGCCGAGCACGACCCCGAGAACGATGAAGAACAGCAGATCGTCGAGAATCGGGAGGGTGATGCTTCTTGATTTTGCGACACGCACTCTACCCAGCCAGAAAGCGATTCCGAAGCCGACGAGGTACATGAGCCCGTACCAGCGCACGGCGAGCGGCCCCAGATGAATCGCGACGGGATCGAAGTTCGGATGAACGAGCATCGCGGAGTTGCGCGGGCTTTCGTTTAGAATTACGCCCGAAGCGTAACCGATCGGCAATCTTCCCGCATCAGGAGTTCCCGCGATGAGCGATAACTGGAGAAGCAGGACCATTACCCAGGGGGCCGCGCGTTCGCCCAACCGGGCGATGCTGCGCGCGGTGGGGTTCGGCGACGGCGATTTCGAGAAGGCGATCGTCGGCGTCGCCAACGGCCACTCGACCATGAATCCCTGCAATGCCGGCATCCAGCCGCTTGTCGATCGCGCGGTGGCGGCGGCGAAGGCCGCAGGCGCGATGCCCCAGGTGTTCGGCTTCCCCACCGTCACCGACGGCATCGGCATGGGAACCGAGGGCATGAAGTACTCGCTCGTCTCGCGCGAAGTGATCGCCGATGCGATCGAAACCGCCGTAAACGGCCAGCTGATGGACGGCGTCGTCTGCGTGGGCGGTTGCGACAAGAACATGCCCGGGTCGATGATGGCGATGGCGCGCATGAACGTTCCCGGGATCTTCGTCTACGCCGGCACGATCAAGCCGGGGATCTGGAAAGGACAGAAGCTCACCATCGTCTCGGCGTTCGAGGCGGTGGGCTCGCTCGCCGCGGGAAAGATGTCGCAGGAGGACTTCGATGGCGTAGAGAAGAACGCCTGCCCGTCGGTCGGCGCCTGCGGCGGCCAGTACACGGCCAATACCATGTCGTCCTCGTTCGAAGCGCTGGGCATGAGTCTCCTGGGCTCGTCGCAAATGGCCTCGCCCGATCCGGAAAAGGCGGACTCCGCGGGGGAATCGGCGAAGGCGCTGGTGAACGCGATTCGCAACAACGTCCGCCCGCGCGACATCATCACGCGCAAATCGATCGAGAACGCGATTGCCCTGGTGATGGCGACCGGCGGCTCGACCAATGCGGTGCTGCACTACCTCGCGATCGCTTCGGCCGCGGGCGTGAAATGGACGATCGACGATTTCGAGCGCGTGCGCAGGAAAGTGCCGGTACTGTGCAACCTGAAGCCCTCGGGAGCGTACGTCGCAACCGACTTCCACGCCGCGGGCGGCGTGCCGCAGGTGCTGAAAATGCTGCTCGTGCACGGAGTGCTGCACGGCGAGTGCATGACGATCACCGGCCGCACCATGGCCGAGGAACTGGCGAACGTGCCGGAGGCGCCGCGCGCGGACCAGGACGTGATCCGCCCCTGGGATCGACCGATGTACGCGCAAGGCCACCTCGCGATCCTGAAGGGCAATCTCGCCACCGAGGGCTGCGTCGCGAAGATAACGGGCCTCAAGCAAACGTCGATCACGGGGCCCGCGCGGGTGTTCGACTCGGAGCCCGCGGCGATGAAGGCAATCCTAGCGAAGCGGATCAAGCCCGGCGACGTGATCGTCATACGTTACGAGGGCCCGAAGGGCGGGCCGGGCATGCAGGAGATGCTCGCGCCGACCTCGGCGCTCATCGGCCAGGGACTCGGCGAATCGGTAGGACTCATCACCGATGGGCGCTTCTCCGGGGGCACCTGGGGCATGGTGGTAGGGCACGTCGCGCCGGAAGCCTACGTCGGGGGCACCATCGCGCTGGTGAAGGAAGGCGACTCCATCACCATCGACGCGAAGAAACACCTCATCCAGCTGAACGTCTCTGCGAAAGAGATCGCCGCGCGAAAGAAGAAGTGGAAGCAGCCGAAGCCGCGCTACAGGCACGGCCTGATGGCAAAGTACATGAAGCTCGTTTCCACCGCGAGCAAGGGCGCGATCACCGACGCCGGCTGACCCGGCCCGGACGCCCAGGGACCGCAAGCGTGCCCTCCTACGGGTGCGCCGGAGCGCGGAAGGGGCCCGCTTGCGGGATGCGACCGCAA
This sequence comes from Burkholderiales bacterium, assembly GCA_036555245.1. GTDB lineage: Bacteria > Pseudomonadota > Gammaproteobacteria > Burkholderiales > SG8-39 > VBDM01. The sequence continues at coordinate 23,048 of DATBLP010000029.1, forward strand.
AGGCGCACAACAGACACGCGCAGTTCACTCGGCCCACCTGTGACCCGCTCCGGGGTCACATCCAGGCCTTTGGCCTGGAAACCTGCTCCGCCCTGCGCGTGTCCCCGGCGGAGCGGCCTCGGACAGATTGAACCACTCGGCTGTCCCGCCACCCGTGACGGAGGGCGCAGTCCCAAGGGCGCTGCGGGCCGGATCAGCTGCCGCCTAATATCGGAACGCGCTCTCCATGAAGCTTTCAGGCGGTTTGCGGCCGACAAGCGCCTCCAGCATGATCAACTCGTCGTCGGTGTGGTTGATTGCCGTCGCGGGCGCCATCGCGGCCTTGCGCCCATCGCCGTAGATGTACTTCGGCGATTCGTGGTGGCTGGTGCTGTAGGTCTCGCGCATCGCGCTTCCCGCTGGCGCGACCTCGGCCGTTCCGTAGCACAGGCAGAAGTAGGTGCGGCGCCGCTGCACCTCGAGGTAGCCGCCGGTGCCGCGGATCCCGATCGTTGCGGTGGGCGTGACGAGCGAGCGTCTCTCGCCGCGGCCGAAGACGCCGAGCAGCTTGCCCGTGGTCAATCGAAGCAGGCTCAGCACGCCGCCGCTGCCGGCGAACTCCACGCGACTGCGTTCGCGCAGGAGGAACGCGTCCTGGCCGATCACCAAGGTCGCCAGCGCGCCCTTGCCGGTCCTGACGGTGTCGCCGGTGCGCACCGGCGTCCCGGGTCCGGCCGGCTTCCCGTTGACGCTCACGTTTCCCTGCACGGTGCGCATGCCCTGTTCGAGGTCCGCGCGCGCGAGCGCGGAACGCAGCGCAGCCGACAGTCCTGCGCCGCCGCCGAGCAATGCGAGCAGCGCGTTGCGCCGCGCGAGGTCGAATCCCATCGCGATCTCCTTGAGTTTCGCCTGGGCCCTAAGTCTACGCCGGGCCCCGCGCAAGGGATGCGGTGATACACTGGCCGCAGCTTTACCTCTCGTCATGCCCAATCGTCTATCGCGGGAAACCAGCCCTTATCTCCAGCAGCACGCGAACAATCCGGTGGATTGGTACGCCTGGGGCGAGGAGGCGCTCAAGCGCGCTCGCGAGGAGGACAAGCCTATCCTGCTCTCGGTTGGCTACTCCGCATGTCACTGGTGCCACGTGATGGCGCATGAGTCGTTCGAGGATCCCGCCGTGGCCGAAGTGATGAACCGCCTGTTCGTGAACATCAAGGTGGACCGCGAAGAACGACCGGACCTCGACCAGATTTACCAGCTTGCCCATCAGATGCTCGCCCGGCGGCCGGGAGGATGGCCGCTCACCATGGTGCTCACCCCGGACGGCGCGCCTTTCTTCGGGGGGACTTACTTCCCCAAGGAGCCGCGCTACAACCTGCCCGGGTTTCCGCAGCTGCTCGAGCGCATCGCGCAAGCCTGGCGCGAAAGCCGCCGGGAAATCGGCGAACAAAACCAGGCGCTGCTCGCGGCGCTCGCCAACATGCAACCGGGCGCTCCGGTGCATCAGTCCGAGCTCTCGGCTGCGCCGATCGACGCCGCGTTGCGCAGCCTCAAGACCAGCTTCGATTCTCGATACGGCGGCTTCGGCGGCGCTCCCAAGTTCCCGCATCCGGCCGAGCTCGAGCTATGCCTGCGGCGTTCCGCTTCCGCGGGCGACGACTCGGCGGGTCGCATTGCGAGCTACACGCTGGAGCGCATGGCGCTCGGGGGCATCTACGACCAGCTGGGCGGCGGATTCGCCCGCTACAGCGTGGACGCGGAATGGCAGATTCCGCACTTCGAGAAGATGCTCTACGACAACGGGCCGCTGCTGCGCCTGTATTCCGATGCGTGGACTGCGACGCGCAACCCGCTGTTCGCGCGCGTGGCAGAGGAGACCGCGGCCTGGGTGATCCGCGAGATGCAATCCCCCGACGGCGGTTACTACTCGTCGCTCGATGCGGATTCCGAACACGAGGAGGGCAGGTTCTATGTTTGGACGACCGAGGAGGCGCGGACGCTTCTTTCGGCGCATGAATACGCGGTGCTCGCGCCGCACTACGGCCTGGACGGCCCTCCCAATTTCGAGAACACGCACTGGCACCTGCGCGTCGCGCGTACCCTGGAAGCCGTCGCCAAGTCGCTTGGCAGGAGTGGGGAGGAGTGCGCAAACCTCCTTGCGTCCGCCCGGAAGAAACTCCTCGCGGCGCGCGAGAGGCGCGTGCGCCCCGGACGCGACGAGAAGGTGCTGGTCAGCTGGAACGCGCTCATGGTCGCGGGGATGGCACGGGCCGCGACGGTCTTCGATCGCGAGGATTGGCTGCGGTCCGCGAGGGAGGCGCTCGACTTCATACGCAGCGCAATGTGGAAGAACGAGCGCCTTCTCGCCACCTACAAGGACGGACGCGCGCATCTGAATGCCTACCTGGACGACTACGCCTATTTGATCTTCGCGCTTACCGAGCTGCTGCAGGCCCGGTTCGACAGCGACGCTCTAGAATTTGCCGAAGACCTCGCGGAAGTCCTGCTCGACCAGTTCGAAGACAAGGCCAATGGCGGATTCTTCTTCACCAGCCACGATCATGAGCAGCTGATCCATCGCCCCAAGCCCGGCTACGACAACGCCACGCCTTCGGGAAACGGCACCGCCGCCTTTGCTCTCCAGCGCCTGCACTATCTCACGGGCGAGTCGCGCTACGCACGGGCCGCCGAACGCGCCTTGTCTCAGTTTCACCCGGCCTTCATGGAGCACCCGGGTGGCCATGCGACGCTCCTCATGGCGCTCGAAGAACACCAAGTCCCGACGCGCGCCGTGATCCTGCGCGGCCCGCCGGCGGACCTCGTCCGGTGGCGCAAGGCCCTTGCCGGGTGCTACCTCCCGCATGCGATGGTCGTGGCGATCGGCAGCGATGAGCGGGCTGTGCCCCCGGCGCTCGCAAAACCCGTCGGCGCGGGAGTCAACGCATGGGTATGCGAGGGCGTTGCCTGCCTTGCGCCCATCGACAGACTTGAGACGCTCATCGACCAGGTATCCAAGCCCGGGAAATTCCAGTAGGATGTCGCCCAAAATTTTTGCCCCTTTTTCAGGAGAATTCATGAAATCCGCAATGCTGTTGATGACCGCCGTCGCAATCTCGCTCTCCGGCACCGCCGCTCTCGCGGCCGATGCGCAGCAATTGTTGAAGGAGAAGGGCTGCCTGGCCTGCCACACGCTGGACAAGAAGCTGGTCGGTCCGGCGTACAAGGAGGTCGCCGCCAAGTACAAGACGCGCAAGGATGCGGAAGCTTATCTCTCGAAGAAGATCCTGGGCGGCTCGACCGGGGTGTGGGGCCCGGTGCCCATGCCGCCCAACGGCACCGTCAAGGCCGAGGAAGCCAAGACCCTGGCGAAGTACATTCTCACCGTGAAATAGCTTTTCGTGCGCGCCCATTGCGCGCGTTCTGGAAAAAGGCCGGCGCTCACGCCGGCCTTTTTTTCGTGAAGTGAAATTGACAGTCCTCTGGGCGCTCCGCATAATCAGCCGACTTTCCCGCAGCATCGTGTCCCGGAGGTTGCCATGACCCGCTCCCGTTTCTGCGTTGCAGCGACCGCGACCTTGCTGTTCCTCGGGATCCCCGGCTGCGGCGAGGACAAGAAGTCCCAGCCCGCGCCGAAGACCGGACCCGCGGCGCAGACCTTGAGCGTGACGATTGGAGTCGTCGCGCCGCTCACCGGCCCGCAGTCGCATATCGGCAAGGATCTGGAGAACGCCGTGCGCCTTGCCGCCGAAGACGCCAACGCGGCGAAGATCTCCATCGGTGGCAGCCCGGTGAAGTTCCAGGTGATGGCAGAGGACGACCAGGCCGATCCGAAGATGGCGCCGGTGGTGGCGCAGAAGCTGGCGGACGCGAAGGTCAATGCAGTGGTCGGGCACTTCAATTCCGGAACCACCATTCCCGCCTCGAAGATCTACAGCGACGCCGGAATACCGCAGATCAGCCCTTCGGCGACCAACCCGAAGTACACCGAGCAGGGCTTCAAGACGGCCTTTCGCGTGGTCGCAAACGACAACCAGCAGGGAAAGGTCGTGGGCGAGTACATCGCAAGGAATCTCAAGTCGAAGGCGCTTGCGATCATCGATGATCGGACGGCCTACGGGCAGGGGGTCGCGGATGTAGTCGAGAAGTCCGCCACGGCGGCGGGCACCAAGGTGGTCGCCCGGGAATACACCACGGACAAGTCCACCGATTTCAAGGCGATCCTGACCAAGATCAAGGGCAGGAAGCCCGACGCGATCTTTTTCGGCGGCATCGACACGCAGGCGGGCCCGATGCTCAAGCAGATGAAGGGCCTCGGGATCGCCGCGCAGTACGTCGGCGCCGACGGGATCCAGAGCACCGAGCTCTTCAAGCTCGGAGGCGATGCGGTCGAGGGAACGCTCGCTTCCTTCCCCGGCCTGCCGCTCGATCGGATGCCCCAGGGCAAGGGCTTCGGCGAGAGATACAGGACCAAGTGGAACCAGGAGGTCGTCCTCTATGCCCCTCAGGGCTATGATGCGTTCAACGTCTTCGTCGAAGCGATGAAAAAAGCGGGCTCGACCGAGCCGGCGAAATTTCTGCCCGAGCTCGCGCGGATCGACTACAGCGGGATAACCGGGCCGATCCGGTTCGACGAAAAAGGTGACATCAAGGACGGCCCGATCACGATGTTCAGGGCCGCAGCAGGCAAGTGGGTGGCGGTCGCCACGATCGGCGGGCCGGGCCCCGCTGCGGAGAAAAAATAGCGCGCAAGGACGGGCGCGGAAGGGATTGGCCGGACGGCACCTTCGGGTGCCGTTTTCGTGTGCGCCGGCGCCTGCGGGAGTGAAAAGGGCACGTGGATATCCTGCTGCAGCAACTGGTGAATGGCGTCACCCTCGGCAGCATCTACGCGCTCGTCGCGCTCGGCTATACCATGGTGTACGGCATCGTCGGGCTCATCAATTTCGCCCACGGCGAGCTCGTCATGGCGGGAGCGCTCACCGCGCTCTCGGTGATCCAGGCCCTGATGGCCTCGGGCCTCGGTCTGCCTCCGGTAGTCATCATGATGGCGGGACTGCTGGTCGCGATGCCGGTGTGCATGCTGCTCGCCTACGCGATGGAACGCATCGCCTACCGGCCGCTGCGCGGGGCGCCGCGTCTCGCGCCCCTCATCACCGCCATCGGCGTGTCCATCGTGCTGCAGAATGTCGCGATGCTCTTCTGGGGGCGAAGCTACTTCAGCTTCCCCGGCGTCGTGAAGGTCACGACCTACAGCTTCGGCGGCGCAGCCGTGACCGACCAGCAGATCGTGATCGTGCTGCTCGCCGCAGCGCTGATGGCCGGTCTCCTCCTCATCGTCCATCGCACGCGCCTGGGTCTCGCCATGCGCGCCACAGCGGAAAATTCGGCCGTGGCCGGCCTCATGGGCGTGGACGCAAACCGCGTGATCGTCGCGGCCTTCCTGATGGGCGCGGTGCTTGCGGCGGTGGCCGGCCTCATGGTGTCGGCGTACTACGGCATCGCGCACTACTACATGGGCTTCATGCTGGGTCTCAAGGCGTTCACTGCCGCCGTACTGGGCGGGATCGGCAATCTCGGCGGAGCGATGCTCGGCGGCCTGCTCCTGGGGGTGATCGAGAGTCTCGGCGCCGGCTACATCGGCGATCTCACCGGCGACGTGCTCGGCAGCAATTACCAGGACGTGTTCGCCTTCTTCGTTCTCATTCTCGTGCTGACGGTCCGGCCCTCCGGGCTGCTCGGCGAGCGCGTTTCCGAGCGCGCCTAGGGAAGGTCTGAAAAAGCATGCGCTTTGTCGCGAGGCACGCAACCGCGGAGGGTGGGGCAGGTTGGCGCATCTGGGCCGGCGTCACGCTGGTGTCTCTCGCGCTCGCGGCGCTGCCCTTTGCGCTCGCTGCCGCCTTCGGCCAGACCTGGGTGCGCGTGGTCAATCTCGCGCTGCTCTACGTGATGCTCGCGCTCGGCTTGAACATCGTCGTCGGCTTCGCCGGACTGCTCGACCTCGGCTACATCGCCTTCTACGCGGTCGGGGCGTATCTCTACGCGCTGCTCGCCTCGCCGCAGTTCGGGGTCCATCTGCCGTTCTGGATCACGCTCCCTCTGGGATTCCTCGTCGCGGCATGCTTCGGCGCGCTGCTGGGAGCGCCGACGCTGAAGCTGCGCGGCGACTACCTCGCGATCGTGACGCTGGGCTTCGGCGAGATCATCCGCATCTTTCTCAACAACCTCAATGCGCCGGTCAATATCACCAACGGTCCGCAGGGAATCAACCTCGTCGATCCGCTGAGTATCGGCGGTTTTTCGTTCAACACCCGTGAAACGCTGCTCGGCGTCGATTTCACCGGGCCGCAGAAATACTACTATGCGCTGCTGGCGCTCACCCTGGGCATCATAGTCCTCAACATCCGGCTGAAAGACTCGCGCATCGGCCGCGCGTGGGAGGCGATCCGCGAGGACGAAATCGCGGCGCGGGCGATGGGCATCAACACGCGCAACGTCAAGCTGCTTGCCTTTGCGATGGGGGCCTCGTTCGGCGGGCTCGCCGGGGGCTTGTTCGCCTCGATTCAAGGGTTCATCAGCCCGGAGAGTTTCAGCCTCCTCGAGTCGATCACCGTACTCTCGATGGTCGTGCTGGGCGGCATGGGAAACATCGCGGGCGTGATCCTGGGCGCGGTGCTGCTAACGGGGCTCCCCGAAGTCATTCGTTTCACCGTCGTTCCGGCCCAACAGGCCGTCTTCGGCAAGGTCATCGTCGACCCGGAAGCGATCCGCATGCTCCTCTTCGGGCTCGCGCTCATCCTGGTGATGCTGCTTCGGCCCGCGGGACTGTGGCCCGCGACCCTGCGCAAGCGTGAGTTCGCCCGATGAGCGCGCCGCTGCTTCGCGCAAGCGGGATTTCGAAAAGCTTCGGCGGCGTCCAGGCACTCTGGGGAGTCTCGATCGCCATCCCGCCCGGGGACATCTACGGCCTGATCGGTCCCAACGGCGCGGGGAAGACGACGTTCTTCAACGTGCTGACGGGGTTTTACCGGGCAGACGCGGGGAGCTTCGAATTCGGAGGCGCAGTGCTCGATGTGCGCTCTCCGGATCAGGCAGCGCGGCGAGGCGTCGCCCGCACCTTTCAGAATATTCGGCTCTTCGCCAACATGAGCGTGCTGGAGAACGTCATGGTCGGCCGGCACGTGCGTACCCGGGCGGGCGTCCTCGGCGCCGTGCTGCGCGATTCCGGGACGCTCGCGGAGGAGCGCGCCATTCATGAACGCTCGCTCTCCTTGCTCGATTTCGTAGGCCTGAGCGCGCGCAGCGACGAGCCTTCGCGCAATCTTGCCTACGGTGATCAGCGCCGCCTCGAGATCGCCAGAGCGCTGGCTACGGAACCACGGCTTCTCGCGCTCGACGAGCCTGCGGCCGGCATGAACGCCACGGAGACCGCCGCGTTGAGAAAGCTGCTGGAAGCGATCCGCGCGCAGGGCATTACGCTGCTACTCATCGAGCACGACGTGAAGCTGATCATGGGCTTGTGCGACCGCGTCGCAGTACTCGACTACGGACGCAAGATCGCCGAAGGCACGCCCGCAGAAGTGCAGCGGAACGCAGCCGTCATCGAAGCGTACTTGGGAGGCGATGTGGCGGGGGACGGCTCCCTGGGAGGCGCGCTTGCTTGAAATACGCGGCCTCCGGGTTGCCTACGGGGGGATCATTGCGGTGAAGGGCATCGATCTGGACGTCGGTGCCGGGGAGTTGGTTTGCCTCATCGGCGCGAACGGCGCCGGCAAGACGACGACCTTGAAAGCGCTCGCCGCGCTACTCCCCCGGGCTGGGGGCTCGATCCGCCTTGAGGGCGAGGACACGGCGGGGCTCGCCGCCCACCAGCTTGCGCGGCGCGGGCTGGCGCTGATTCCCGAAGGACGGGGCATATTCGCCCGGCTGACGGTTCTAGAAAATCTCGAGATCGGCGCGTACAGGCGCGAAGACGCCCAGATTGCGCAGGACCTGGAACGGGTCTTCGCCCTGATTCCCCGGCTCGCCGAACGCCTTCGCCAGACGGCCGGCACGCTCTCGGGCGGCGAGCAGCAGATGCTCGCGATCGGCCGTGCGCTGATGAGCCGGCCGAAACTGCTGCTGCTCGACGAACCGAGCATGGGGCTCGCGCCGGCATTGGTGCAAAAAGTCTTCGAGATCGTGCTGAAGGCGGCCGCGGAAGGCGTAACCATCCTCTTGGTCGAGCAGAACGCCAAACTCGCGCTCAAGCTCGCGAAGCGCGCCTATGTCATGGAAAGCGGGAGCATCGTCCTTTCGGGCCAGGGGAGCGCGCTGCTCGCCGACCCGCGGGTGCGCGAAGCCTACCTTGGCGAGGCTGCGGCGTGATTCCGCGGGGCGCGTGATGCGACCGCTCAGGCGCCCGCCTTGTCGGCCGCGGTGGTAAACGAATCGGAGAAGAACTCGTTCTCGGGCAGCCGGCACTGAGCCGTGAAATCGCGGCGCGCCGAATCCACCATGATCGGCACGCCGCAGGCGTAGACCTGATACGGCGAGAGATCGGGAAGATCCTGCATTGCCGCGCGGTGCACGAAGCCCGTCCGCCCCTTCCAGGCATCCTCGGGCAACGCGTCGGAGACCACCGGAACGTACTTGAAGCCGGGATGCTCGGCCGCCCAGCGCTCCGGTATCGCGTTCAAGTAGAGGTCCTTCGGGCGCCGCGCGCCCCAGTAGAGCGTCATGGGTCGTGAAATCTTTCTCCTGAACGCCGCCTCGACGATTGCCTTGACCGGCGCGAATCCCGTCCCCGAGGCGACGAACACGACAGGTTTTTCGGATTCCTCGCGCAGAAAAAAGGTACCGAACGGACCTTCGAGGCGCAGGATATCCCGCTCCTTCATGGTACTGAACACGTGATCGGTGAACGTGCCCCCGGAAACGTGGCGGATGTGCAGCTGCACGAACTCGTCGTCGTGCGGCGGATTCGCCATCGAAAAGCTTCTGCGCGTGCCGTCCTTCAGCAGGATATCGAGGTACTGGCCCGGAATGAACAGCAGACGCTCGTTCGCCGGCAGCTTGAGGTGGACGATCATGACGTCGTCGGCGACCCGCTCGAGCTTCTGCACGCGCGCGGGCAATTTTCGCACCTGGATGTCGCCGGCCTTGCGCACCTCGCGTGCCTCGATCACCACATCGGAGAGCGGTTTTGCCTGGCAGAAGAGCGCGAAGCCCTGTTGGCGCTCCGCGGCCGCGAGCGCCTTCTCCGAGTAGCGGCCGTAGTCGATGCGGCCCTCGATCAGCTTGCCCTTGCAGCTGCCGCAGGCCCCGTCGCGGCAACCGTAGGGAAGCACGAGGCCCGCATCGAGCGCGGCCTGCAGGATGCTCGCGCCCTCTTGAGCCTGGAACTGATGGCCGGTATTGCGGATCGTGACCTGATACGTCATCGGCGTGCAGGGTAAAATTCGTCCGTGGAAACTCTGCTCATCGTCGGTTGCGGCGACATTGCCCGCCGCGCCTTGCCGGAACTCCGGCGCCGCTATCGCGTCGTCGCGCTAGCGCGCTCGCCGGACTCTGCGCTCGCCGCTTCCGGTGTCGAGCTGGTCATAGGCGACCTCGACGACACCGCATCCCTTGTGCAGCTCGCCGGGCGCGCCCAGCGCGTCGCGCACCTTGCGCCTCCTCCGAGGAACGGCGTTCGCGATTCTCGCACGCACAATCTACTCGAGGCGCTCGCCGCCAGCGGACGCGGCGCCATGTTACCACGGCGATTCGTGTACCTCTCCACCAGCGGCGTCTACGGCGACTGCGCCGGAGAATGGGTCGACGAGGGTCGCGCCCCGCATCCGCAAACCGACCGCGCGAAACGGCGCCTGGACGCGGAGAATGCCATTTCGGAATGGGGCGGGCGCAACACGCTGCAGGTCGTGATCCTGCGCGCACCGGGCATCTACGCCCCGGATCGGCTGCCGCTCGGGCGACTGGCTCGCGGCACGCCGGCCATTGTTCCGGAAGAAGATGTCTACACGAACCACATTCACGCGGAAGACCTGGCCTCGATTCTCGTTGCCGCTCTAGAGTCGGACGCGGCGCGCGGCGTGTACAACGCGAGTGACGACGGCCCCATGAAAATGGGCGACTTTTTCGACCTTGTCGCGGATCGCGCGGGGCATGCGCGCCCGCCGCGCGTCTCGCGCCGCGAGGCCGCGGGCCTGCTGCCGCCCGAACTGCTCTCTTTCATGGGCGAATCGCGGCGGCTTTCCAACCGGCGCATGAAAGCGGAGCTGGGCGTGCGGCTCCGCTATCCGACGGTCGCCGAGGGCGTTCCAGGATTCACCGAGACCGTATGAATCCCGCGGACGCCTGTCTGGTCATCACCAATCTGCCCGACCGGGACAGCGCGGTGAAGCTCGCGCACGCGCTTATTGAAAAGCGCCTTGCCGCCTGCGTCAACATTCTTTCGCCCTGCCGCTCCGTTTTCCGCTGGAAGGGGAAGACCGAGGACGCGGAGGAATTCCCCATGCTCATCAAGAGCACGCAGGATCGCTATTCGGAGCTGGAAGCGGCGATCCGGGCCGGCCACCCCTACGAACTTCCGGAGGTCATCGCGGTCCCATTGGCGGGAGGATTTCCCGCTTATCTCGAGTGGGTCGAGGCGGAAACGCGGCCCGCGTGAATCGCATGCGACGACTGCTGATCTTCGCCCTGCTGCTTCTCGCCGTGCCCGGCCTTCGGGCCGCCGACGAAGACGAGCTGCTCGAGCCGAACAAGGCGTTTCGCTTTTCCGCGCGCGTACTCGACCCCTCGACTATCGAAATCCGCTACGCGATTGCCGAGGGCTACTATCTCTACCGCGAGCGCTTTCGCTTCGCCGCCGAGCCTGCCGCGATTTCGCTCGGCCCGCCGCGGTTTCCGAGCGGGGAGATTCACGAGGACACGTTCTTCGGCAAGCAGGAGACTTACCGCAAGGAAGTGCGCATCCGGCTTCCCCTCGAGGCAGGCGGTTCGGACCGGATGAAGCTGCTGGTGACCTCGCAGGGATGCGCCGACATCGGCGTGTGCTACGTTCCGCAGGAGCAGAGCGCTGAGCTCAGGCTTGTTTCCGGGAGCGGTGTGTCTGGCTTCCCGCTCCCGCGAAGCGACGATCAGTTCGCGTCTGCGCCGGAAGACGCCCGGCCGGCCGTGGCGGGCGAGGACGTCCGCTACGCCGGGGTCCTCGAATCCGGGAAGCTGTGGCTCGTCGTGGGCGTGTTTTTCGGCGCAGGCCTGCTTTTGACGTTTACCCCATGCGTGCTGCCGATGATTCCCATTCTCTCGGGAATAATCGTGGGCGAGGGGCGCAAGGTCACGCGCCGGCGCGCCCTTCTCGTGTCGCTTGCATATGTTCTCGGCATGTCGGTGACCTATGCCGCGATCGGAGTCGCGGCTGCGCTTTCCGGCAACCTGCTGTCGGCAGCGCTGCAGAATGTCTGGGTGCTGAGCGCGTTTGCAGGGGTCTTTGTGGTGCTCGCGCTTTCCATGTTCGGGTTCTACGAACTGCAACTGCCTTCGGGTTGGCACGCACGGCTTACCGAAGCGAGCAACCGCCTCTCGGGCGGGCATTGGGGCGCGGTCGTGCTGATGGGCATGCTTTCCGCCGCCATCGTTTCTCCCTGCGTGGCCGCGCCGCTTGCCGGAGCGCTGCTCTACATCGGGCAGACTCGCGACACGATTCTGGGTGGAACGGCGCTGTTCTCCATGGCCCTCGGAATGGGCGTCCCGCTGCTGCTCGTCGGTGTTTCGGAAGGCGTGCTGCTGCCGAAATCCGGCCACTGGATGCGTGCGGTCAAGCAGTTCTTCGGCGTCCTTCTGCTGGGTGTCGCGATCTGGATCCTTGCACCGGTGATTCCAGTGGGGGCGGAAATGATGCTTTGGGCGACGCTCTTGATCGGTTCTGGCGTATTCCTGCGCGCTCTCGACCCCCTTCCGAATGAAGCGTCCGGGTGGGCGAGGTTGTGGAAGGCAGTGGGCATTCTCGCCCTGTTGATCGGCATCGCCGAGGGCATGGGCGCGCTTGCAGGGACGCGCGACCCACTGCGGCCGCTGTCAGGGCTGATCGGTGAGTCTGCGGGCGCGCGTTCCCTGAAGTTCGAAACCGTCAGAACGCTCGACGAACTGGATGCGCGGCTGCGGAACGCCGGACCGGCCATGCTCGATTTCTATGCCGACTGGTGCGTCGCGTGCAAAGAAATGGAGCGATTCACTTTCAGCGATGCGCGGGTGCAGGCACGCCTCGCGGGAGTGACGCTGATGCGCGTCGACGTTACCGCGAATACTGCCGAAGACAAGATTCTTCTGAAGCGATTTCGACTTTTCGGACCGCCGGGAATAGTCTTCTTCGACGCAAACGGCCGCGAGATAGAAAACCTGCGCGTCGTCGGCTATCAATCGCCAGGGAAATTCATCCGGTCGCTGGACCTCGCGAAGCTCTGAAGGGGCCGTCTCCTCAACGCGTTTCCTTGAGCCAGGAGGCCGCGTCGAGCGCGAAGTAGGAGAGAACACCGTCGGCGCCCGCTCGCTTGAATCCGGTAAGCACCTCCATGACGCACTGCCTCTCGCTCAGCCAGGCGTTCTTGAACGCGGCCTTGAGCATCGCGTACTCGCCGCTGACCTGGTAGACGTAGGTTGGCGCCTTGAACTCCTCCTTCACGCGCCGGACGATATCGAGGTAAGGCATTCCGGGCTTCACCATCACCATGTCGGCGCCTTCCTGAAGATCGAGCCCAACCTCCCACAGCGCTTCGTCGCTGTTGGCAGGATCCATCTGGTAGGTGAACTTGCTCCCTTTGCCTAGGTTCGCGGCCGAGCCTACCGCATCGCGAAAGGGTCCGTAGAATCCCGAGGCGTATTTGGCTGAATAGGCCATGATGCGCGTGTGAATGAATTCCGCTTCCTCGAGCGCCGCGCGAATCCGGCCGATGCGCCCGTCCATCATGTCGGAAGGGGCGACGATATCGACGCCGGCCGCTGCCTGAACGAGCGCCTGTTCCTCGAGTATCGCGAGGGTTTCATCGTTCAGGATGTAGCCGTGCGAATCGATCACCCCGTCCTGTCCGTGGCTCGTGTAAGGGTCCAGTGCCACGTCGGTCATGATGCCAAGCTCGGGGAATCGCTTCTTGACGGCGCTCACCGTGCGCGGGATCAGGCCCTCGGGATTGGCCGCTTCTCTTCCGTCGGGAGTCTTCAGCGACGACTCGATCACGGGAAACAAAGCCATCGCAGGTACCCCGAGCTTCAGGCAACGCTCGGCCACCGGGAGCAGCTTGTCGAGAGACAGGCGCGACACTCCGGGCATGGAAGGGACGGCCTGCGTGCGGCGTTTTCCTTCGACAACGAACACCGGGTAGATGAGGTCGTCTGCCGTGAGTACATGCTCCCGCATCAGCCGACGGGAGAAGTCGTCGCGACGCATGCGCCTCATCCGCACTGAAGGGAACTTACCGTAGACCTGCATGGATACTCCTTTCCGTAATCATATCAACCGCTTGCAGTTTACTCGGACAACCGGGACATGTCGGTTTCCGGCCGGCAACGGAACCTTTTTGCCTCGGCGGGACTCCTATATTCAGGCGACTTCGGTCGTCTCCCGCTTCTCCTCCCTGAGCGGGTGCCTTAAACCTTAAGGCGTTTTGCCCCGGGCTGATTCCCCTTAGCCCGGGGTTTTTTGTTTCCAGTAGCCGTTGCGCCATCTGGGCGCGGCCGCAAATTCAGGATCCCGCCGGGGTGCCGACTCGTGCGGGCCCAACCACTTTCCAAATACCGCCTCGGCTTCCTCAAGGCCGAGTTTCTTCAGGCTGGAAAAAAGCTGCGCCGAAAAGTTCGGCGCGAGCAGGACGAGTTCCGACTCCACTCGCAACAGGACTCGGCGGGCCGCAGCTCTGGAGAGTTTGTCGGCTTTGGCGAGCAGGACGTGCACCGGCCTTCCGGTGGGACGAAACCACTCGAGCATTCTTCTATCGATTTCGGTGAGCGGCTGCCGCACGTCCATGAAGACGGCTACGCCGCGGAGCGGGTCACGCGTCCGCAAATACGCGCCGAGCAGTCCCTCCCACAGGGCTCGCGTCGCCGCGGGCGCTTTCGAATAGCCGTAGCCGGGCAGATCCACGAGGAAGCGCTCCTCGCCCAACGCGTAAAAATTGATCAACTGCGTCCGTCCCGGTGTCTTGCTCACGAATGCCAGGCGACTGCCGGCGAGAGCATTGATCGCGCTTGATTTGCCGGCGTTTGAGCGGCCGGCGAAAGCGATTTCGCCCTGACTCGCTGGGAGTTCGTCGAGCTTGGCTGCGCTCTTGAAAAACGCGGCTCTCCGAAACAACGGCATGGGGTCTGGGAAATCAAATTTGCTAGAATATCAGCTTTTTTTGAGAGCACTTGCCGGAGAAGACGGATGAAACGAGCCTTGGTTTTTCTCGGCTTTGCGCTCTGCGCCAGCCCTGCTCGTCTATACGCGGGACCCTCTGAAGAACTTGCCAAGGCCGACCCGGCGAAAGGGCAGGGCATCGCAAATCAGGTATGCGCAGCATGTCATGGCGCCGATGGAAACAGCCCGGTGCCCAACAATCCGAAGCTGGCGGGTCAGATCCCTGAATACATTCAGAAGCAGCTCGCGAACTTCAAATCCGCGGCCGGCAGGAGGGCGGAACGGGAGAATCCGGTGATGGCCGGAATGGTCGTCAATCTGTCTGTGGATGATATGCGCAACGTCGCGGCGTACTACGCGGCCCAGCGGACAAAGCCCGGGGCGGCAAAGAGCAGGGACACGCTGGCGCTCGGGCGGAAGATCTGGCGCGGCGGCGACTCGACAAAAGGCTTGCCGGCATGTGCCGGGTGTCACGGCGCGGCCGGAGCCGGACTCCCGTCCTCCTACCCGCGCCTCGCGGGCCAACACGCCGAATACACCGAAGCGCAACTCAAGGCCTTCCGCGAAGGCGAGCGCAGGAACGACCCCAACCGGATGATGCAAACCATTGCGGCAAGAATGTCCGATCCGGAAATCCGTGCGGTCGCCGACTACGTCGCTGGCCTGCGCTGAATATTGGCGCCCCGCGTGTGTCAAAGCTGCGGCCGCACACCAGACTTCTGCCGTTCGGTCTTCAAGCGGCCATTCTGGAATAGCCCGGCCTGAGGCTCTGTTTACTCCGCCCGGCCGCTGCCGCTGGGATATTCGCCCGATCGCAGACGGCCGTGGCGAGGAATAAACGCGCCGATTCGCGCGTTTGTGTTCATAAGACAGTCCCCGGGGACCCGGGCGACCTCGAATTCGGGAGGTGGAGTGCGCGCGTCGATTCGTGAAAGGGCTTTTCGGCTCTGCTTCAGCCAGACTCGAAATGTCCGCACGCTGCTCGCGGCTGCAACCATCGCGTCAGGCTGCACCTGGATTTCCGGGATGGGCAGCGTCGTGCCGGTACGAGTCGAACACGACTCGTTGGTCAATCCCGACGGGATGACGCTCTATGTGTTTGACCGAGACCGCGCGGCCGGTTCCGGCAGGAGCGTATGCCTGGGGCAGTGCGCGGCGAACTGGCCGCCCCTGATTGCCGCCGAAAATGCATCTCCTGCCGGGAGTTACGGAATCATCGCCCGAGACGACGGCAAGAAGCAGTGGACGTACAAAGACCGGCCGCTTTACCTGTGGGTGAAGGATCGCAAACCCGGCGACCGAACGGGCGATAACCTCAACAAGGTCTGGCATGTGGCAAAGCCATGAGGTCGCGCGCCGCGTAGAATGCGCGGGTGGACCGGCGACTCATCATCGAACACATTCCCCGCTTGCGGCGTTACGCGCGTGCGCTGGTGGGCGACCGCTACATAGCCGAGGACCTCGTGCAGGACACCTTGGAGCGTGCCTGGAACAAGTTCTCCCTCTGGCGCCCCGGGAGCGATCTGCGCGCCTGGTTGTTCACCATCATGCATAACGTCTTCGTGAACGAGGCGCGGCGACGTCGCCACGAAATCGAGCAGCTGATGGAAGAGGTGCCGCCTGTATCGGTCCGCCCGACTCAGGGCGAGCAGCTCGAGCTCCGGGACGTCGACCGAGCGCTACGCTCCCTGCCCGTAGATCAACGCGAGGTCCTGTTGCTGGTTGCGGTGGAGCAGCTCACTTACGAGGAGGTAAGCAAGGCTCTGGAGATTCCGATCGGCACGGTCATGTCGCGCCTCTCGCGGGCGCGTGAACGCCTGCGGCAACTGCTTGGCGGCCAGTCGCCCGTATCGCTGAAAGTAGTGAAGTGAATCAGGTGACCGAAACCGAGCTCCACGCGTACGTCGACGGCGCGGCGACGGGAAATGCGCGCGTCGCGGTCGAAACCTGGCTCGCTTCCCATCCCGAAGACGCGGAACGGGTGAGCGCCTATATCGAGCAAAACACCCTGCTCCGGGCCCTTCATGCCCACGTCCTCGAAGAACCCGTGCCGGCGGCATTGCTTGCTCCCCGATCCCGCGCCTCGTGGCGCTACGCGGCCGCGGCGGGGGTCCTTTTCGCGGTCGGCCTCGGATCAGGCTGGCTGGCCCGTGGCATGTTCGTCGCGCCCCAGGTCGTGCCCCTTTCCTTGGCGCGCCAGGCGGCGATCGCACACGCGGTTTATTCGCCCGAGGTCCGGCATCCGGTCGAAGTAAAGGCCGACGAGGAAGAACACCTCGTGAGCTGGCTGTCGAGGCGGCTCGGCGCACCGTTGAAGGCCCCCAGGCTCTCGCCCTTGGGCTATGAACTTGTCGGCGGCCGACTGCTATCCGGTCCCCAGGGGCCGGTCGCCCATTTCATGTACCAGGACGCTCGCGGCCAACGCCTGACGCTGTATGTATCCAGGCAAAAAGGGGAACCTCGTGACACGGCGTTTCGCTTCAGCCAGGAAGACCGGGTCTCGGTCTTCTACTGGGTCGAACACGATTTCGGCTACGCGCTTTCCGGGGAAATGAGACGGGATCAGCTCTTCAAGGTCGCCGACGTTGTCTACAAGCAGTTGAATCCGTAGTCGAGTGGCGCGTTAGACGGAGAGTGCGTCCTGTGCGCTCTTCGGCTACCCCGGTCTTGCGACCGGCTGAGCTCCGTGACGCCGCGCGACCCATTGCTGGAGCTGCTCGAAGTAGAGATAGATGACAGGCGTGACGTAGAGCGTCAACACCTGGGAAAGCAACAGTCCTCCGACGACGGCAAGGCCAAGGGGCATGCGCGCCCCGCCCCCGGCGCCGAAGCCGATCGCAATCGGGAGACTACCCATCAGGGCTGACATCGTCGTCATCATGATCGGCCGGAACCGGATCAGCCCGGCGCGGTAGATCGCCTCCTCGGGGGCCATTCCTTCCTTGCGCTGCGCCTCGATCGCGAAGTCGATCAGCAGGATCGCGTTCTTCTTCACGATGCCGACCAGCATGATGATGCCCACGAAGGCATACATGTTGAGCTCGATGCCGAATGCCATCAGGGTGAGCAGGGCGCCGAGACCCGCCGTGGGCAGCCCGGAGAGGATCGTGAGCGGGTGGATGAAGCTCTCGTACAGGATGCCGAGGACGAGGTAGATCACGACGATGGAGAGAACGAGCAGGATCCCCATGCCCTGCAGCGAGCTCTGGTATGCCTGCGCCGTGCCCGAGAAGGTCCCGGTCAGCGTTGCCGGCACTTGCATCTCGCGCATCGCCTCCTGGACCTGAGCGATCGCTTCGGACAGCGCGACGCCCGGGCGCAGATCGAACGAAAAGGTCACCGAAGTAAGCTGGCCCAGGTGTGTCACCTGGAGCGGGCCCACGCCGTAGTTGAGCCTAGCCACGGCGTTGAGGGGGACGAGCGCGCCCGTCGAGGAGCGCACGTAGAGCATCGGCAGCACTGAAGGGTCGGTCTGATAGCGGGGCGCGAGTTCCAGGATCACCCAGTACTGGTTGGTCGCGGTGTAGATTGTCGAAACCTGGCGCGAGCCGTACGCGTTGTTGAGCGCGAGTTCGATCGACTGCGCCGAGACGCCGAGCGCCGCCGCTTTCTCCCGTTCGATCTCCACCGTGACCTGGGGCCGCGTGATCTGCAGGTCGCTCGTCACGTCGACCAGTCCGGGAAGCGTGCGCAACTTTTGCTCGATCTGGGGCGCCCACTGGTACAGGTCGTCGACCGTGGCGCTGCGCATCACGTATTGATAGGGGCTCTTGGTGAGCTGGCCCCCGACGCGGATTGCCGGCACGTTCTGCAGGAATACCTTCGCACCAAGCACGTTCGCGAGCTTCGGGCGCAACCCCCTCACGACCTCCTCGGCGCGCTTGCGCTCCTTGAAAGGCTTCAACGTAATCGTCATGCGCCCGACGTTGAGCGAGGGCGAAAAACCGGTCGCGCCGACGAACGACATCGCGGCCTCGACATTCGGGTCGCGCCGGATGATGTCGGCGACCTGGTTTTGCAGGTTCATCATGGCATCGAAGGAGATGTCCTGCGGACCTTCCACGAAACAGAACAGTTGTCCTGAATCCTCACTCGGCAGAAAGCCTTTGGGGGCAAAGTAGAAAAGAATCCCGGTGATGAGGCAGATGAAGACGAACGTGATCATGACGAACAGCCGGCGCGCGAGCGTCCAGCGCAGGCTCACGTCATAGGCACCCTTCCAGGCTTCGAAGCCGCGTTCGAATGCCCAGAAGAGACGCCCGTGGCGCTCCGTCCCCCTGTGGGGCTTGAGGATCCGGCTGCACATCATCGGCGTTAGCGTGAGCGACACGAACCCGGAAATCAGCACCGCCGCCATGATGGTCACGGCG
>DATBLP010000007.1:0-20905 GCA_036555245.1 Burkholderiales bacterium
ATTCGAGGACGTGATCGGAATAGCCGACCGTATCGTAGTAGAAGCGGCGCAGGTACTCCACAGGCGATTGCCTGACATGCTTCAGGTCGGCGCGTTTCTCCCATCCGCGATTGAGCCGACCCACAAGCCAGGGGAACGCTCCGCCCGAGTGCGGCAGGCAGACCACAAGTCCGGGAAAGCGATCCAGTACTCCGCCGAAGATCAGGTGCGCCGCCGCGATCGCCGACTCGAACGGGTTGCCCAGCAGGTTGGTAAGGTAGTAGGCGGCGAGCCGCTGGTGCCCGATCACTTCCACCGGGTGCAGGAACAGGGGCAAACCCGTCGCGTCGATGCGTTCGTACACAGGCAGAAACGCGGCGTCGGACAGATCCCTGCCCCGGATCTGAGTGGCGATGTAGAAGCCGCGTATCCCCGGGAGCCGCGCGGCCCGCTCCACCTCCTTCACCGCGAGCGCGGGCTCGTGCATCGGCAGCGTCGCGAGGCCCACGAGACGCTTCGGTTGACGTTCGTGCGCGCGAGCAAGCGCGTCGTTGTAGGTTTCGGCAAGGCGCTTCGCGAGATCTCCGTCCGCCCAGTAGACCATCGGCTGCGAAAGCGACAGCGCATGCACCTCCACGCCCTGCTCGTCCATTGCAGCGAGCCGGGTATCAAGGTCTACGAACTTGGCGCCGACGGGCCCGGTCGTCAAATGGCCGTGCTTGAACTGCGGACCCTTGCCCTCCACCACCCGGTACTCGAAGCCGTGCGCCGGCCCGTACTTTTCGACCAGGTCCAGGAAGGCTTGTGGAAAATAGTGCGCGTGGACGTCGATTGCGTGGTGCTTGCCGTGAGTCATCGCGGAATCCCTGAATGCCTTTTTCCGGCGATTCTACCGTGGCAACGCGTCGGGCACCTATAATCGGCGGTCAGGGAGATTCGGGAATGGATGAGAGGGTCAGCTTCGCTTCCGACGGGCTCAAGCTCACGGGCATTCTGCACCTGCCCGGGGAACGCCCATCGGAGGAGCGGCGCGCCGCGTTCGTGGTGCTGCACGGGTTCGGCAGCAACAAGGACAGCGGAGGCGGAACCGCCGTTGCGAAGATGCTCGCGGGGCTCGGCTACGCCGCCTTGCGCTTCGACTTCCGCGGCTGCGGAGAAAGCGAGGGCGAGCGCGGACGCGTGATCTGCATGGAGCAGGTCAGGGACACGCGCAACGCGCTTGCTTTCCTTGCCGCTCGTCCGGAAATCGACCCACGACGGATCGGCGTCGTCGGGCAAAGCTTCGGCGCCGCGGTCGCGGTGTATGCGGCGGGCGTGGATCGCCGCATCGCCGCCTGCATTTCCTCCGGAGGCTGGGGTGACGGCGTCGGGAAATTCCGCAAGCAGCACGCCTCTGCGCGGGCATGGAAGAAGTTCACGGCCATGCTCAAAGAGGGGCGGCGCCGGAAGCGCTCGGGCAAGCCCCTGATGGTGTCGCGCTACGACATCGTTCCGATTCCGCCGCGCTTGCGCGGAAACCTCGCGCCCGGATCGATCATGGAATTTCCGTTCGAGGTGGTCGAGAGCATGCTCGCCTTCAATGCAAACAAGGTGGTCGGGAGAATCGCGCCCAGGCCGCTGCTCCTTTTGCATTCGGCGAACGATTCGGTCACGCCGACCGAGCAGTCGATCGAGCTCTTCGCGCGCGCGGGGAAGCCGGCCGACCTGCATCTCATGGCGGACGTCGATCATTTCATGTTTTCCGAGGGAAACACCTTGGTCGTGGATCTGGTGCGCAACTGGCTCGACAAGTACTTTCCTCCGCGCGCCTGAGCCGGCATGAGCGAAATCGGAGCGCCGTCAGGAGCAGCGATTGTGACGGCGGACGCGCTCAGGCGATTCGCGGCCGACGTTTTCGAACGCGCCGGCATGCCCGGGGGTGATGCCGCGATCGTTGCGGACGTGCTCGTATGGGCCAATCTGCGCGGCGTCGACACCCACGGCGTGATGCGCATCCCCCGCTATGTCAATCTGCTCGAGACCGGGGACATGAACCCGCGGCCGGCGATTGCCGTGCGGAGCGAAACGCCCGCGTCCGCCCTTATCGATGCCGACCGGGCCGCCGGGCCGGTCGCGATGATGCGGGCAAAGGCTGAAGCGGCGCGCAAGGCGAAGGACGCCGGGGTCGGGTTCGTGCTGGTGCGGGCAACGACACACACCGCCGCGCTCGGCTATTACACGTCCGCAGCGGCGCGCGAGGGTTTGGCCGCCGTTGCCGTCTCCGCCTCCTGGCCGAACATGGCTTACCACGGAGCAAGAGCGGCAGGCGTCTCGACCAGCCCGATCTCGATCGCGGTTCCGGACGGCAAAGAAGGGACGCTGCTCCTCGACATGGGTACCGGCGTGGTTTCCATGGGACGGTTGACCCAGGCGAAGAAGACCGGAGCGGCGATCCCGGCCGGCTGGGCGCTCGACAAGAAGGGCAATCCGACCACCGACGCCCAGGCCGCCGACATTCCCCTGCCGATGGCCGGCCCGAAGGGCTCGGGACTTGCGCTGATGATCGAATGCATCACCAGCCTTGTCGTTTCAAACCCCTTGATCTCGGAATTCATAGAGGGCACGGCGAAAGGGCGCCGGCACCGGCAGAACGGCCTGATCCTCGCGATCGATATCGCGAGGTTTGGCGACCCTGAAACGTTCCGGCACGAAGTGGATCGCCTGGTGAAGGCGATAAAGTCCTTGCCCGTTGATCCGCAGGTGGGCGAGATCCTGATGCCGGGGGAGCGCGGCAAGCGCACCTTGGCTCGGCGCAGCCGCGAGGGAATCCCCGTTCCACGCGCGATCATGGACGAGCTCCAGACGACGGCAAAACGGCTCGGCTCGACGATGCCCGCGTCGCCTTCGGGCTGAGGTTTCTTGACGCACCGCTACCCGGTCTTTAGCATCGGCCGGTCGGCATTTCAACGGACGCAGGAGAGATGGCCAGGAAATCGGAGCCCGGGTCGGCCGGCAAGACGGACGCGGGTCGCGCGGCGCCCATGGCCCCTCGCGGGTATCCCGATCTTCACGAACACCTGGAGGCCCTCGAGCGAGCCGGATTGCTCGTCACCGTGGACCGGCCGATCGACAAGGATTCGGAGCTGCACCCGCTCGTGCGCTGGCAGTTTCGCGGCGGAATCGAGGAGCCCGACCGCAAGGCGTTCCTGTTCACCAACGTGATCGACGCGAAGCGGCGCAAGTACGACATCCCCGTCGTGGTCGGCGCGCTGGCCGCGAGTCGCGAGATCTACCGCATCGGCATGGGCTGCCCGCTCGACAAGATCAACGAAACCTGGAATCGAGCGATCGCCAATCCGATCCCCCCTGTTGTCGTCGAGAACGCGCCCTGCCACGAGATCGTCGTTCAGGGAGACGATCTCGATCGGCCCGGCAAAGGCCTTGACGGCCTGCCGATACCGATCTCCACGCCCGGCTGGGACATCGCACCGTTTACCACTCTTTCGCAATACATCACCAAGGACCCCGACAGCGGCGTGCAGAACATGGGCATCTACCGCGGTCAGGTGAAGGCGCCGCGGCGGCTCGGCATGAACCCGTCGCTCGAGCTGCGGCCCGGGATCTACGCGCACTGGGAGAAGATGAAGGCGCGCGGCAAGAAACTTCCGGCGGCCGTGATTCTGGGCGCGCCGCCGTGCGTCGCTTTCACCTCGGCGCAGAAAGTGCCGGAAGCGCTCGACGAGCTGCACGTCGCCGGCGGGCTGATAGGCAGGCCGATAAACGTGGTGAAGGCGAAGACCGTCGATCTGCTGGTTCCCGCCGAAGCGGAGATCGTCGTCGAAGGCTACATCGACACGGAGTATCTCGAGCCCGAGGCCCCGTTCGGCGAATCGCACGGTCATGTGAACTTGCAGGAGTACAACGCGTTCATGGAAGTCACCTGCATCACGCGCCGCAGGAACGCAATCCTCACTTCGATCATTTCCCAGGTGACCCCGAGCGAATCGAGCCTCATCAAGCGCGTTGCACTCGAGCCGCTGTTCACGCACCATCTGCGCAACACGCTCGGCATCCAGGGCGTGAAGGGCGTCTCGATGCACGAGCCGCTCACCAACCTGCGCAAGGTGGTCGTGCTCGTCATGGATCGCGCGACGCCCACGACCGAGGTCTGGCGCGCGCTCTACGGCGCCGCGTCGTGGAACCGCGCTGCGGGAAAATACGTCGTCGCCGTCAACGAGGACATCGATCCGGACAACGCCGACGCCTTGCTCTGGGCGATGTCCTATCGAGCGAACCCGGGCCTCGATCTGCAGATCCTGCACCACCGCGACCAGGGCCACGGACCGAGGAGCAAACGCGCCGGCGGAGAAGACGCTTCGGTGCTGATCGACGCCACGATGAAGGAGGATTTCCCGCCGGTGTCCCTGCCCAAACGCGAGTTCATGGAACGCGCCCGGAAGATATGGGAGGAGCTCGGCTTGCCGAAGCTGAAACCCGAGTCGCCCTGGTTCGGATACTCACTCGGCGAGTGGCCGGACGAATTCGACCGTGCGGCGGAATTCGCAGTGAAGGGGGATTATTTCGAGACCGGCAAAGAGCTCGTCAAGCGCCGGCGCAAGGACGTGCGCATGAATACCGAGGTGCGTGAGCTGAAGGTGCCTCGGGAAGAATCCTGATGATCGGCGCCCGATCGCCCAACAGGCCGGCGACGACCCACTGCCCGGGTATTCTGGTGCCGGGTAGAGGAATCGAACCCCCGACCAACTGATTACAAATCAGCTGCTCTACCAGCTGAGCTAACCCGGCATCGCGGCAATTATACGTCCACGCTGCAGCTACTTTACGCGCCGCAGCGCCGGCTTGCCGCCGGACCCCGGAGGGCGTTTAGGCGTACCCGGCGCGGCGGCAGATTCCCCCTCCGCGCCTGAGGCGGTAGTGGTCTCGAAGGACATGCCTTGGCCGTTCTCGCGCGCGTAGATTGCACTGACCGCCGCCACCGGAATCACGAGCTCCCTCACGACACCGGAAAACCGAGCCGTGCATTCGATGGTCTCGTTGCCCATCTGCAGGCGGCTCGCCGCGATCGGGCCGATGTTGAGGATGATCCCGCCGTTGCGCACATGTTCTTCGGGGACGCGCGTCTGCGCGTCGACCTTCACGGAAATGTAGGGCGTGTAGCCATTGTCCACGCACCACTCGTACATCGCGCGCAGGAGATAGGGCTTCGTGGAGGCAGGATCGGACATCATGCATGCAAGGAGTCTGCTTAAGCAGGTCCTTCGTCGCTTCGCTCCTCAGGATGACGCAAGGCACGCCGTGCGGCCCTGCGTCACTTTCGCATTACCTTTTCCGACGGCGTCAGCGCCTCGATGAACGCAGGGCGCGAGAACAGGCGCTCGGCGTACTTCATCAGCGGCGCCGCCGACTTGGGCAGGGAAACACCATAGTAGTCCAAGCGCCACAGAAGCGGGCTGATGGCCACGTCCAGCATCGAAAACTCGTCTCCGAGCATGTACTTCTGCTTGGTGAATACGGGGGCCAGCTCGGCGAGCCGGTCGGCGATCTGCTGGCGCGCCTTGTCCTGCTGTCTCTGGTTGCCGTGCTCGAGCGGCTCGATCTGGCTGAACAGCTCGACCTCGAAATTGAAGAGGAACAGCCGTGCTCGCGCGCGCATTACCGGATCGGCGGGCATCAATTGCGGATGCGGAAAGCGCTCGTCGATGTACTCGTTGATGATGTTCGCCTCGTACAGGATTAGGTCCCGCTCGACCAGAACCGGCAGCCGGTTGTACGGGTTCATCACAGCGATGTCTTCGGGCTTGTTGTACATGTCCACATCGATGATCTGAAAGTCCATGCCCTTCTCGTAGAGCACGATGCGGCAGCGCTGCGAAAACGGATCGGTGGTTCCGGAGTAAAGATTCATCATGATGGCTTACCTGGTTGCCGAGCCCGGGACTGTGCAGAGGAAAAAGACGCGGAAGGAAGGTCCCGCGCCTCTTGAGACAGCATCAATGCACGTCTTTCCAGAACTCCTTGTAGAGTAGATACGAGACTACGAGCAATACCAGCATCATCAGCAGCACCGCGTAGCCGGTCTGTTTGCGTACGACCTGGTTGGGTTCCGACATCCACGTCATGTAGTTCACCAGGTCGCGGACCAGGATGTCGTAGTCGATCTGCGAAAGCTGCCCGGGTGTCTGCGTCCTGATCGTCTTGAGGACGTAGCGCTCGGCGGTCCGGCCTGCCTCAGTGGAAAGGACTCTCTCGACCTTCCACGTGCCTCTCTGCTGCCTGCCGACTGCCTCGGCCTGCTCCTCGCTCTTGAATTCCTGCTCGACCTGAACCTGCTGTCCCGAAAGCGTCCACAGTACGTGCGGCATGCCGACCCGGTCGTACACCATGTTGTTCCAGCCCGTGGGCGATTCCGGGTCGCGATAGAAGCTGCGCAAGTATGTATACAGCCAGTCGGCGCCGCGCGCGCGGGCGATCACCGATAGATCGGGAGGCGTGGCTCCGAACCATTCCTTGGAATCCTTCTTCGTCAGGGACACGTTCATCAGCTCTCCGACCTTGTCGGCGGTAAAGAGCAGGTTGTCCTTGATCTGCTGCTCGGTCAGTCCGAGATCGAGCAGCTTGCTGTAGCGCATCAGCCCGGCCGAATGACAGTTAAGGCAGTAGTTGATGAAAGTCCGCGCCCCGGATTGCAGACTGGCAACGTCGCGCGGGTCGATTTGCGCGGCGTCGAGCCGCACCGGCTCCTCCGCCGCGAACGCGAGCGGCGCGACAAGGGCCAGCGTCGCGACGAGATTCTTCATTTCCCGGTCACCCTTTCAGGCTCCGGCCGGCACTTGTCCATCTTGGAATACCAGGGCATGAGGAAGAAGAACAGGAAGTACACGCCGGTGCCGATCTGCGCTGCGAGCGTGCGTCCCTCGGTCACCGTCTGTGTGCCGAGATAGCCGAGCACGAAAAACGCAATCACAAAGAGCGCGAGCGTGATCTTGGTGATCGGTCCCTTGTAGCGGATCGACTTGACCGGGCTTCGATCGAGCCAGGGCAGGAAGAAGAAGACCATGACGGAGACGCCCATCAGCACGACACCCCATACCTTGGCGTCCAGCGTGAAGAGCCCCAGAAGCAGGAGGGCCGCGACGACCGCCACGGACACTCTGGCCGCGGTATCCCTGACGCTCCAGATGACAAGGCCGGCAAAGCCCACCACCGCGGGCGTGAGTCCCCAGAAGACGAACTCCTCGGTCGTCGCGCGCAGAATCGAGTAATACGGCGTGAAATACCACACGGGCGCGATGTGCGGGGGCGTCTTCAGCGGATCGGCCGGGATGAAGTTGTTGTGTTCCAGAAAATATCCGCCCACCTCGGGCGCGAAGAACACGATGATCGAAAACACGGAGAGGAAGACGACGGCGCCGAAAGCGTCCTTGACCGTGTAGTACGGATGGAAGGGAATACCGTCCAGGGGCCTGCCGGTCTTGGGGTCCTTGGCCTTCTTGATTTCAACCCCGTCCGGATTGTTCGAGCCGACCTCGTGCAGCGCAAGCAGATGCGCACCGACGAGCAGAAGCAGCACGAGCGGCACCGCGATCACGTGGAAAGCGAAAAAGCGGTTGAGCGTCGCATCCGAGACGACGAAATCGCCGCGAATCCAGATCGCCAGACTCGGTCCGACGATCGGGATCGCGTCAAAGAGGTTGACGATCACCTGCGCGCCCCAGTAGGACATCTGGCCCCAGGGGAGGAGGTACCCGAAAAAGGCCTCCGCCATGAGCGACAGGAATATCAACATGCCGAAGATCCAGAGGAGCTCGCGCGGTTTGCGGTACGAGCCGTAGAGCAGGCCGCGGAACATGTGCAGATAGACGCAGATGAAAAACGCCGAAGCGCCGGTCGAGTGCATGTAGCGGACCCACCAGCCCCAGGGCACTTCGCGCATGATGTATTCGACCGAGGCGAACGCCTGGGCGGCGTCCGGCTTGTAGTTCATGGTGAGAAAGATCCCGGTGACGATCTGGATCACCAGCACCAACAATGCAAGCGAGCCGAAGTAGTACCAAAAGTTGAAATTCTTGGGCGCGTAGTACTCGGAGAGGTGCGCGCGCCAAGTTTCCACCAACGGGAAGCGCTGGTCGATCCAGGTGAGCACGCCGTTGAACGGACCCGCGCCTGTTACTGCCTGCTTCTCCGCCGCAGCCATTGACGCTAGGCTCCTTTCTTGTCCTTGTCTTCGCCGATCAGGATTCTCGTATCGGACAGATACGTATAGGGCGGCACCCTGAGGTTGTCCGGCGCCGGCTTGTTCTTGTACACGCGACCGGCAAGGTCGAATAGCGACCCGTGGCAGGGGCAGTAGAAACCCCCGCTCCAGTCGCTCTCGAACGCCTCGGGGCCGGCCTTGAAGCGATCCTGCGGCGAACATCCGAGGTGCGTGCAGATCCCGACCACGACCAGGTAATCGGGCTTGATCGAGCGGAACTCGTTGCGCGCGTATTCGGGCGTGAGCTCGCTCTTCTTGCGCTCGCTCTTGGGATCGGCGACCTTGCCGTCCGCCTTCCTTACGCCGTCGAGCATTTCCTTGGTGCGGTGGACGATCCACACGGGCTGGCCGCGCCATTCGACGGTCATCTTCTCGCCCGGGGCGAGCTGGGCGATGTCGGCTTCGACAGGCGCACCGAGCGCTTCTGCGCGCTCCGAGGGCAGCATCGAGGCGACGAAGGGAACGGCGGTGGCAACGGCGGCTGCGCCGCCCGTGCAGGCGCTCGCGATGACGATGGTGCGGCGTTTGCGATTGACGTCGGAGCGATCGCTCATGGAGGCAGGTTCGACGGGAGATTGTCGAAAAAAGCTGGGATTATACCGAAAGCTTGATTGCCAAGCCAAATTTCGTAGCGCAATTCATTGATTCTCATGGTGATTCCAAGACAGCCCTGTGGACGAATGTAGGGCCGAAAAAGCTTGAGATCGCGCCGGTGAGGAACGCTTCTTTCCCGCGGATCGCAACGGGCCGCAGAGGTTCCACGCGTCGCACGTTTAGGGAATAATCGGGGTTCAGGGAAAATCGCGCTCAAGCGACATCGAAGCGACGCCGGGCGGCGCGCTCGACATACGCGGCAGACAAGCTCCGACTAGAAGTTCATGCGCAGGATCTGGCTCATCTTCGCACAGACCGCGACGGTCGCGGTCAGCGTGCTGTTCGTGGTCGCCACGCTGAAACCGGAATGGCTCGGACGCTCGAACGGCGGGCCGCAGGTGGTGGAGTTGCGCCAGGCGACAGGCACGGCAGTACCCGCCCGCGCCGCGTCCTACAGCGACGCAGTCAGGAAGGCGGTACCCGCGGTTGTGAATATCTTCACCAGCAAGGAAATCAAGACCCCGCGTCATCCGTTCCTCGACGATCCCCTGTTTCGCCGTTTCTTCGGCGACCAATTCGAAGAGGAGCCGCAGCGCGCGGCGAGCCTTGGCTCGGGCGTGATCGTCAGCCCGAAGGGATACATTCTCACCAATCATCACGTTGTCGAAGCTGCGGACGAAATCGAAGTGGCGCTCGCCGACGGGAAGAAATTGAAGGCGAAGGCGGTCGGTTCGGACCCGGAGACCGATATAGCGGTGTTGCAAATCGAAGGCGTTCCGCTACCGGCGATCACCTTCGGCGAGGCCGACACCTTGCGCGTGGGGGACGTCGTGCTTGCAATCGGCAATCCGTTCGGCGTCGGGCAGACAGTAACAATGGGCATCGTTTCCGCACTCGGCCGCAGCCAGCTTGGCATCAACACCTTCGAGAACTTCATTCAGACCGACGCTGCGATCAATCCCGGCAACTCGGGCGGGGCGCTCATCGACACGGCGGGGAACCTCGTCGGCATCAACACCGCGATCTACTCGCGCTCGGGAGGGTCCCTCGGCATCGGCTTCGCGATACCGGCCTCGAGCGCCAAGCAAATCATGGAACAGATCATCCAGACCGGCAGCGTCATCCGCGGCTGGATCGGGGTGGAAGCGCAGGAGATCACTCCCGAGATTGCGGAATCGTTCCAGCTGGGCTCGACCAACGGCGTGCTCCTCGCCGGCATCCTGCGTGGCGGACCTGCCGATCGTGCCGGCCTGAAACCGGGAGACATTCTTCTCGCGATCGAGGGCAAGCCGGTCAAGGACCCGAATGCGATGCTGAATCTCGTCGCGGCGCTGGTTCCGGGGAAGTCGGCATCGATCCGGCTGCGGCGCGACAGCAAGGAAATGGAAATACAAATTGCGGTCGGAAAACGGCCCACCCAGCAACGGCGACGCTGAGCGGCCCCGAGAAATCTACTTCTGCTTCGCCTCCGAGCGACCGAGTCCCTTGTCCGGCTCGCCGCTCCCGGCTTCCGCGCCGGCCGGCTTGACTACAAAGCGCGCAACCAGAATGCCAAGCTCATAGAGAAACCAGAGCGGGACCGCCAGCATCACCTGCGAAAGAACATCGGGCGGCGTGAAGATGGCACCGACGACGAAGGCGCCGACGATGACGTAGGGACGGATCTCCTTGAGTTTCTCTATGGAAATCAGCCCTACATGCACGAGGACCACTACCACGACCGGGACTTCGAACGTGACCCCGAATGCGACGAACGTGGTCAGGACGAACGACAGGTACTTGTCGATATCGGTCATCCAGGCGACTCCCTCGGGAGCGATCGACGCCATGAACTTGAAGACGACCGGAAACACCAGGAAATAGGCGAAAGCCATCCCCACGAGGAAAAGCACCGAGCTCGCGGCCACCAGCGGCAGCACCAGGCGCTTCTCGTGCGCATAGAGGCCGGGTGCCACGAATGCCCACGTCTGATAAAGAACGTAGGGCAGCGCGATGAGGAACGCCACGAGGAACGCCACTTTTACGGGCACCAGAAACACGCCGACCACGTCGGTCGCGATCATCTGGCCGCCGGCAGGAAGAGCTGCGATCAGGGGCTTTGCGAGAAACGCGTAGAGCTCCCTCGCCCAGTAGAAGAGACAGAGGAATACCACGATCACCGCGAGGATTGCCTTCAGCATCCGGTCGCGCAGCTCGACCAGATGGGAAATGAAGGTGTCCTGGGTGCTCATCCGCTGTCGGCGAATCAGGCGGCGGTTTTCTGCCGCGGTGGAGCATCGCTACGTGGTTCCGGACTCGCTTTGCCGGACATTGCTGCAGTCTCAGCGGAGGCCGATCCCGGGCCCTCGGCCGGAGCGGGTCCCGGTGGATCGGCACTCTTCGCCAGGGAGTTGAGCTCGTCCTCCGTCTTGGCCACTTCGCTCTGAACGTTCTGAGCGGCGCTTTCGAATCCGCGCGCCGCGTCCTCGAAAGTGCTCTTGAACTTGCGCAGTTCATCGAGCTCGATCTCGCGGTTGATGTCGGCCTTGACGTCGTTGACGTAGCGCTGCAGCCGCCCGAAGAGATGCCCCAGGGTGCGCGCCACGCGCGGAAGCCGCTCCGGACCGATGACGATGAGCGCCACCACGGCGATCACCATCAATTCTGAGAAGCCGACATCAAACACGCAGGAGGGAGGAACCCCAGTCGTTAAAAAAAGAAGCCGGGACCGCGCCCGGCATCCTGAATGCAGCCGACGATCGCCCTTAGGTCTTGGCCTTGTCCTTGACCTCGGCTTCGATCGTGCGCCCCGTAACCTGGGGCGAGGATCCGCCTTCGCCGGCCTTGTCCGCAGACGAGTCCTTCATGCCGTCCTTGAAACCGCGCACGGCTCCGCCCAAGTCAGCCCCAATATTGCGCAGCTTCTTGGTGCCGAACACGAGCAAAACGATCAGAAGCACGATCAGCCAGTGCCATATGCTCCAGGTACCCATAAATTGCTCCTTCAATTCCGTTTCAGCATCGCGCCCAGGACGTCGGGGCCGCCGATGACATGCACGTGCAAATGATACACCTCCTGCCGGCCGATACGTCCCGTATTGATGATGGTGCGAAAACCGTCGGGCGAACCCTGCTCGCGCGCAAGACGCGGTGCCAATGCGAGGATCTTGCCGAGCACCGGCTGGTGGCTCACGTCGCATTCGGCAAGAGAGGGGATATGCGCTTTGGGGATGATCATGAAATGCACCGGGGCGAGCGGGTGTATATCGTGGAAGGCGAGGACTTCGGAGTCCTCGTACACTTTCCTGCTCGGAATCTCTCCCTTGACGATCCTGCAGAATAGGCAGTCCGCGACAGTCATTCCCTCTCCTATTTCCGCTCGGCCCGCACGCGCTTTTCGTGCGCCCGCGCCGCCTTTTCGTCGATCCCCGATATGCCCTCGCGGCGGCGCAGCTCGGCAAGGACATCGGCGGGCCGCAGCCCGTATTGCGCGAGCATGATGAGGCAGTGAAACCACAGGTCTGCAGTTTCCCCCACGATACGAAGCCGGTCGCCGTCCTTCGCCGCCATTACCGTTTCGGTCGCCTCTTCCCCGACCTTCTTGAGTATGGCGTCCGGTCCGGCGGCGAACAGTCGCGACACATACGATTTCTCCGGGTCGCCCGCCTTGCGGCTCTCCACGACCTCGGCCAGCCGTTCCAGTATGTCGCTCATCGCTTGTAGATTTCCCTCGGATCCTTGATCACCGGCTCGACCGCTTCCCACTTTCCGTCCTCGAGCCGCTGGAAAAAGCAGCTGTGCCTTCCAGTGTGGCAGGCAATTCCACCACGCTGTTCCACCTTGAGCAGCACGACGTCTTCATCGCAATCGAGCCGGACCTCGTGCACCTTCTGCACATGGCCGGACTGCTCGCCCTTCTTCCAAAGACGCCCTCGCGAGCGCGACCAGTAATGCGCCTCGCCGCTTGCGACCGTTCTCGCAAGCGACTCGCGATTCATCCACGCAAGCGTCAGTATCGTATTCGTGGACAACTCCTGGGCGATCGCGGGCACCAGGCCGTCGTCGCCCCACTTTATCCGGTCCAGCCAGTCCTCAGCCATTTCGTCCGCCGGCTCAAAGTCTCACCTCAATGCCGCGCTTCGCCATGTGCTGCTTCGCTTCCCGCACGGTAAATTCGCCGAAGTGGAAAATGCTCGCTGCCAGAACCGCGTCGGCGCGGCCTTCGAGCACTCCCTCGGCAAGGTGGTCTAGCGTGCCCACGCCGCCGCTCGCGATGACGGGTATCTCCAGGGCATCGGCGACCGCCCGCGTGAGCGCGATGTCGAAACCCGCTCGCGTGCCGTCCCGGTCCATGCTGGTCAGCAGGATTTCGCCCGCGCCGAGCTTTTGCATTGTACGCGCCCATTCGACTGCGTCCAGTCCGGTGGGGCGGCGCCCGCCGTGTGTAAACACCTCCCAGCGGGGCCCATCGCGGTGATCGGCCCGTCCGGAAGTTCTTATCCCCTGCCTGAGCTTGGCGTCGATGGCGACAACGATGCACTGCGCCCCGTAGCGTCCGGACGAATCCGCGACCAGCCGGGGATTCTGCACAGCTGCAGTATTGATGGAGACCTTGTCCGCACCCGCGTTCAGTAGCCGCCGGACGTCGTCAAGCTTGCGCACCCCGCCGCCAACGGTGAGCGGGATGAATACCTGCGCCGCGACGTCTTCGACGACGTGCAGGATCAGATCGCGCTGGTCGGAACTGGCGGTGATGTCCAGAAAAGCCAGCTCGTCCGCGCCCTGCTCGTCGTAGCGCCTCGCGATCTCGACCGGATCCCCGGCGTCGCGAAGCCCGACGAAGTTGACGCCCTTGACGACACGCCCGCGGTCGACATCGAGACAGGGAATGATGCGTGTCGCCAGAGCCATCGGAGGATTCAGGAGTTGGATCCAAGGCTTCCTGGGGGAATGGCCCTCGGCAGGCGCTCATCCCGCAAGCACGGAAGACCCTTGATCCTCAATCCTGCTTTTTCCCCAGCTTGTCCGCTTCGGCCTGGGCTTTCTTGAAGTCGAGCGTGCCCTGATAGATGGCCCGCCCGGTAACGACTCCGGTGACGCCCTCGGATTCCACCTTGCACAATTCCCTGATGTCTTCGAGCCTGGTGAGGCCTCCGCTCGCTATGACCGGGACGCGCAGCTCGTGAGCGAGCTTCAACGTGGCGTCGATATTGACCCCGGTCAGCATGCCGTCGCGGCCGATATCGGTATAGATGATCGCTTCGACTCCGTAGTCCTGGAATTTCTTCGCGAGATCGACTACGGCGTGGCCCGTCATTTTCGACCAGCCTTCCACGGCGACTTTCCCGTCTTTGGCATCGAGGGCGACAATGACATGTCCCGAGAAGGCCGTGCATGCGTCCTGCAAGAAACCGGGATTCTTGACCGCCGCCGTGCCGATGATCACGAAGCTCACGCCGAGATCCAGGTAGCGCTCGATCGTGTCCAGATCGCGAATTCCGCCCCCCAGTTGTACCGGGACGGAATTCCCCAGGGCCTTCAAAATCGCGCGGATGATGGCTTCGTTCTTCGGCTTGCCCGCGGCGGCCCCATTCAGGTCGATCAGGTGCAGGCGGCGCGCGCCTTCAGACTGCCAATGCCTGGCCATTCCCACGGGATCCTCCGAGAAGACCGTGGTTTCGCTCATCTTTCCCTGTTTCAGGCGGACGCAACGTCCGTCCTTGATGTCAAGCGCAGGAATGATCAGCATCGAGTCTGGGCAAAGGGTGCGGCCCTGAGGCCGCACGAAGGCCGCGAAGAAAGGAGGGTCTCAGGGATTCCAGTTGATGAAGTTGGCGAGGAGCCGCAAGCCAGAGATATGACTCTTTTCCGGATGGAACTGTACCGCAAAAATATTATCCCGCGCCACCGCGCAGGTAAAGGGGACGCCATAGTCGGTCGTGCCATGCGTCAAATCGGGTTCGCCGGGCTCCGGAAAATAGCTGTGCACGAAGTAGAAGCGGCTGCCGTTCTCGATTCCCGACCACAATGGGTGCGGGCGGGTCTGGTTCACCTGATTCCACCCCATGTGCGGCACCTTGAGCCTGCGGCCGCCGGAATCGAACATGGCGGGAACGGGAAAGCGGCGCACGACGCCGGCAAAAAGGGCGAGTCCCTTCACCCCCCCTTCGTCGCTGCGTTCGAAAAGCATTTGCAGCCCGATGCAGATGCCGAGGAAGGGCCGGGTTCCGGCGGCGGTCGCGAGCGCCCCCTCCAGCCCGCGTTCTTGCATCTCGCGCATGCAGTCAGGCATCGCCCCCTGCCCCGGGAACACCACGCGATCGGCGCCGGCCACCTTCGAAGGATCGGAGGTCACCTCGACATTCGCGCGCGGCGCGACGTGCTCGAGCGCCTTCGAAACCGAGCGCAGATTGCCCATCCCGTAGTCGACGACTGCGATGCGCATTGCCGGAGGCGTGCAGGACAGCGCTTAAAGTACGCCTTTCGTCGAGGGAATGCTCTCCGCAGCGCGAGGATCGGTCTCCAGCGCCATGCGCAGAGCCCGCGCGAATGCCTTGAACATCGTTTCGCACTGGTGGTGCGCGTTGTCTCCGCGCAGATTGTCGATGTGCAGCGTAAGCTGCGCGTGATTGGCAAAACCCTGGAAGAACTCGTGCACCAGGTCGACGTCAAATTCGCCGATGAGTGCACGCTTGAACTCCACGTGGTACTCGAGCCCGGGCCGCCCGGAGAAATCGATCACCACGCGCGACAGCGCTTCGTCGAGAGGCACATAGGCGTGCCCATAGCGTCGTATGCCTTTCTTGTCTCCGGCCGCGCGCGCCACGGCTTGGCCCAGCGCGATCCCGATGTCCTCAACGGTGTGGTGGGCGTCGACGTGCAGGTCCCCGCGAGCCTGGATGTCGAGATCGAGCATGCCGTGGCGGGCGACCTGGTCGAGCATGTGATCGAGGAACGGCACGCCGGTTGCAAGCGTCGCCTTGCCGCTTCCGTCCAGATTCACGGACAGGGCAATCTGCGTCTCGGTGGTCTTGCGGTCTGCTCTGGCGGTGCGCGTGGACATTGCAGAGATTCAGTGTACCAGCCTACACGAAATCAGCACTCGGCGAGCGATTCCTCGAACGCCGCCAGGCATTGCCGGTTCTCCTCCGGCGTCCCGATCGTGAGACGCACGCAATGATCGAGAAGCGGCGTGCTCCCGTGCAGGTTCTTGACAAGCACGCCGCGGCGGCGCATGCCCTCGAATACCCTGGGGGCGTCGGGAACGCGCACCAGGATGAAATTCGCGTCGCTTGGGAACACCGTTACGCGGGCAGACTTGCGCAGCCCGGCGTCGAGTCGCTGGCGCTCCGCGATGATGCTCTGCGCCTGTGCCTCGAGCACGTCGCGGCGCGCAAGAACCCGCTCGGCGACCACGTGGGTCAGCGCATTGACGTTGTAGGGCGGCCGCACCTTGTCGAATTCGCGGATCCACTCCGGCCTCCCCACGGCGTAGCCGAGGCGTATTCCGGCCAATCCGAGCTTCGACAGGGTGCGCATGACGACGAGATTGGGGAATTCCGCCAGCCGGGTCATGAACGTCTTCCGTGCAAAGGCATGATAGGCCTCGTCGATCACCACCAACCCCGGGGCTGCAGCGGCGATCCGCTCGATCGAGTCATCGGGAAATAGATTCCCGCTCGGGTTGTTGGGGTACGCGATGAACACCACCGCGGGCCGGTGCCGGTCCAGGGCCCGCAGGAAAACGTCGGCATCGAGCCCGAAGTCCGGCTTGAGCGGCACCCCGACAAAATCCAGTCCTGCGAACTTGGCGTACATGCCGAACATCACGAAGCTCGGGCTGGGCGCGAGCACGACCGCGCCGTGCCGCGCGATGCTCTGGACAATGATGTGAATGATCTCGTCCGAGCCATTTCCGAGAAGAACGTCGTACTCGGGCCTGATTCCCATCGCCTCGCGCAGACGCTGCACCAAAGCCGGCGCCGTCGGGTCGGGATAACGGTTGATCGGGACGTTTGCCACGGCTTCCGCGATCTCGCGCCGCAGCGCCTGCGGCAGGCCGTACGGGCTCTCCATCGCGTCGAGCTTCACCAGGCCTTCGGCAGGCGCGACGCGGTACCCCGTCATTGCGCGAATGTCGTCGCGGATGATCTCTTGCGGTCCGGCGCTCACCGCTTTCCCCCGGGCGTCTTCTGCAGCCTGAGTTCGGCCGAGCGCGCGTGCGCCTCGAACCCTTCGCCTCGAGCGAGCGTCGCCGCGATTCTACCCAGCTTCCGCGCCCCCTTGCGCGACACGGCAATGAGGCTCGAGCGCTTCTGGAAGTCGTATACGCCCAGGGGCGAGGAAAAGCGTGCGGTTCGCGAAGTCGGCAGCACGTGGTTGGGGCCGGCACAATAGTCACCCAGCGCCTCGGAGCTGTAGCGTCCGAGAAAGATCGCCCCGGCATGACGGATCTTGCGCAACCACTTCCTGGGATCAGCGACCGAGAGCTCCAGGTGCTCGGGCGCGATCCGGTTGGCGATCCGACATGCCTCATCGAGACTCTTCACTTCGATCAGAGCGCCCCGCAGCCGCAGCGACTCTTCGATGATTTCCCTGCGCTGCATTCCTCCGAGCAGGCGCTCAATGCTCTTGGCCACCTGCTCGATGAACGCCCGCTTGGGTGAAATGAGTATGGCCTGCGAAGTCTGGTGGTGCTCGGCCTGCGAGAAGAGATCCATTGCGATCCAGTCCGCATCGGTCGCGCCGTCGCAGATGACCACAATTTCGGTAGGACCCGAAATCATGTCGATGCCGACGGTACCGAACACGCGGCGCTTCGCGGCCACGACGTAGGCGTTGCCCGGTCCCACGATCTTGTCTACCTGTGGAATGGTCTGCGTGCCGTACGCGAGCGCGGCGATCGCCTGCGCGCCACCGATCGTGAATACGCGGTCGACCCCGGCAATTTCCGCTGCAGCGAGCACCAGCGGATTGCGGTCCCCGCGCGGCGTGGGCACCGCCATGACGAGCTCGCCGACACCGGCAAGCTTGGCCGGAATGGCATTCATCAACACCGATGATGGATATGCGGCCTTGCCGCCCGGAACGTACAACCCGACTCGGTCGAGCGGCGTCACGCGCTGGCCGAGCGTCGTGCCGTCGGCATCGGCAAATTGCCACGATTTCGAGAGCTGTCGCCGATGGTGCATGCGAATGCGCGCCGCGGCTTGTTCCAGTGCCTTGCGTTGCGAGCGCTCGAGCCCGGCGCGCGCTTTCCTGAGGGCGGACCTGGGCAGTTCCAGCTCCGCGACCCGAGCCGCGTCCAGCTGGTCGAAGCGCTGGGTGTATTCGAGCACTGCGGCGTCGCCGCGTTTGCGCACGGCGTCGCAGATCTCCGCGACGCTGCGCTCGACTTCCTCGTCAAAGGTGGCATCGAAGGCCGTCAGCGCGCTGAGCCGCGCATCGAAGTCCGGCTGCGCGGTGGACAGGCGGGCGATTTCAATCATGCTTTTCAGCGGCTTTCGAGAATCTTTCGAGCAGCGGTCGGACCGCATCGCGCTTCAGCTTCAGCGCGGCCTGGTTGACGATGAGGCGCGCGCTGATCGGCGCAATCTCCTCGACCGGAAGCAGGCGGTTTGCGCGCAGTGTGTCGCCCGTGGCCACGAGGTCGACGATCGCATCGGCCAGGCCCACGAGCGGGGCGAGCTCCATTGACCCGTAGAGCCGGATGAGGTCGACGTGCACCCCCTTCGCGGCAAAGTGCTCACGCGCGGTCTGCATGTACTTGGTCGCCACGCGCAGGCGCGCACCCCGGCGCACTGCGCCCGCGTAGTCGAAGCCCTCGGGGACTGCGACCATCATGCGACATGCTGCGATGCCCAGATCGAGCGGCTGGTAGATTCCCTCCCCGCCGTGTTCGAGCAGCACGTCCTTGCCCGCGACGCCGAGGTCCGCCGCGCCGTACTGCACGTAAGTCGGAACATCGGAGGCACGCACGATCAGCAGCCGCACGTCGCGGCGGGCAGTCCGCAGGATGAGCTTGCGCGAGGTGTCGGGGTCTTCGCGCGGACGCACGCCCGCCGCTGCCAGCAGCGGCAGCGTCTCCTCGAAAATCCTGCCCTTCGACAGCGCTAGCGTAATCACGTCGTAACCGTGTGAAAAGACTTGATTTTACAGCAAGGTATGGCGTCGACGCAGAAGACCCAAAGGGAGCGCTTATTTCACGAAGCGGAACACAGGGGCGCGGTGGCTTTGCCTACTCTCGCGGCTGCCGTCTCAATGCACGCGCTTGATGCGCGCGCCGAGCTGCGCGAGCTTCTCCTCGATGCACTCGTAGCCGCGGTCGAGGTGGTAAATTCGATCGATGGTCGTTTCCCCCTCGGCGATGAGACCCGCGATGACCAGGCTCGCGGAAGCGCGCAGGTCGGTCGCCATGACGCTTGCCCCCTGCAGCTTTCCGACGCCGCGCACCACCGCGGCATTTCCCGAAATCTCGATGTCGGCGCCCAGGCGCTGCATCTCCAGGGCGTGCATGAAGCGGTTCTCGAAAACCGTCTCGGTAATCACGCCGGTGCCCTCGGCGGTCGTATCGAGCGCCATCAACTGCGCCTGCATGTCGGTCGGAAACCCCGGGTAAGGCGCGGTGCGCGCGTCGACGCTCCTTGGCCTTCCCCGCATCGCGAGCGAGATGGCCCCATTCTCCGTCTGCAACTCGGCGCCCGCCTCGCGCAGCTTGCCCAGCACCGCCTCGAGGCAACCGGCGTCGGCGCCGTGGAGGGTGACCCGGCCCCGCGTCGCCGCTGCAGCCGTGAGAAACGTCCCCGTCTCGATTCGGTCGGGCATGATGCGGTGCGTGGCGCCACCAAGTTGCGCCACACCCTCGATCGTGATCACATCGGTTCCGGCGCCGCTGATCCGAGCGCCCATCGCGCGCAGGCAGTTTGCGAGATCCACAACTTCGGGTTCCCGCGCGGCGTTCTCGAGCACGCTTGTGCCCTGGGCAAGGCACGCCGCCATCATGAGATTTTCCGTGCCGGTGACGGTCACGAGATCCATGACGATGCGCGCCCCCTTCAAGCGCTTCGCGCGAGCAGCGATGTAGCCCTGCTCGACCGAGATTTCAGCGCCCAGCGCCTGCAGCCCCTTGATGTGCAGGTCCACCGGACGCAGGCCGATGGCGCAACCGCCGGGCAACGAAACCCGCGCCTCGCCGCACCGCGCTACGAGAGGCCCCAGCACGAGGATGGAGGCGCGCATGGTCTTCACCAGATCGTACGGAGCGAGCGGTTCGGGAGGCCGCTCGGCCCTTAGCGTTAGGCCCAGCCGATCGTCGAGCGAGACTTCGACGCCCATTTGGGCGAGCAGCCGCAGCATGGTCGTGACATCCCTGAGGTGCGGAATGTTGGACAGGGTGAGCTGTTCGCGCGTGAGCAGAGCGGCACACATGAGCGGCAGCGCGGAATTCTTCGCGCCCGAGACGCGGATTTCTCCGCTGAGGGGCACACCGCCATGAATGATCAGCTTATCCATTCGCCGCTTCCTCGGGCGTGAGCGTGCGCATCGACAAGGCGTGGATTTCCCCGCGCATGCGATCTCCGAGCGCCGCATACACGAGCTGATGGCGCTGCACGCGGCTCTTGCCGCGGAAAGCCCCGCTCACGATCAAGGCCTCGAAATGCTCTCCGTCGCCCGTGACCCTCAGCTCGTCGCAGTCCAGGCCTTCCTCGATGTAGCTCCGAATCTGCTCTGGTGTAACCATGTCAGTGCCTCAGTCTATATCCGCGTCTGAGCAGCTCCAGCGTGAACGCCGAAACGAGCCCGAGAAAACCACCGACGACGGCGATGCTGCCGAACGGATTGACGTCCGAGACACCGAAAAAGCCGTAGCGGAAGCCGTCGATGATGTAGAACATCGGGTTGAAGCGCGAGAGTCCCTGCCAGAATGCAGGAAGCGAATGGATCGAATAGAACACGCCCGAGAGAAAGGTGAGCGGCATGATAAGAAAGTTCTGGAAAGCCGCAACTTGGTCGATCTTCTCGGCGCAGATGCCTGCCACCATTCCCAAGGCACCGAGGACGGCACTCCCCGCAACCGCAAAAACGACGATCCACAGCGGT
>DATBLP010000036.1:0-20997 GCA_036555245.1 Burkholderiales bacterium
CCTCCGAAAAGGCCGGCTGGCCGGACCGGCCTTCGTTTGCCGTCAACGCCTCGCGTGCTACTGCTCAGCCGTTTCTCCGAGCACCGATACCTTGATGTGGACCAGTACGTCGGCATGCAGCGCCACGGCGATCGAATGGTCCCCGACCGTCTTCAGCGGCCCCTGCGGCAGACGGATCATCGAGCGCTCCACTTCGAAGCCCTGAGCTTTCAGCGCCTCGACGATGTCGAAGGTCGTGACCGAGCCGAACAGGCGGCCGTCTACGCCCGCCTTCTGGGTAATCTGGATCATGAGGCCGTCCAGCTTGGCGCCTTTTTCCTGGGCCGTGGTCAGCGCATCGGCCTGGTTCTTCTCCAGTTCGGCGCGCTTCTTCTCGAACTCGGCCAGGTTCTCCGGGGTGGCGCGCTTTGCCTTGCCCTGCGGGAGCAGGAAGTTGCGGGCGAAACCGTCCTTTACCTTGACGACGTCGCCCAGACCGCCGAGGTTCACGACCTTCTCAAGAAGGATCACTTGCATGGCGCGCCTTCAATGCAGATCCGTATACGGTAACAGGGCGAGATAGCGCGCGCGCTTCACCGCGCCCGACAGCTGGCGCTGATAGTGGGTGCGCGTCCCGGTGATGCGCGCCGGGATGATCTTGCCGTTCTCGCCGATGAAGTCCTTCAGCAGCTCGACGTCCTTGTAGTCGATCCACTCGATCTTCTCGGCGGTGAAGCGGCAGAACTTGCGCCGCTTGAACAGCTGCTTCGCGCCCTTCTGGTCGCGCTTGTTGTCGCGGCCCTTGCCTTTTCCCTTTCCTTTGAAACCGCCTCTGCCTCTGGGTGGGGGCATGTCTACGCTCCTTGTTCAAATTCGATCTGCGCCGCGTGCAGCACCAGCGCGCGACTCGCGCGGCTCCTCGCGGCAAGAAATCCAGTCACCTTCAAATTGCTTCCCAATTTCGCCGCGGCGAGCAGTCTCGCCTCGCGCTCGAATGCCACTGCGGCGATCTCGCAGCTCACCTTGCGTTCTCCGCCCGCCTCGGGCTGCGAAGAATCGTGCTGCAGGCGGAATTTCAGCACCGAAACACCGGCTGGGGTATGCCGCAGCGTGTCCAGCTCGACGAGCTTGCCCGACACCACGACGCGGTTCGCTTGCGCCAAGCGTTCAGGCGCCTGCCGGCTCGCCCGTCTTGGCCGGCTCGGCGAGTTTGCCCGCTTCGGCCGCCTTGGTCGCCTCGACCGGCTTGGTTGCCTCGGCCGGGTTGAGGACCGACTTGGATTTCTCTTCCTTCATCATCGGCGAAGGCGTGGTCCAGGCGCGCTCCATCTTAATGATCAGATGCCGCAGCACCGCGTCGTTGAACTTGAACGAGTGCTCGAGCTCGCCGAGTGTCTCGGCGTCGCACTCGATGTTCATGAGCACGTAGTGCGCCTTGTGCACTTTGGAGAGCGGGAATGCGAGCTGGCGCCGGCCCCAGTCCTCAAGCCGGTGGATTTTGCCGTTCCTAGAGGTCACCGTAGCGCGGTAACGCTCGATCATCGCCGGTACCTGCTCGCTCTGGTCCGGGTGGACAATGAAACAAACCTCGTAGTGTCGCATCAACATCTCCCTATGGATGAAGCCGCCACGGTTCGGTCCGCCTCGTGCGACGCGGCGGGGACGGGTGCGGCAGGGTTGGCCGAATTTTCGAAAACAAACGACCGCCGGAGCGGTCGTCGAAGGGATTGAATTCTAACAGGATGAAGCGAGTTGAGGCAAGCATTTCGCGCTTACAAACCGTGGATTGCCGTAGTAAAGCAACGGCATTCCAGAACGTCGATTCCGCCCTCGGCATCGAGTCCCCTGGGGGACACCACCGCGTCGGTTGCGCAACAAGCTCGAACAGGCGGAATACAATCGCTTTTTGAGGCTTCCAATCAACGCCAAGCGCCTGCTCGCCGACCTAGCCGGTCTGTCGCCAGCCTATTTCGGCATGGTCATGGCGACCGGCATCGTTTCGCTCGCCGCCCATCTGCTCGGCACGCCACGCATCGCGCTGGCGCTCCTCGCGCTCAATGTCGCCGCTTACGCCGTGCTCTGGTTGTTGACGGTATGGCGCATGGTCCGTTTCCCGCGCCAATTCTTCGGTGACATGGTCGATCATCTGCGCGGTCCTGGATTCTTCACGATGGTGGCCGGGTCGAGCGTCCTCGGGAGCCAGCTCGTGGTGCTGGCGAGCAACTATCGGGCGGCCGTCGCCCTCTGGGCCGTGGCGGTCGTGCTTTGGGTAGCGCTGACCTATACGATTTTCACGGCACTTACGATCAAGGAGCGCAAGCCGACGCTCGACCAGGGGATCAGTGGCGGCTGGCTGCTCGCGGTGGTGGCGACGCAGTCGATCGCGGTGCTGAGCGCGCTCATCGCCGCTCACAGCGACCAGCCCTACAAGCTGGAGCTAAACTTCTTCGCGCTCTCGATGTGGTTGTGGGGCGGCATGCTGTACATATGGATGATGTCGCTCATCTTCTATCGCTACACATTCTTCCGGTTCTCCCCCGGTGATCTGTCGCCTCCTTACTGGATCAACATGGGCGCAATGGCGATTTCCACGCTGGCGGGCTCGCTCTTGATCATCAACGCTCCCGACGCGCCTTTCCTGCTTTCGCTCCTGCCCTTCCTCAAGGGCTTTACCGTCTTCTATTGGGCGACCGGTACCTGGTGGATCCCGATGCTCCTGGTGCTCGGCGTGTGGCGTTACGTCTATAAGCGCTATCCTCTGGAATACGACCCGCTCTACTGGGGTGCGGTGTTCCCGCTGGGTATGTATGCGGCCGGCACCTACGAACTGATCACGGCGATGGCTTTCGATTTCCTCGGCTTCCTGCCGCGAGTGTTCCTGTACGTCGCGCTCATCGCGTGGGTGGCAGCGTTCGCCGGCCTTGTCTTCGAGCTGTTGCGCCGCTTTGGCGTGTCCCGATCACAGCGATAGCCGCGTAGGCGCAGGCCCCCTGCGCAACGAGCGGGCGCACGCCCATCTGCGCCGCAAGGCATGGGACATAGCTCACGAGTCAGTGAT
The DNA here is from genome assembly GCA_036555245.1 of Burkholderiales bacterium. GTDB lineage: Bacteria > Pseudomonadota > Gammaproteobacteria > Burkholderiales > SG8-39 > VBDM01. The sequence goes on from DATBLP010000036.1 coordinate 3,038, forward strand.
GGCGGCACCTATCCGGAGCGCCGCCGCCGCGATTCGAAGAGGCATACTCCGCTCGCGACCGAGACGTTCAGGCTCGCGACGCTCCCGCGCATGGGGATGCGTACCAGCAGATCGCAGCGCTCACGAGTCAGGCGCCGCATGCCCCCGCCTTCCGCGCCGAGCACCCACGCGAGCGCTTCCGGCAGCTCCGTTTCGTAGAGCGTTCTGTCAGAGTGCTCGTCCGCACCGACGACCCAGATGTTGCGCTCCTTCAACTCGTCTAGCGTTCGCGCCAGGTTCGTCACCATGTAATAGGGCACCGACTCGGCGGCCCCGCTCGCGACCTTGGACACGGTGGCGCCGATGCCAGCGGCACGGTCCTTGGGCGCGATCACCGCGTGTGCCCCGGCCGCGTCCGCGACGCGCAGGCAGGCTCCGAGGTTGTGGGGGTCGGTCACGCCGTCCAGAACGAGGAGCAACGGCGGCTCGGTCAGCGCGTCGAGCAGATCCTCGAGACTCTCCCGGGCCGGCTTGTCGAACACCATGGCGACCACGCCCTGGTGGCGGCCGCCACCGTAAAAACCGTCGAGGCGCTTGGTCGGAACGCGCATGAGGGTGACGCCGGCCTTTTCCGCGGCAAGTGCGAGGTCCCGCGCGCGCGCGTCCTTGCGGTCCTCGTCAAGGTAGATTTCCGTGACGGATCCCGGCTCGGCGCGCAACCGCGCGAGCACGGCGTGGAATCCGAAAACGGCGCGTGTCGGTTTCAACTTCTACGATCTCGAGCGTCGACGGAGAGGGCGGGCGTGGTGCGAGGCGCCCGCGGCTCCACCGGCGAGCACGAAGTCGATGCGGCTGGTCTCGAGATCTACACGCACGATCTTGACCTTCACCCGGTCTGCGAGGCGGAACTGCTTCCGGGTGCGGTCGCCGAGCAGACGGTGCTTGGTGGCGTCAAAGTGGTAATAATCCTGACCGAGCTCGGAGATGTGCACCAGCCCTTCCACGTAGATGTTGTCCAGCGCGACAAATATGCCGAAGCTGGTCACCGCCGAGACCGAGCCCTCAAAGACCTCGCCAACCCGGTCGCGCATGAAGTAGCACTTGAGCCAGGCAGAAACCTCGCGCGTGGCCTCGTCTGCGCGGCGCTCGGTCTGCGAACAATGCGCTCCGAATTCCATCCAGTTGCCCGGGCTGTAGCGCCCACCCGAGAGGACCGCCTTGATGGCGCGATGCACCAGCAGATCGGGATAGCGCCGGATCGGCGAGGTGAAGTGCGTGTAATGCTCGTAGGCGAGGCCGAAATGCCCGATGTTCTTCGGGCTGTACTGCGCCTGCTGCAGCGAGCGCAGCAGCACCGTCTGCAGCAGTTGCACATCCGGCCGCTTGCGCACCGTCTCGAGCAACTTCGCATAGTGTTTCGCCGTCGGCTTGTCGCCGCCCGAAAGCTCCAGCCCGAATTCCTTCAGGAACTCCCGCAAGTTCTCCAGCTTTTCCGGCGTCGGCCCTTCGTGTATGCGGTAGAGCATCGGATGCTTGTGCTTCGAGAGAAACCCCGAGGCACACACGTTCGCCGCCAGCATGCATTCCTCGATGATGCGGTGAGCATCGTTGCGCTCCACCCGGTCGATGCGCAGCGGCCGGCCCGCGTCGTCGAAAACGAATGCGGTCTCGATGGTCTCGAAATCGATTGCCCCGCGCTTCTCCCGCGCCTTGAGCAGAGATCGAAACAGCCGGTTCAGCACCTGCAGGCCCGGCAGCAGTTCCTTCAGTCTGCGCGCCGGGTCGCTGTGCGAATCCGCAAGCGCGGCGGCCACGTCGGTATAGGTGAGCCGCGCACGCGAGCGCATCACGGCCGGATAGAAGCGATACGAGTCAATTTCGCCGTGGAGACCGATCGAGATGTCGCAAGCCGCACAGAGACGATCGACGTTCGGATTGAGCGAGCACAGACCGTTAGAGAGGGACTCGGGCAGCATCGGAATCACGCGGCGCGGGAAATACACCGAGTTGCCGCGCTCGCGCGCCTCGACGTCGAGAGCGTCCCCGTCCTGTACGTAATGACTGACGTCCGCGATGGCGACGATCAGCCTGAAGCCGCCGCGCTTTTCCTCGCAGTAGACGGCGTCGTCGAAGTCCCGCGCAGTCTCACCGTCGATTGTGACGAGCGCCACCGCCCGCAGATCCTGCCGGCCGGCCAGATCGCCGGCACGGGGAGCGGCAGGGTACTTCGCCGCAAGCGCTTCGGCCTGGCCGGAGAACTTGAACGGCAGCGCGTGCTTTCTCAGCGCAATTTCGATCTCTATCCCGGAATCTGCGGCCTCACCGAGAACCTCTACGATACGGCCTATCGGCTGCGTGCGTCCGTCGGGCTGCGCAGTGAGTTCGACAACCACGACCTGCCCCGGTTTCGCTCCGGCCGCATCACCCGCCTCGATCAGGATCTCCTGGCTGATGCGGCGCTCGGCTGGCCGAACGAACAGGAAGCTCTTTTCGCGATGCAACTTGCCGACGATGCTGCGGTTCACCCGCTCGATCACCTCGACGATCCTGCCTTCGCGCCGGCCGCGCCGGTCGACCCCGGATTCGCGGGCCATGACACGATCGCCGTGCAGAACCTTCCTCATTTCCTGCGGACCGAGGAAGAGATCGTCGCCGTCTTCCAGAATCAGGAACCCGTAGCCCTCGGGATGTCCCTCGACGCGCCCGGTGACCAAGTCGAGTTTCGTCGCGACCAGGATCGCTCCCTTGCGGTTTCGCAGAACCTGCCCGTCGCGCTCCATGGCCGCGATGCGTCGCTCGAAGGCTTCGGTTTCGCGCGCGCCAATCGAGAGCCGACGCGCGAGATCCGCGTCGGTCATCGGCACGCCGGCTTCAGCGAGCGTCTGCAGGATGAACTCGCGGCTCGCGATCGGCCGCTCGTAGCGAGCCGCTTCACGATCGTGGTGCGGATCTCTTGCGTGCACGCTGCGGCGCTTCTTCATTGACAATTGCGCACTTTCCTATAGAATCCGCGCTCGGGCTGAAGACCGGAAATGGCGCGGCCCTTTCGCCGAGGTGGCGGAATTGGTAGACGCACTAGGTTCAGGTCCTAGCGGTGGCAACACTGTGGGGGTTCGAGTCCCTTCCTCGGCACCAAGCCCGACAACAACAGATTCTATCTCGTCCGCCCGCAGTTCAGAGTCTGCCATCGCACACTCCGTCGTTCCATTCTGGCGCAGAGCGCTGCCTTGGGGATTCGCGTGCTTCGCCGCGAGCCTTGCTCATGCCGAGCAACTGCCGCAGTGGGAAGCGGGTGCCGGACTCGGGGCGGCCTACCTTGCTCACTACCGGGGAGCAAATCAGTACCGCACCTGGGCTTTTCCCGTTCCCTACTTTGTTTACCGTGGTGAGACTGTCAGGGTCGACGATCGCAGGCTGCACGGACGATTCTTCGATACCGACCGGGTGGAGCTCGATTTCAGCATCAACGGCTCCCCGCCCGTCCGGAACAACAGCGCGCGGGCCGGAATGCCGGACCTGGACGCAACGCTCGAGATCGGCCCCTCGCTCGACCTCTTCCTGTACCGCTCCCCCGACCGGAGGACGACGCTGGAGCTCAGGTTGCCGGCGCGCAAGGTCATCGCCTCGGATTTCTCCCATCTCACGCATGTCGGCTGGATCTTCCAGCCGAACCTGAACCTCGACATACGCGACGCCGCGGGCGAGCGCGGCTGGAATCTCGGGCTGCAGGCCGGCCTTCTGTATACCGATCTGGGCTACAACCGCTATTTCTACGCCGTCGACCCGGCATTCGCCACGCCCGAGCGGCCTGCGTTCAGCGTCACCGGCGGATACGCCGGCACGACCTGGATCGCGACGCTCAGCAAGCGCTACCCCGGATTCTGGGTCGGCGGCTTCGCCAAATGGGACAGCGTGAGCGGCGCGGTGTTCTCCGGCAGCCCGCTCGTCAAGTCCAGGCAGAACTTCACTTCGGGATTCGCCATCGCTTGGATCATCGGCGAATCGACGGTGAAGGTCGATACCTCCCGGTAGCCGGGGCTTCAGATCATGGCGCCGTTAATGGAGATGATCTGGCCGGAAATGTAGGCCGCCTGCTCGGAGGCGAGGAAGCCGATGAGGTCGGCGACTTCCTCTGGCGTGCCCGCTCGCTTCATGGGCACGAGCCTGTCGATGGCCTCCTTCGGGAAAACGTCTTCGGTCATCGGGGAAGCGATGATGCCGGGCGCGACGGTGTTCACCGTGATGCCGCGGCTGGCGAGCTCGAGCGCGAGGGCCTTGGTCGCTCCGTGCAGGCCCGCCTTGGCAGCCGCGTAGTTGGCCTGCCCGCGATTGCCCGCGAGCGCGGCCACCGAAGAGACGTTCACGATGCGCCCCCAACGCGTGCCGATCATCGGCATCAGGAGCGGCTGCGTCACGTTGAAGAATCCGTTGAGCGCCACGTCTATGACGCGCGACCACTGCTGCGGCTTCATCCCCGGCATCGCCGCATCGTCATGGATGCCGGCATTGTTGACGAGGATCTGGATCGGTCCGACTTCGAGCAGCTCCTGCAGCGCCGCCAGCGCCTTGCCGCCGTCGGTGACGTCGAATGCCACAGCCGCCGCGGAACCGCCTGCCGCCGCAATCTCGCCAACGAGTTTTTCCGCTCGGGCCAGATGGCCGTGGCCGTGTACGTAGACATGGCATCCTTGCGCGGCAAGTCGCCGGCAAATCGCCATACCGATCGCGCCGCTGCCCCCGGTGACGAGCGCGCGCTTCACGTCCTCACCCGGTCGGCATCCAGCACCACGGCGGCCCTGCCGCGCAGCACGTAGCTCTGGCCGACGCGCACCTCGAAGCCGTAGATGACGCGGCTTTCCTCGCCCATGAGCTTTTCGGCTTCGACGATGAGCTCGCCTTCCAGATCATCGATCCGTCTTCTGCGGCAGATCACATTGCGCAGGCTCGCGAGGTAGCCGGCGCGCGGCCTGTCGCCCGCATGCCCGGTCAGGCTACCGTGAAGCGCCATCGCCTGTGCGGCATATTCGATGCCGCACAAGGCCGGCAATTCCGCGCCGCAGCGCAAAGGATTGCGCTCATCGCGATGCGTGCGGCTGAAGCAGCGGATCCGCGCTGCATCCCAGGAGAGCACGCCGTCGAGCAACTGCATAGACCCGGCGTGGGGGATCAGGCCGGCTATCTTCTCCCGCCCGATCAGCACGGGCTTGCCCCGATTCGCAAATGCGCGCCCGAAAGGTAGTCGAGAACAACGCTGCCGCCGCGCTTGCGCGCCAGGGTCGCGAGCAGCGACAGCGCGCGCGCCGCCGGATTGTCCAGCCTCGTGGCTTCCAGCGCCGGGTCCGACATCGGGGTTGCCCTAGCCGGCTCTGCGAAGAAGTCGATCTCCAGCGCGGCAAAGGCCCGTTCCCCGGACTCCGGCGTCAGGACCAGAGCAGCGCCGAAACTTGCCGCGACCGGGCGGGCGGAGTGCAAAGGTTCGGGATAGGGTTGGTCGTAAGCGATGAGGCCCACGGGCGCGCCGGACGTAGCGACCTGAACCGCTGCTTCTAGAAGGCCGGCGGCGAAGCTCGCGTCGTAGCACGCAAGGCTCGTAGAGGGCTTCCGGCAGCGCGTGGCGATACTCCAATAACCGGCGGCCGCATTGTGGACGGAGTTGTGGAAGCGGGTCGGGGACACCTCGCGCTCTGCGGTGGCGAGCATTTCGCACATCTGGTGCAGCGTATCACCGTCGCTCGACGAGGACGCGAATACCGTCGCAGTGCTCGCTACGTCGCGGCCCGCGTTGCGGAACGCCTCCTGGCCCGCGGCGAGGGCAAGCCTTACCGCGAGCGGGGCGCGGCGCCGCTCGGCCGGGGGCAGCAGCTCGCTCGGAGCGACCACCGTCGGGCCCGGGCGATACGCGTCTTCGCCCGCGAGGACAGCCCGGCTCGCGACCCAGTCAGGAAGACCCGGACCGACGATGCCGACGCCTTCGAGGAAGACGCGCATCACTCGTTCCTTCCCAGTATGAGACTGCAATTGCTCCCGCCGAAGCCGAACGAGTTGGTGAGCACACAACGCACTCTGCCTTCTCGAACCTCGAGAAGGTAACGGCACCTCAAGGACGGGTCGACCGTTCTCGTATTTGCACTTCCGGGCATGAAATTGTTCTCAATTGCCAGGATCGAGATGATCGCTTCGGTTATTCCGGCCGCGCCGAGCAGGTGGCCGGTCGATCCCTTGGTCGAGCTGCACGGCGTGTCCCGGCCGAACACCTCGACCACGGCGCGGTCCTCGCTCGCGTCATTGGTTTTCGTGGCGGTGCCGTGCAGGTTCACGTAATCGATGTCCGACGGCTGGAGCCCGGCCGAATCGAGAGCCTGGCGCATGGCGAGCTTTGCTCCGAGGCCCTCGGGATGCGGGGTAGACATATGGTAGGCGTCCGAGCTCTCGCCCACGCCGAGAAGCCGAACCGTACCGGACGGAGCGCGGTCCGCTCTTTCGAGCAACGCAAGACCCGCCCCCTCGCCGACCGAGATCCCGTCGCGTTCCGCGTCGTAGGGACGGCACGGGCCGCGCGAAGTCAATTCCAGCGAGCGAAATCCGTAGAGTGTCGTGAGGCAAAGGCTGTCTGCGCCCCCGACCAGCGCCGCGTCGCAGACGCCGGCAGTGATCATGCGCGCCGCGTTGCCGAAAACCTTGGCCGTCGACGAGCAGGCCGAGGACACTACGAAGGCCGGGCCGTTCAGTCCAGAGTAGCGCCTCACGAATTCGCCGAGAGAAAATGCATTCTGCGTCTCCGCATAGTGGTAGTCGGCGGGCAACGCTCCGGTTCGCGGCTCCCGCCGCCTGTACGCAAGCTCCGTCGTATGGATCCCCGACGTGCTGGTCCCGAGGAATACGCCAATGCGTCCGGCACCGTAGCGATCGCGCGCCTGCGCGATCCGCTCGCCGAAGCCGTCCTGCTCGAGGCAGCGCTGCACGAGGCGATTGTTGCGACAGTCAAACTCCGCGAGATCCGCTCGAACGGGAGAATCCTCCAGCCCCGGAACTCGTCCGATATACGTATCGATTGCCGCCGTGTCGAAATCGCAGGCCCTCAGCCCCGAGCGCTTCTCGCGCAGGCCGAGGAGCACTGCTTCGGCACCGGCTCCAAGGCTGTTAACGATCGAGAAATGGCTGATGGCGAGAGCCTGCACAACGCCGCCTTGGTCTATCTGGCAGGGTCTTCCTCGCAGGCCGTCGCCAGGGAAACCGACCTCAGGCCGCGTGCCGCGACTTGCTCCAGCAACGCCGGCAGCACGGCCAGCACCACCTCGGCGTCATCATGCAGCAGCAGCAGGTCGCCGGCGGCGAGCCCGCGCATGAGTCGTCGCAGGATCCTGCGCGGGTCACCGCTCGCAGCGTCGAAGCCGCGCCGAGTCCAGGAAACGTAGCGCAGCCCCATATTGGCGAGCACAGGATCGAGCAGCGGGCTGCGGAATCCAGCCGGTGCGCGAAAGAAGGCCGGCGGACGCCCGGTGATCGCGGTGACCGCCGCTTGCGCAGACTCCACTTCGCGTTTCAAACGAGACAAGCCAAACAGGGCAAATGCATTGTGATGATGATAACTGTGGTTCTCGACGCTATGGCCGCGGCGAGCAATCTCCTTAACCAATTCCGGAAAGGCCACGGCCTTCTCGCCGATGCAGAAGAAGCTCGCTTTGGCCTGATGCCGATCCAGCAGGTCCAGAACCTGCGGCGTGAGCACCGGATCGGGGCCGTCGTCGAGGCTGATACAGATCTCGCCGCGACGCGCTGCTGAAGCGGGAAGGCGCACGAGGTTCGACCCGAGCCAGGTACCCCGGGGCCACAAGGTGGCGCACAGCAGCACGAGCTGGTTCGCCGCTATTGCAGCGACCGGCCAAACCCAGAGTTCAGGGTGAACGGCCAACGCCACCACGGCTACCGCGTGCACGATTACCGAGAGCCGGACAAGCAGCGCCGGATTCCAGCGCCGGCCGTTCTCGCCGCTGATCGCGGTCACGGTGTTCATGACTGCTCCCCGACCGGCGAAATGCGCCCACCGGCGGCGCCGGACGAGCCCTCAGATGTCGCGCTCATTGGAGCCCTCGCGGACAGAAGACGGCGGTACTCCGTACGTCCCGGTGAGGACGGCCTTTCCGCCAGCGCTGCACCTGAAGCGAATCGTGCCTTCATCCTGTCCGGAATACTCGATGGATACGCGATCACCGGGGCGCACCGGGTAAACGAACTTCGCGGATTTGACATGGCAATTCTGCAGACTCCTGCCCAAATCGGTCTCGATCGCAAGCAGCACTTCGCTCAGGAGAAGCGCCCCCGGAATGATCGGATTGCCGGGAAAATGGCCCTTTGCGGCCGCATGATCCAGGGGGAAGCTTCGGTCCAGGGTCGCCATCTACCCCGCCTTGGCGAGCCGGCTAACCAGACGGTCGAGAGCCACGCGCGGCAACTTGCCGGTGTCGTTCCGCGGCAGGGAATCGACGAAACAAAGCGGGCGCGGAAGAAAAGCGGCATCGATTCGCTGTCTCAAAGCGGACATCACGGCATCGCTGGATATGCCCGGCGCAACCACCAGGGCCATGAGGCGGGTCACCGTCCCGTCGTCTTCTTCGGGCATGACGAATGTTCCGTCCTTCACGCCGGCGATGGAATTGAGATGAAAGTTCAGGTGCGTGAGCGACGTCCGTTTTCCCGCGATATTGACAAGATCTGCCGTTCGGCCGTGCAGCAGAAATGTGTCGTCGCTGCACACCTCGATCACGTCGCCGAGCAAGACCTCCGATTCCACGTGGCCTCCGCTGACACGGGCCCTGTTCCCCTCGGCTCGCAGCTTGAGCCCCGAAAGCAGGTGCCATTCCTGGGATCGCGCCGGTCGCCGGCTCGCGACCTGACCCGCTTCGGTGCAGCCATAGATCTCGAAGAGCGGCGCGGCGAACCGAGCCTCCGCTTCGGCCGCGAGCTGCGGGGAAAGCGGTGCGGTCGCGCACAGCAGAAAATCTACGGAAGGCAAGGAGCTCGCCTCGGCGAGCAAGACCCGCAGGTGAACCGGAGTGGTGACCAGCCCTCGCGGCCGCGGGAGAGCCTCGAGCTCGGCACACACATCCGCGGGAAAAAACGGCCTCCCGGCATGCATGGCCATTCCGCCCTGCATCACCATGAGAACCGTGGATTCGAAACCATACATGTGCTGCTGCGGAACTGTGGCGACCAAAACCATGCCGGGGGCCAGGCCAAGACGTTCGACTTCCGCCGATCCGGTCCTCACGAGGGAGCCCCATGACTTGGCGTGCGGCACCGGCTGCCCGGTCGAACCCGAGGTGAAAAGCACTGCTGCGGCCTGCGCCTCCGGAATTCGGGGAGTCGATCCGATCGCGACCGAACCTTGCACAGAGGGATAGAGAAAAGTCTCGAGTTGCGGCGACTCCACGCTCCCGTCGCTCAGGCAATACACGCCTGAGTAGCACTGCCCGAGACGTCCCAGCAGGTCCGGGGTCGAGTTGGGCGGGAAAAGGCTGATCTGGCCGCGCAATAGCGCGGCCGCTAGACCGACAGTGAACCGGTAACGATCTGAGCAGAGGTTGACGACATGCGGCCGATCGGGAAGCGCCCGGGCAAGCTGTTCCGCCTCGCCCAGAAACTCTTCGACTCGGATGGGCCGCCCTTCCCGATAGGCAAACACGGCGCCGGAGGCGTAGTTCTTGATCAGCGGAAAATCAGCCATGAGAAAGCGTCGGCCGAGCCCAACGCCAGCGTCTACTTCACCCGATGCTGCTGAATATGCTGGGCCAGACTCCGCAAGGAGCTGAAGATCTTCCGGTTATGCTCGTCGTCGGAACGCAGCTTGACTCCGTACGCCTTGGAGACCGCCAACGCCACCTCCAGAATGTCGATCGAATCCAGCCCCAGACCTTCGCCATACAGCGGCGCGTTCGGATCGATCGCGGACGGCTGGGTTTCCAGATTGAGCGCCGAAACGATCACTCCGGCCAGCTTGAGTTCTTCGGCGGTCAGTGCGCTGGCCTTCAGCGTCTCAATTCCAGTCTTGCTCATCCCTCGTCCCCCGTGTCACCGCTCCAATTTGACGGCAGCATCGATGCGCTTGCAGCTTGCGCCTATTATAGCGGCCGAAACGCCCTCGCCCAATGGGCACACCACCTCTGCTGCGGGGAAAATGTCTCTCGCGCAGGGCATTTCCGCCCGGGCTCAGGTCGAACTCGTGAAGCCGCCGTCTATCACGATAACTTCTCCGGTGACAAAGCGGTTCGACTGGATCAGGGACATCATGGTTTCGGCGACGTCGTCCGCGGTCACGCAACGCTTGAGTGGCGTCGCCTTGGCGCGCTTGCCCATGAGTTCGTCGTACTTGTCTTTGAGCATCCGTTGCATCCACTCGCCTTCCATCCAGCCAGGCGCGACCGCGTTAACGCGAATGTCCGGACCCAGATTCCACGCCAGGGTCTTTGTCATGTTGACCACAGCAGCCTTGCTTGCCGCGTAAGGAAGCGGCTGCGGCCCCGGCCGCAGGCCGACGATGCTCGCGGTATTGACGATGCAGCCTTTCGAGGCACGCAGGAGAGGCACCGCGGCACGGGTGACCTGAAACAGGCCGCGCACGTTTACTGCGAATACCCGGTCCCAATCCGCAAGCGAAAGGCTCTCCAGGTCCTTCGGCTTCCAGGGCGCGGTGGTGCCGGCGTTGTTGACCAGAACGTCCAGCCGGCCGAAAGTGCCCTCGATCGACTTGAGCATTGCGCGGACGCCTGCCTCATCGCTCACGTCGCACTTCACGACCACCACTCTCGCACCGAGCTTCTCGGCTTCCGCCGCGGTAGCGCGGGCGGCAGCGTCGCTTGAACTGTAGTTGACCGTCACGTCATGACCCGCACGCGCCAAAGCAAGCGCTACGCTCCTCCCAATGCCGCTCGCGGCTCCGGTAACGAGCGCGACCGGCCTTCTTGGATTCGTGGTGGACACTTCGGAGAGCTGCTGATCGAAAGATAAACACACCGAGTATTTGGCATGCTCGGTGCCCTGTCAAGGCGAGACTCGACAATTGGCGGAGGGCAAACGAAGCGCCCGAAGAACATCCCGTCGAACGCTACAGGCCGAGAATGCGCTCGGCGTTCCGGTGGAAAATCTTCTCCATGACTGCGTCAGGGTAACCGAGCTCCTGCCATTCCTTCAGGATGCGCGCATAGGGCAGACTGGGGTAGTCGCTGCCGAACATGATCTTGTCCTGCAGGCGTGCACGCATGTCCACCTTGAGCTGAGGAGGAAAATGCTTCGGCGCCCAGCCGGACATTTCCCAGTAGACGTTGCCCTTGTGCAGCGCGACCGCCGTGGTTTCGTCGACCCACGGCCAGCCGGGATGGGCCATGACGATCTTCAGATCGGGGAAATCCGCCGCCAGATCATCGATCGCCGAGGGGTGAGCGTCGCGGATTCTCGCCCCCATGCCGCCGGGGAGCCCGGCTCCCATCCCGGTGGTGCCCACGTCGATCATCACGGCCGCTTTCAATTCATTGATGATCTCGAATAGCGGATAGTAGCGGCGGTCGTTTACGGCGAAGTGCTGCATGATCGGATGGAAGTGAAAGCCGATCATACCCAGGTCCCGGACGGCCTTCCTTGCCTGCTCGATTGCGACCTCGCCTTTGGCGGGCTCGACGGCGCCCCAGGCCTGGATGACGCGTCCGGAATGGCGCTTCCACATATCGTGAACGTATTCGTTGGTGCACGGCGGCGTTGCGATCGTGGTTTCCAGGTCGAGCGCTACCAGAATCGCCTCGACGCCGGCTTCGGTGAAGTCCCGGACAACTTCATCTTCCTTCTTCGCCACCCAGTTCCGGTTCCAGTACTTGGCGAGCGCTTCGACGTAGGGACCCTGGCAGCGTATCCACTCCTCGGTGCCGGGGTAACAGTGCAGATCGATGATTCTCATGGTTCTCCCTAGCCCATGCCACTCCTGCGCGGCCCACTCCCGCTGATTTTTCCCGCGACCATCTCGACCAGCAGCTTCTTCGATACTTTTCCGAAAGTGGATACCGGAAAATCGTCCAGAATCTCAAGCCTCTCAGGGAGCTTGAATTTGGCGATCTCCTTCTCTTTGAGAAATGCCACCAGTTCGGCGAGGGTGAGCGCGCGGCCGCGCTTGAGCATCACGCAGGCACACATCTTCTCACCCAGCAACGGATCGGGCATCGGCACGCAGGCTATGTTCTGCACCGCGGGGTGCGACAGGATCAGATTCTCGATTTCCTCGGCGCTGATCTTTTCCCCCCCTCGATTGATCAGGTCCTTCTTCCGCCCCTCCACCACGTAGTTGCCGGAGGGATGGAGGCGCATCAGGTCGCCTGAGCGGTAAAAGCCGTCGGGAGTGAATTGCCTGGCATTGTATTCGGGCACGCCGAAGTAGCCGCGTAGCGTATACGGCCCTCGGCAAGTCAGCTCGCCGACCTCGCCCGCGGGGACCTCCTTGCCTTCGTCGTCGACCAGCCGCACTTCATCGTCCGGGGAAAGCGGGCGCCCGCAGGTTTCCAGGCGCACGTCCTCCGGGTCGTCCAGCTCAACGAAGAACAGCATCCCCTCGGACATGCCGAAATTTTCCTGGACCGTTGCGCTGGGAATCAACTCCTTCGTTCTCTGCCTCACCTCGGGCTGCATGCGCTGGCCGCCGCTTTGAATCACGCGCAAGGAAGACAGATCGTGCCTCCCGATCGACGGATCGTTGATGAGGCGAATGAGCAGTGCAGGTACTACTTTGAGGTGCGTCACTCGGTATTGCTCGATGAGTCCGAACATGTCCTCGGGCTTGGTGCTCGCGCACAGCACCACCTTTCCCCCCTTTAACATATAGCCCTGCAACCCCGGGCACGCGAGCGGCAGATTGTGCGCGATGGGCAGCGCCAACAGCAGCACCGAGTCGCCGCTGACAGCGCACACCCTCGCGGCGATCCTGGAGTTGTACGCGTAGTCGTTGTGCGTGCGCGGTATGAGCTTGGGCACGCCCGTGGTCCCTCCCGAAAGCTGGAAGATCGCGGGTTCGGTGGGATCAATCTTCAACCTGCGCAGCTCGTCTACGGCGCGGAGCGGCGGAGCGGCGATCAGCTCGGCGAGCGAGAGGAATCCTTCCGGTGCGCGCCCAAGGACGATCCCGAGCCTGAGGGAAGGCGCCTCCTTGCGTACGCGCCTCACCATCTCGGCGAAATCGAAATCTCCGTGGCGGTCCGGGGTCACGCAGGCAGCCGCGCCCGAGAGCCTCGCAAATTGGCTCACTTCGAGGTAGCGGTGTGTCGCGAGCGCCGCGATGGGAATCGCGCCGATCTTCTGCAAGGAGAAATACAGATAGACGAATTCAATGACGTTGGGAAGCTGTACCACCACCCGGTCGAGCGGTCGCACGCCCGCCTCGAGCAGGTTCAGCGCGAGGCGGTCGGAAACGTGATCGAGTTCCGCGTAGGTAACGTGCGTGCCGCGATCGACCACCGCGGTGCGCGTGGCAAATTGCCTGAATACGAGAGCGAATTCCTCGGCGAGCGACTGGTCACGCCAGTAGCCCTTATCACGGTACCGCTTCGCGAACTCGGGCGGAAACGGGACGACCCCCTCCAACATGCTTCTCCTTTTCGCTCCGGGCTTTGCCGGGAAGGCTCAGTGGAACGGGTGCTGCAGCACGATCGTCTCCTCCCGCTCGGCGCCGGTGGATATCATGTCCACCGGAGCACCGCAGACTTCCTGCAGCCGTTCCAGATAGCTGCGCGCGTTCGCCGGTAGCTCGGCGTATGCACGCATTCCCACCGTGCTTTCTTGCCAGCCGGGCATTTCCTCGTAGACGGGTTCGCAGAGTTCTGCGTCCTCGGCGCCGAGCGGCAGGAGATCGTGGTGGGTTCCCGCGACGCGGTACCCGGTGCAGAGCTTCACTCTACCCATGCCATCCAGGACATCCAGCTTCGTGACGCAAAGGCCGGAGACGCCGTTGATCTGGATCGAGCGCTTGAGCGCGGCGGCGTCGAACCAGCCGCAGCGGCGCGGCCTCCCCGTGGTGGCGCCGAATTCCTGGCCTCGCGAACGCAGGAGTTCCCCGGTAGCGTCCTCGAGCTCGGTCGGAAACGGGCCCGAGCCTACGCGTGTCGCATACGCCTTGGTGATGCCCAAGACGTAATGGAGCATCTGCGGGCCGATGCCCGCTCCGGCCGCTGCCGCACCCGCAACGCAATTGCTGGAAGTCACGTACGGATAGGTCCCGTGATCCACGTCGAGCAGCGTTCCCTGAGCCCCTTCGAACAGCAGGTTCTTTCCCGCCCTGTTGGCTTCGTACAAGGCGCGGGCGACATCCGCAACAAGCGGTGCGAGCCTGGGCGCAAGCGACAATGCCTCGTCGCGCGTCCTCGCAAAATCGACAGGCTTGCCGCCGAGATATTTCGTCAGGACGAAGTTGTGGTATTCGAGCAGCGGCTCGAGCTTGGCCGAGAATCTCCCGGGATTCATCAAATCGTCCAAGCGGATGGCCCGGCGCGCGACCTTGTCTTCGTAAGCCGGGCCGATGCCGCGTCCGGTCGTGCCGATCTTCGCGGCGCCCTGCGCCGACTCGCGGGCAATGTCGATCGCCGCGTGGCAGGGCAGTATCAGCGGACAGGCCCCTGAGATGCGCAAACGCGCCGCGACGGCCACGCCCGCGCTCTCCAGTTCGTCCATTTCGCTGACTAGGGCCGTGGGCGACAGCACCACGCCATTGCCGATGTAGCAGGTGACATCCTGTCGCAGAATGCCCGAGGGAACCAGATGCAGTACCGTTTTCTTGCCCGCGATGACCAGCGTGTGCCCGGCGTTGTGGCCGCCCTGAAAGCGCACCACGCCCTGGGCGTGGTCGGTCAGCCAGTCGACCACCTTGCCCTTGCCTTCGTCGCCCCATTGGGTTCCGATGACTACGACGTTTTTCGCCATGGCAAGGATTGTCTGTCGAAGCTCGCCCGCGGATGGCCTAGACCCGGGCGATCCTGCGCACGACCCACTTGCCGCGGCGTTTGACGATCTCGCTGTCGCAGGCGAGGTCGCCGCGCTCGGCCGCGTGTCCGGGCAGCTCGACAACAACGATTTCTCCGGCGGAACGCAGCTTTCGCACGACAGCGGCGAGCTTAGGATCGCTCGAATGCGGCGCGCGGATCCTCCGTGCCGCATCTTCATCCGCCAAAGCGTCGGCAAAGCTGCGCAGATCCATGCTGAAGCCGGTGGCAGCCCGAGCCCGCCCGAACGCCTTGCCGACCTCGTCATAGCGTCCCCCGAGAGCGACCGCGCCCGAGACCGCGGGAGCGTACGCCACGAATGTCGCGCCGCTGTGATAGTGGTATCCGCGCAAGTCTGCAAGGTCCACCGAGACCGGGAGGTCAACGTTTCGCGACAGAACCTTGAGGTCCCGCAGCGCCATCCTGATTTCGGGATAGTCAGGCAAGGTGCGCCGAGCGCGATCGAGCACGTCGGCCTCCCCATAGAGCTCGGGAAGCGAAAGCAGCGCCTTGCGCGTCGCGGCGGGCAGACGCCTGGTCGCCGCGCGCAGCGCGGTAAGGTCCTTGGCCGCGAGTCCTTCGTAAATCGCTGACTCAGGCTCCGTGCCCACATGTCCGTGGCGGCAAATGGCGCGGAACACGGCGACGTGGCCGATGTCTAGGCGCGCGCCAGCGATGCCACAAACCGCCAGCGCACTGGCAAGCAAGCGCTGGATCTCGAGATCGCTCTCGATCCCGTCGTGCCCATAGATTTCCGCGCCGATCTGCAGCGGCTCCCGCGTTGCTTCCAGCCCACGGGGGCGGGTATGCAGCACGCTCCCCGCGTAGCACAGGCGCGTAACGCCCTTGCGATTCAACAGGTGCGCATCGATTCTCGCGACTTGCGGCGTGATATCGGCTCGCACACCCATCGTGCGTCCCGAAAGCTGGTCAACCAGCTTGAAGGTCCGCAGATCGAGATCGTGGCCGGTCCCCGTGAGCAGGGATTCCAGGTACTCGAGCATGGGAGGAATCACCAGCTCATATCCGTGCACGCGGAAGAGCTCCAAGAGCCGCAGACGCATGCGCTCGATGCGCTGCGCCTTCGGCGGCAGGATATCCTCGATGTTCTCCGGCAGGATCCAGTTGCGCATTGATCGCTCTAGCGGACGAAAAAGAGAATCAACAGGCCGACCAGCATCGAGGAGAGCCCGAAGAAGCGAATCTGCCCGTCAGAAAATTTCGTAATGCGGCGAAACGTCTCGCGCCAAAGCGCCGGGAACAGAAAAGGGAGGACACCCTCGATGATCAGCATCAGGGCGAAGGCCATGATGAACGTAGTCCCCATTCACCTTCCGCCCTTCCCGAGATTTTTGAAGTACTTGAAGAACTCGGAATTCGGATCGAGCACCAGCACGTCGCTCTTGTTCTTGAACCCGGCGCGGTAGGCTTCCAGGCTGCGGTAGAAGGCGTAGAACTCGGGGTTCTCGTTGAAGGCGCGCGCGTAGATGGCGGCGGCTCGCGCATCGCCCTCGCCTTGGATGCGCTGCGCGTCGCGATAGGCCTGGGCGATGATCACCTCGCGCTGTTTGTCGGCATCGGCGCGGATTTTCTCGGCCTCGGCGGCCCCATTCGAGCGCAGTTCCGCGGCGACGCGCTTGCGCTCCGATTCCATGCGGCGATAGACGTCGACGCTCACTTCCTGCGGAAGGTCGACACGCTTCAGCCGCACGTCCACGACGTGAATTCCGAGGCTGCGCACATCCAAATCCACCTTCTCCCGGACGGTGTTCATGATGTCGTCGCGCTCTCCCGACACGACGTCGTGCACGGTGCGCTTGCCGAATTCCTCCCGCAGCAGGCCGTTGACGGTCTGGTTGATTCGCCGCGCGGCCGCGATCTCGTCCCCGGCGACCGAGACGTAGTACTTTGTCACGTCGACGATCCGCCATTTGACGAACGCGTCCACCAGCACGGGCTTGTTCTCAACCGTGATGAATCTCTGCGCCTCGGGATCGTCCCAGGTCAGTATGCGCGTGTCGAAATAGCGCACGTTCTGGATGAAAGGCCATTTGAAATGCAGCCCGGGCTCCTCGATGATGTCCTTGATCTCCCCGAGCTGAAACACGATCGCCCTCTGCCGCTGATCCACTGTGAAAGCCGAAAGGCTCAAGAGCACGATGACACCGGCGAACGCGATGAGCGGCGCGCTGAAGCGGCTGTTCACGGCCGTTCCCCGCGCTCGCGAGGGCGCAACGCGTCCCGGGAACGCGCGCCGGTCTCCGACGATCCCTGCGGCTCCGAAGCCTGCGGCGACCGGGGAGATCCGAGCGATTCCGACACGGCCGAGCCCGACATCTGCATGATCTTGTCGAGCGGCAGATAGAGCAGATTGCTGCCCGCTCGAGCGTCTATCAGGACCTTCGAGGTGCTGGTCAGGATCTGCTGAATGGTATCGATGTAGAGACGCTGCCGGGTCACCTGCGGCGCCTTGTTGTACTCGACCAGGATCTGGCGGAACCGAGATGCCTCGCCTTCGGAATTGGCGATCACACGCTGCTTGTAGCCCTCGGCCTCGAGCAGGAGCCGCGAGGCGACGCCCCCCGCCCTCGGTACCACATCGTTGAAGTAGGACTGTCCGTCGTTCTTGAGTCGCTCGCGATCCTGGTTCGCCTTCACCGCGTCGTCGAACGCCGCCTGGACCTGTTCCGGCGGCTGGGCATTCTGGATGTTCACATTGCTGATCTGAATCCCGGTCTTGTAGCGGTCGAGGATTTCCTGCATGACCGGCAACGCCTTCGCCACCACGGCCTGACCCTGGTTGAGGACGAAATCCATTCTGCTCTTGCCGATGACCTCGCGCAAAGCCGTTTCGGCTGCCTGCAGCACTGCATCGTCGGGCTGGCGATTGTTGAACAGATAGTCTCTGGCGTCTTTTAACGTGTACTGGACCGCCATCTGGATGTCGACGATGTTTTCGTCGTCGGTCAGCATCAG
>DATBLP010000037.1:0-4484 GCA_036555245.1 Burkholderiales bacterium
GCGCGCGAAGAATCTGGAGCTTGCGGCGGAATACCTGGTGATGGCGGCAATGCTCATGGAGATCAAGTCGCGCATGCTCCTGCCGCGGCAGACCACGCTGGGCGAGGAAGAAATGGATCCTCGCGCCGACTTGGTGCGTCGCCTGCTCGAATACGAAAAGCTGAAGCTGGCGGCGCAGAAACTGGACGCATTGCCTCGGTTGGGGCGGGATTTTCTCGCCGTGGAGGTGTGGATAGAGCAGACCCTCGCCCAGCATCTGCCGCGGGTGAATGTAGTGGATCTGCAGGACGCGTGGCGCGCGCTCCTCATCCGGGCGAAGATGACCCAGCATCATCACGTCACCCGCGAAGAGCTGTCGGTCCGCGAGCACATGACCCTCATCCTGCGCAGACTTCGCGGCGCCGGGTTCGCCGAATTCAACGAATTGTTTGACCCGGGTCGAGGCGCCGCTGTTCTCATAGTCAGCTTCCTGGCGATGCTCGAGTTGGTACGGGAAAGCATGATCGAGATTACCCAGTCTGAATCGTTTGCGCCCATATACGTGAAGCTCGCCCATGCTCGCGCCGAGTGAAGTGAAAACCATCCTGGAGGCCGCGCTCCTGGCGGCCCAGGAGCCGCTGCCGACCGCGGAACTCCGCAAGATGTTCGACGAGGAAATCGCGGTGGATACCATTCGAGCCCTCCTTGAGGAGTTGCGCGAGGAATGGAAGGACGCCGGTGTTGAGCTTGTCGTCACGGCGAGCGGCTGGCGCTTCCAGACCCGCGCTTCGTACCAGAAATATCTCGAACGCATCAGCCCGGAAAAGCCGCCGCGGTATTCGCGGGCCGTCCTCGAAACGCTTGCGATCATCGCCTACCGGCAGCCGGTGACTCGTGGCGACATCGAGGACGTTCGGGGGGTCACCGTTTCTACCGAGGTCATCAAGCGGCTCGAGGAGCGCGGCTGGATCGACATCGTTGGCCACAAGGAGGTGCCGGGGCGTCCTGCGCTGTACGCGACAACCAAGACGTTTCTCGACGATCTCAGTCTGCGTTCGCTGCAGGAGTTGCCACCGCTGGAGGAAATTGCCAAGACGCTTGATCTCACGCCGCCGCCATCCGCTGCGGGGCCCGCGCCTGACGAGCCTACGGCCGTCCAGGCCAGCACGGCCTAGCACTGCATCGTCGGAAAAGCTGCACAAGGTGCTCGCGCGCTCCGGCTTAGGATCGCGCCGAGACATGGAGACGGCCATTGCGGCCGGACGGATCACGGTGAACGGGGTGCGCGCGACGCTTGGGCTTCGGGTTCAGGCGACGGACCGCATCGTCATCGACGGCCAGCCGCTTAAACCCCGATCGCGGGGGCGCGCGCCGCGCCTATTGATCTATCACAAGCCGGCGGGGGAGCTCGTGACCGCCCGCGATCCCGGGGGCCGCCCAACCGTATTTGACCGGCTGCCGCGCCCGCGGAACGCGAACTGGATAGCCGTGGGGCGGCTTGACTTCAATACGGGGGGCCTGCTTCTTTTCACCGATTCAGGCGATCTCGCCAATCGCCTAATGCACCCACGCGGAGAGATCGAACGCGAGTACGCGGTGCGCATTCGCGGCGAGCTGACGGCAGACCAGCTCGATCGGCTCGCCCGCGGCGTGATGCTCGAGGACGGGCCGGCGCGATTCGATCGAATCGAGGCGGCCGGCGGCAGCGGATCGAACCGGTGGTACGAGGTCGTTCTCCGCGAAGGCCGAAATCGCGAGGTCCGGCGCATGTTTGAGAAACTGGGGATTACGGTCAGTCGGCTCATACGGGTTCGATTCGGGCCGTTCTCCCTGCCCCCCAGCCTGCGGCGAGGGCAATGGCGCGAAATCGAGGAGCGAGAAGTGACGTCTCTCTTGGCGGAAATCGACGAGACTCTCGCGGGAAGCGCACAAACCGGGTGAGGCGCGCCAGACTCTAGCGCAATTCGCGTCTAGGCATTGTTTGGGCTGGAGTTTCTTGCTATACTTCGATGGTTTCTGAGATGGGCTTTCGAGCCCATTTTTTATTTCTACGAGGTGCACTGCGTGGGTTTGAGCATGCTGGAGCCGCTATTG
Source organism: Burkholderiales bacterium (assembly GCA_036555245.1). Taxonomy (GTDB): domain Bacteria; phylum Pseudomonadota; class Gammaproteobacteria; order Burkholderiales; family SG8-39; genus VBDM01. The sequence continues at coordinate 2,074 of DATBLP010000037.1, forward strand.
GAACGCACTCTCCTGGGCCTAGGATACCGACTTGTTGACTTTGAATATTTGCGTCACAGCAATATGTTACGCGTGTTTATTGAGAAAGTAGATCAGTTATCTCCGACGGTACCCCGCGGGGTCACCCTGGCCGATTGCGAATCGGCCAGCCGGCAATTGCAGCGCGTGCTGGAGGTAGAGGGCATCGAATATGAGCGTCTGGAGGTGTCTTCGCCGGGGCTGGACCGCAAGCTCAAGAAGGCGGGGGATTTCGCCCGCTTTGCCGGTCATCAGGCCCAGGTACGGCTGCGCCATCCCCTCAACGGCCGGAGAAATTTCACCGGGGTCGTGCGTTCGGTGCAGGGCGAAACGATCGACTTCGAATTCGACGGGGGCCGGTTTGCTTTTGACCTGGCCGATCTAGAGCGGGCGCGTCTGGTGCCGAAACTATGATGCTGGAGGGGCACATGAGCCGGGAACTGCTGCTGCAAGCGGACGCGCTGGCAAGAGAGAAGAACGTGCACAAGGAAGTCGTGTTCGGCGCCCTGGAGATGGCGATTGCTTCCGCCACGAAGAAGCGCTTCTCGGAGGACGTGGACGTCCGCGTCGCGATTGACCGCAATACCGGGGATTTCGAGTCGTTCCGTCGCTGGCAGGTCGTATCCGACGAGGCCGTGGAGAATCCTTCGCAGCAGATCGCCTTTACCGAGGCCCAGAAACAATATCCGGACATTCGGCTCGAGGACTATATCGAGGAGCCGCTTGAGCCCATCGACTTCGGCCGTATCGGCGCGCAGACCGCGAAGCAGGTCATTATGCAGAGGATCCGCGATGCCGAGCGCGAGCAGCTCCTGAACGATTTTCTCGCGCGCGGAGAAAAACTCATAAACGGGGCAATCAAGCGCCTCGAGCGCGGCAACGCCGTCATCGAAGTCGGGCGGGTCGAAGCGGCGCTACCGCGCGACCAGATGATCCCCAAGGAGAATCTGCGCGTCGGCGATCGTGTGCGCGCCTTCGTCATGCGAGTCGACCGCAACGTGCGCGGGCCGCAGCTGGTGCTCTCGCGCACTGCGCCGGAATTCATCATGGAGCTGTTCCGGCTGGAAGTGCCGGAGATAGAGGAAGGCCTGCTCGAGATCAAGTCGGCAGCGCGCGATCCCGGAATTCGGGCAAAGATAGCGGTTCATTCCAGAGACAAGCGGATCGACCCGATCGGAACCTGCGTCGGCATGCGCGGGGCACGGGTGCAGGCCGTTACGCAGGAGCTTGCCGGCGAGCGCGTGGATATCGTTCTGTGGTCGGAAGATCCTGCGCAGTTCGTGATCGGGGCTCTTGCGCCCGCGGAGGTCTCTTCCATCCTCGTCGATGAGGACAAGCACAGCATGGATGTCGTGGTGGACGAGGAAAACCTCGCCATCGCCATCGGGCGGAGCGGGCAAAACGTAAGGCTCGCCTCCGAACTCACTGGCTGGAACATCAACCTCATGACCGAAGAAGAATCACAGAAGAAGAACGAGGAAGAAGCTTCATCGGTCAGAAAGCTCTTCATGGAGCGGCTTGATGTCGACGAGGAAGTCGCGAATACGCTAATCCAGGAAGGGTTTTCGACCCTGGAGGAGGTGGCCTACGTTCCTATCAATGAGATGATGGAGATCGAGGGTTTCGATGAGACGACCGTCAACGAGCTGCGCAACCGTGCGCGCGACGCGCTTTTGGTGCAGGCTATCGTGAGCGAGGAGCAGGCAGAGAACCTGGATCCAGACCTGCTCGGGCTCGAGGGGATGGACAAGGACCTTGCTACCAAGCTCGCCACCTCGGGCGTCAGATCCCGCGACGATCTGGGCGACTTGGCGCTCGACGATCTCGTTGAGCTGACCGGGATAGATGCCGAGCGGGCAAAGGGCCTGATCATGAAAGCTCGCGAACACTGGTTCAAGGAGCAGTAGGCGCCATGGCGCAAACGAGTGTCGCTCAATTCGCCGGAGAGCTGAAGGTGCCTCCATCGGTTCTGCTCGAGCAACTCCGGGCCGCGGGAGTGCACAAGAAGGTCGCGGAAGACGTTCTTTCCGAGCAGGACAAGACGAGGCTTCTGGAATACCTGCGGAAGTCGCACGGATCATCGGAGCCGAAAAACAAGATCACCCTGACCCGCAAGCAGACCTCCGAGATCATCAAGAAATCGGATGCGAGCGGCAAGGCACGCACGATCCAGGTCGAAGTCAAGAAGAAGCGAATCTTCGTCAAGCGCGATTCCGAGCCAGGAACCGCGGCCGAAAGCCCGCCTCCCGCGGCAGGGGTGGACGCGCGCGAAGCCGTATTGCGCGAGGAAGAGAGACGTCGTCAAGAAGAGCTGGCCGCGCGCCAGGCGGCCGAGCTCGCCGAAAAGCAGGAGCGGGAGCGCAAGCTTGCCGAACACAAACCTGCGGAAACGA
>DATBLP010000086.1:0-31131 GCA_036555245.1 Burkholderiales bacterium
CGGCAGCTCAAGGAGCTCGGCCTCACGGAGAGCCTCGAGGTCGGCTACCGCCTCTCGCCGCGCGGACGCGCGGTGCTCGATCGCGTCCGCGAGCAGGCGCGTTAGCGCTCTCGTCCGCACGGACCACCCTTGCCGGCCAGGCTTCGTTATGCTCGCAGTATGCGTATCGGCATCCTCGGCTCTGGATTGATGGGCGGCAAGCTCGGGACGATCTGGGCGCGGGCCGGGCACGAGGTGGTGTTCAGCTACGCGCGGAGCGAGCAGAAGCTGAAGCGGCTCGCGCGGGCGGCCGGCGGCAAGGCGCGCGCCGGCACGCCGCGTGAGGCCGCACAGGGTGCGGATGCGCTGCTGCTCGCCGTGCACTGGCTCAGGTTCGACGATGTTCTGAAGCAGGCAGGCGATCTGTCAGAGAAGGTCGTGGTGACCTGCTCGATGCCGATGAACGAGGCCAATACCGAGCTCGTCGTGGCCCACACCTCGTCGGGCGCGGAGGAGCTCGCGAAAAGGATTCCCGAGGCGCGCGTGGTGGCGGCCTTCGGCACCGTTCCGAGCGAAGTGTTTTTCCCGGTCCACGAGCGCAGGCGCAGGGCGAGCCGGCCCAGTCTCGTTTACTGCGGCGACGACCGGAAGAGCAAGAACCTGGCCGCCCGGCTGATCCGCGACGCGGGCTTCGATCCCGTGGATGTCGGGCCGCTGCGGATGGCCCGGTACACCGAGCCGTTTACGATGCTCATCGCCCAGTTGGCGTACGAAGTGAAAGGCGGCCCGGAGCTCGCGTACCGGTTCGAGCGGTTCAACTAGAGGAGACGAGGACATGTCGGAGTTCGCCGAATGGGAAAGCTTCTACCTCATCGTCGGCTCGGCCGCGGGCGCGCTGATCGGATTGCAGTTCGTCGTCCTGACGCTCATCGCCGAGAAACCGCACCTCGGCTCGCCCGAGGCCGGCGCCGCGTTCGCGACGCCCACGATCGTTCATTTCAGCGCCGCGCTGCTCTTGTCGGCCGTTCTCCGGATTCCATGGCACGCTATCGGCGCCTTCGCGGCTGTCTGGGGACTGGTGGGCCTGAGTGGAATCGCGTACGCGGTGGTCGTGGCCCGGCGCATGCGGACACAAGACGCATACCGGCCGGAGCTCGAAGACTGGCTATTTCACCTGGTGCTGCCCATCGCCGCTTACGCGCTGCTCGCCCTGTCGGCCCTCGCGGCTCCGTCGCATACGCGCGAGGCGCTCTTCGGCGTCGGGGCCGCGGTGCTGCTGCTCCTCTTCATCGGCATTCACAACGCCTGGGACGCCATCGCCTACCAGGTATTGGTCAACATGCGGAAGGCGAAGGACTGAGAGGGCTTCATCTTGTCATTATCGCTGCCTTGCCTTATCCTGATTTCGCGATAAGGGACTGTGCCCACCAGGGAGAACAACGTGCTCCACAAGACCCTCAGCAGGATTCTCGGATGTGCGTTGTTCTTATACGGCAGCACGGCCCTGGCGTTCACGCTGATCACGCTTCCGGAGGAATTGAGGCCCAGCACCGCCATCACCGACTCGTTCACCCTGCAGGCGCAGGTTCAGCCGATCGCAGGGACCATCCGGTCGCAGATATTCGGTCATCGACGCCCGGGAAGTTCCAGAAGAGTGACGCAAGTCGGCGGAATGATGCTGGCGGCCAACGAGTATTCGAGCAGCCGCAGCGATGTCAATGTCCTTGCGGCCGCCGCCAATGACCCGTCCGGCGCGGGGAGCGGAAGCGGGGGCGGCGACAGCGAAAGCCTGTGGATCAGCACCACCATCGATTCGCTCGAGAACACCTTCTTCCGGACCGCCTTCTACGGCGCGACCCAGAACGTTCTGGTCGGCTATGACGCCACGCGCTCGGACAAGTACGTCCTCGGCATCTCGGGCGGCTACGAAGCCAGCAATTACGTTACCAAATTCAATTCCGGAAACGAAAAGACGGGCGGGTACAACCTCAATCCCTATTTCGCCTGGCTGCTGTCCGACGCGTGGAGCCTGGACCTGATCGGGGGCTACGGCAAGTTCGACACCGATCAGTCGAGGGCGGCGCTGGTCGGGGTACCCGTGGACAGCAATTTTTCATCGAAACGCAGCTTCGCATCGACGAACCTGACCAACGTCTCGACCTTCGGTAACTGGAAGCTGACGAGCTCGCTGGGTTACCTCTGGTCGAAGCGCGATCAGGATGGATACACGGAAAGCGGCGTCACCGGCGGCTCGGTAGACGGATCGAAGCAGACCTCCAAGCAGTGGAACCTGCTGGCGGAGCTCGCCTATGGCCGCGGCAATTCGGAAACCTTCTTCGGCGCGCGCTACGAAGACATCCGGGATTACCAGAAGATCGAGCTCACGGCGGGGGCGGGCGAGCAGCCGGCCAACGATCCCACCGGCTTCTTGCTGAGCGCCGGGTGGCGCTATTTCGGCAAGGGCCTGACGGCAAGCTTCGCGTTCAGCGGGCGCGCGGCGCAGGAGCAGGTCAAGGAACACGGTTTCTCGATGGTGATTCGCGTCGACCTGTAGGGGTGCGTCAGTGCGCTCTTCTTGAAGCGGCGTCGTAGCGGCGGATCGCGCTCGCCGCGTAGTACTCGACCGGGGCGAAATCGTCGCTCAGCACGGGATAAGCATCGAGCAAGGCATCCGTCGGGCGCAGTTCCCGCGCGGCAACGCCCCGCAGCATCGGGTGGGCGAACCCGATCGCCGCCGCCCGCCGCAAATCGGTTCGTTGGTCCGGATGCGAGGCGTTGTGACCGATAAAAATGAAATTCTGCAACTCCTCGCTCCCGGGACCGACCGTGGCGAAGGCATAGACCTGCGGAAAGGCGGCGCGCATCGTCCTCCACACGGAATAGATCGTCGCCCGGGACTCCGGTGCCAGGCTGCCGTAGAAATTGGCGATCAGCACGCCGTCCTCCTTGAGCCTGCTCCTGGCCAGGCGGAAGAACTCGAGGGTGGCGAACTGCGGGGGCGCGGAAATGAACGAGCGATACGCATCCGAGAAGACCAGGTCGTAGCGCTCGGCGGTATCGTGCAGGAAGCGGCGCCCGTCGATCGGGTGATTTCTCAGCCTCGCGTCGTCGGGAAGGTCGAGATAGCGGAGCGCCAGCGCATGCAGCGACGGATCGATTTCCGCCACATCCACGATCGCGCGCGGGGAGTGGCGCAGAATGGACCTGGGCACGCTGTATGCGCCGCCGCCGATCGCCAGGGCGGTCTTCAATTCGGGAGTGAACAGCCGGTACAGGTCGAAGTACTGGGTGTAGTCGAAAGCCATGCCGCCGTCATCCAGATACAGCCCGCCGCTGACGTTGCGGTCCTGCAGCAGGATGCGCGCGCTGCGGCCGCGAAGAGGAATATCGCGGATCACGATCCTTTCATACAGGCCGTCGGCGGCGAATACGACGCCCCGGTCCTCCGCCGTCCCGACCTGCCTTAGCGCGATGCCGGATACGAGGCCCAGAAGCGCCAGGCCGAGCGGAAGGATTTTCGGCAGCTTGCGCGTCGCGAGGAGCCCGGCGCCGCCGAGCAGCACCAGGCCCGACCCCGTGCCGACGACGATGTTGCCGATTCCCCAATGCGGGATCAGCAGGAAGCCCGTGGCGAGGCTCCCCGCAATGCTGCCCAGCGTCGACCAGAAAAACACCAGCCCCGACGCAGTGCCGACGCCCTTGCCGGCCTCGCGCGCATGCAGCAGCGCGATCGCGAACGGCGACAGCATCGCCAGAAACAGGGCGGGCAGGAAGAACATCAGGAAAGACACGATCAACGGACCCTCGACGAGGGACAGCTGGTAAGCTATGCCCGGCAACAGGACTGCATTGAAGAATTGCAGCAACAGGACCGAGAAACCGGCGATCACGATCAGGGAGAAGAACCACGCTGCCGAGGGCTTGCGGTCCGCCAGCGAGCCGCCGAGATAGTAGCCAAGGCCCAGCGCAGCCAGCACAATGCCGATGACGCTCGATATCGTAAAGATGGAGTTGCCGAAAAAAGGCGCCAGCATTCGCGTGGCGGTGATCTCGATGATGAGGACCGCCATGCCGGCGAGCGTGACGGACAGCAAGAGTCCGAATTTGTGGCTGCGAGCGCTCATGGGCGGAGTGTCGGGTGCCGCTTGCGCAAAGTCAATCACCGGGCCGGCGGCGGGGAGCATCGCGAGGCGGCGGCCGGATGCGTCGATGACGCGGGGAACTTGTCAAGGAGACACGCAATGAAACTCCACTCTGTCCGCATGAGCCTGATTGCCCTGGGTCTGTTGCTGGCGGCGGCGGTCGCCGAAGCCGCGACTCCCTCCATCGGACGCGCGTCGCGGATCACGGGCGAGCAATTGAGCAGTGCGCAGGCGCAGGGCGGTCCTGTACGCAAGCTCTCGGAGGGAGATCCCGTGTTCGCAGGAGAGCGCATTCGCAGCGGCGCCGGCACGGTCCTGCAGATCGAGTTTGCGGACAAGTCCCGGTTTACCCTGGGACCGAACGCGGAATTCGAAGTGGAGCGCTATCACCAGGCATCGGCCGGTTCCGGCGAGGAGGCCTTTCACTCCAGGATCATCAAGGGCGCGTTTCGCTTCGTCAGCGGGCTCATTGCGCGCACCAAGCGGGAAAACGTGCGAATCAGCATAGCGGTCGCCACGATCGGAATTCGCGGCACGCATTTCGAAGGCGAAGTGAGCGAGCGGCACGACAAGGACGGGCGGACGGTGGATGCCTCCGCCAAAGTGGCGCTGCTGGAGCCGGAAGGATCGAACGCCGGCAGCGCCATCGTCGTGGAGAACAAATTCGGTAGCGTGGTCATCGACAAGCCCGGCTACGGCACCGAGATTCCGGACGAGAAAAGCCCGCCTTCGCCGGTGAAGAGGATGCAGTTGCGCACCATCGACAACCTGCTGCGCGTGCTGCGCTCGCCTGTGCGAACGGGCGGCCCGGCCCGGAGGCCTTAGCCGCGACAGACGTAAACCGTTTCGCAGCCCGCAAGCCGCGCGGCTGACCCTTTCAAAGCACAGGAGAAATACCGATGCGCCGTATCGCTTTCGCTCTTCTTGTCGCCTTTTCTGCCTCGTTTGCTTTCGCCCAGGCGCAGAAGGCGCCCGCCGCCCCGACCTACGTGCCCTCGGTCGGCCAGGAAGGCAAGGACGTCGTCTGGGTGCCGACCCCGCAGGCCCTGGTCGACCGGATGCTCGACATGGCGAGGGTGACGCCCAGGGATTTCCTCATGGACTTGGGCTCCGGCGACGGCCGTACCGTCATCACCGCGGCCAAGCGCGGCGTGCGCGCGCTGGGCGTCGAGTACAACCCCGACATGGTCGAGCTCTCCAGGCGCAACGCCGAGAAGGAAGGCGTGGCGAACCTCGCCCGCTTCGTCAAGGCCGACCTGTTCGAGACCGACTTCTCGAAGGCGACCGTGATCACGATGTTCCTGCTCCCGGAGATCAACCTCAAGCTCCGCCCCAAGATCCTCGACTTGAAGCCCGGCACGCGCATCGTCTCCAACAGCTTCACCATGGGCGAGTGGATCGCCGACGACACGCAGCACGTGGAAAAAGGCTGCGACAGCTCCTGGTGCACCGCGCTGCTGTGGATCGTCCCCGCCAAGGTGGCCGGCAGCTACAAGACGCCGCAGGGCGAGCTGACGCTCAAGCAGCAATTCCAGAAGCTCTCCGGGACGCTGCGCACCGGGGGCAGGACCCTCGCGCTCGAGGGCAAGGTGCAGGGCGAGCGGATCTCCTTCACCGCCGGCGGCAGGAAGTACCAGGGCAGGCTGAACGGCAGGAAGCTCGAGCTCGAGCCCGCGGCGGCGAAGGGATAGGCGAGTCGGTCCGCGCGAAGCGCCGGCGCGCTGCACTCGGGCGGGCTTCCCCCGATCCACCGGGGAAACCGAGTCAGGAACCTGCGACGGTCTCGACGCTGCCGTCGCGGCCGCAGGGGAAGCAAGAGCGGTTCAAGGGGCGAAAGTGCCGCGCTCCCGCCCCGGAGCGCATCGCATCCGCAGCCTGTCTGATCCAGATCAATCCTGGCTGATCACTGCCCGGCTATCTTGAGAGGCAGCAATCCCCGGGGAGTCTTTCCTCCAGCACGGCCAATGGGCAGAAACACTACGCTCCAGAGCGCGGATGCGGCGATGCGTCCGGGCTGCCGCCTTGCGATCCTGTCCGGGGCCGTGACATTCGCCGCGAGTCTCGCGGCTTCGGCGCCGGCTCTATCCACGGAAGGCATCGAGAGCACCTACGCCGAACACACCCGCGGCGTGACGCTGGCGCGCGCCGGACAATACAACGAAGCGCTGGCAGTGCTGCTCCCCTTGCTGGAACGCTTCCCCGACGATTACCCCCTGCAGCGCGACGTCGTGATCATCACCATATGGAAAGGCGATTGCCCCGAGGCCATGCGCCGCTTCGAGCGGATCCGCTCGCATCCGAATCTCGAACCCTATCTGGTCGCGCCCGTCAGCGACTGCCTGCTGCAAGCCAACCGGCCGCGCGAAGCGCGTTACCTGACACGCCGGGCGCTGGCCCGCCAGCCTGCCGAAACCGATCTGCAGAATGCCTATCAGCGCGCCGATCTGGCGTTGCGGCTGGATGAGAACGTCGACGAAGACAGCCCGGCCGTCGCGTTCGAATTCGAGGTGCAACGGTCGGAACGCAATCTGCCGGAATGGCTCGCGTACCTCGAGGGCAGTGCGCGAGTCGCCAGGCAAGCGCGCCTCTATGCCCGTTACCGCGGAGCGCGCACGCGCGACGACGCCTATCGCGCCGGTGATTTCGATCGCGCCGGCATCGGCGTGCGTTACCGGATCGACGAGCGCCTGCTGTTCGATCAGGAACTGTCCGCCGACGTGGATGCCCGCGGACACGCCGGCGCGACCACGCGCCTGACCCATGAGCCCGGCGACGCCTGGCGCCTTGCGTTGGCTTATGCCAGTTTTTCCGAGTCTGTGCCGCTGCGCGCGCGTGCGGCCGGGATCGATGCCAGGCAGTGGGCCGCGGAGGCCGCCTACGAGGCGCGCGACTATCGCTGGGATGGCCTGGCCAGCGTCAACCGCTACGATTTCTCCGATTCCAACGGGCGCACCGCGATCTACGCGCGCATCGGCTACGCTTACGAAATGCGCGCAAGTCGCGAACAACGCCTCTATCTCGAGGCGTATCAGTCGAACAACAGTCTTTCCGGAACGGCGTATTTCAATCCTGCGCGCGACGACAGCATCGGACTCCTCCACAAGACCGATTTCGTCTATGAGTCGCGATTCCGCCGCCATGTGGACCACGTGTGGGCGGGGCTGAGCGCCTATACCCAGCAAGGCTACGGCACGCGCGGCCGCTGGATGCTGGGCTACGAGCAGGACTACGACTTCGACGAGGCGCGGGCGCTGGCCGCCGGTGTCAGCGTGGCACGCAATGTCTACGATGGAGCGCCGGAGACCGACTGGCGCCTCAACGTTCAGTTTCGCCAGAGGTACTAGCCATGTGGCGCGCTCTCGCGTTTTCGCTGGCCTGCCTGCCGGGCATTCCCGCTCTGGCGGCCAGAGTGCCGGTGCTCGTCTACCACGACATCGCGCGGAGGGCGCCGATCGACCAGTACGCCGTTACCGAGACGCAATTCCGCGAGCAAATGGCTTTCCTGCAACGGGAGGGCTATCGCCCGATCAGCCTCAATACCTTCATCGAAGCATCGCGCGGCCGCGCGCCCCTTCCGGACAAGGCGGTGCTGCTCTCCTTCGACGACGGCCTGGCGAGCTTCGCGGACCTGGCGTTGCCGCTGCTGGAGCAATACGGCTTCCCGGCGGTGTTGAGCGTCACCACCGGCTGGCTGATGGGCGAGAGCGTGCCGGACGCCTATCGCAACCGCTTGTTGACGCCGGAGGCGCTGCGCAAGCTCAGCCGGTCGCCGTGGGTCGAGGTGTTGTCGCACAGCGACCACCTGCACGAGGGGATACCGGGCGACCCGCAGGGGAGCGACGCGCCGGCGGGCATCACGCGGCGCTACACGACGCAGGGCTATGAAAGCGAGGCGGCCTACCGGATACGCATCCGCAGCGACCTGCGAACGAGCGTCGAGCGCATCGGCGCCATTACCGGCCGGCGGCCGCGCGGCATCGCCTGGCCCTACGGGCTCTACAACGCCGTGCTCGCCGAGGAGGCGGCCGCGCTGGGCATGGAGGCGCAGCTGGCGCTGGACGATCGGGCGGCTGACAGCGCGGCATACCCCCGCATCTCGCGGCTGCCGCTTCGCAGGGTGCGGACCTTGGCCGACTTCGAAGAGGCCCTGCGTCCCAATACGGCCCCGGTCAGGATGCGCATTCTCGAGATCCCCCTCGACGATATCGCCAGGGCCGCGCCGTCCGCGCAAGACGCGCTGTTGCGCCAGACGGCGGAACGGGCTCGTCTGCTGCGGGCGAATATGGCGATCGTGCATCCCTTCAGCGCGGATGGCCGGGAGGCGCATTTCTCGAACCCGGTTCTGCCGTATCGGGCGGATATTCTCCATCGCGCCCTGCATCTGCTGCGCACCGGCGCGTCCGTCCGCTGGTTGATCCTGTCCGTGCCCGCGTCCGTCACCGCCGACGCCGTCCATGCGGAGCTGGCGCGTCGCCACCCGTTCGACGGTCTGCTGCTCGCCGGCCGATATCCACCGGAGCGGCTTGCGGCGCTCAAGGCGCGATTCGCCTACTACCGGCCTGAATTGCGCTGCGGTGTGGACGCGGTCGACCCCGACGGCGTCTGCGGAGACTTTCGCCTGGTGGCCGTCGATCCCCGCGAGAGGGACAGCTCGACGGATTCGCCGGGCCACGCGCGAACGCCGGTCTACTACCTCGTTCGGAACGGGAAAGGCGACGGCTCGATACAGGTCGCGGAAGCGATGCGCCGCTTGCGCGGCGCCGGCGCGCTTCACTATGGAGTCATGGATGAGGGGCCGCTGCGCGAACCGGAAGGCCTGCGGCGCGTGGCGATCGAGTTCAACCGCTTCGTCTACACCGGGCCGGGCAGCTGAGCTTGCAGACCCTTTCGGCCTTCGTGTTCTACTACCCGCTGTTCATGGCGTTCTTCTGGACGCTGGGCAGCATGCTGTTTTTCCTGCGGCGCGAGCGCGGGTCCCGCACGCCGCCGGTCCTTGCGCAATGGCCGCTGGTGTCGATACTCGTTCCGTGCCACAACGAAGAAAAGGACATCGCGGCGACGATCGAGCGGCTCGCCAACAACCGCTATCCGCATTTCGAGATCATTGCGATCAATGACGGCAGCAGCGACGGCACCGCAACGATCCTGGCCGGCCTGCTGGCCCGCCACGACCGGCTGCGGGTGCTGACGCTGGAGCGCAATCTCGGCAAGGCGATGGCGCTGCGCGCCGGCGCCTACGCCAGTCGCGGCGAGTTCCTGATGTGCGTGGACGCCGACGCGCTGCTCGACGAGGATGCGCTGTTCTGGATGATCCCGCATTTTCTCGAAGGACCGCGGGTCGCGGCCGTCACCGGCAATCCGCGTGTCCAGAACAGGCATGGCCTGCTGGCCCGCATCCAGATCGGCGAGTTCGCTTCCATCATCAGCATGGTCAAGCGCAGCCAGCGCGACCTTGGGCGCGTCTTCACGGTCTCCGGCGTGCATGTCTGCTACCGGAAGCGCGCGCTGCACGAATCCGGCTACTGGTCCGCGCGGACCGTCACCGAGGATATCGATATCAGCTGGCGTCTGCAGCTCCACTACTGGGATGTGCGCTACGAACCGCGCGCCCTGTCCTGGATCAAGGTGCCCGAAACCCTGCGCGGACTGTGGCGCCAGCGGCTGCGCTGGGCGCGGGGCGGCATCGAGGCCGCGCTGCGCTACGGACGGATGATGCGCGGCTGGCCGAAACGGCGCATGTGGCCGGTGATGATCGAGTACGTGGTCGGCTGCGCCTGGAACTATGCCTGGCTGGTGTTCGTGATCTGCTTCCTGCTTACCTGGCTGTTGCCCGGCGTCTGGCCGGCGGCGCTGTCGGTGCCGACCCTGGTCCCGCAGTGGACGGGCGTGCTCTTGGGCACGGTTTGCGTCCTGCAATTCGTCGTCGGGCTCTATCTCGACAGCCACTACGAAAAAGGAATCCTGCGCAACCTGTTCTGGGCGATCTGGTACCCCATGCTGTACTGGATGCTGTCCAGCTTGACAACGGTCGTGGCGATTCCGGAGGTCGTGCTGCGAAACAAGCGCGAGCGCTACGCGCTTTGGCAGAGTCCGGAGCGGGGGGACCTGTCATGAGCGCGATTCGCCCCGGGCGCCGCTCGCTGGCCGAGCGCGCGGCCGTGCTGTCGTTGACGACCTTTTTCTGGATGGTCTGGCTCTACTTCCTCACGCCGCTGCTGAGCCTGCTGTTGTGGCTGGCCGGCTACCAGCTCTTCACAGAGGAAATGCTGGACCGCGGCGGGTATCAGGCCCTGCTGGGCGCGCTGCGCCGCTATGGCCTGGTGGCGCTGGGCATCCTGCTCGCGACGCTGTTGTGGGTCGACTGGAACCTGCGCCACTACGGATCCCACAACAAGCGCATACAGGGACCCGACGCGCTGCGGCGGGAGGAAACGGCCCAGCGCGCCGGACTGACCATGGAAGAGACGGCCTTTCTGCAGCAAGCGCGCGAGCTGTCGCTCGACTTCGATGCTCAGGACCGTCTGCTGATACGTCCAGTCAAGGCAGGAGGAGGGCCAGGTCACGCCGACCGGCGTTGATGACGTGCCGCGGTCCCTATTCGGCGCCGGCAAGCCAAGCGGTGGCTGCACTTCTCGACCGCGACGCAGACCTGCTCGATGCGCTGCGCGCCGTTGCTGGTTTATGATTCGCTCATGTCCGCGAAAAAATTCGAAATCCTGGTGCTCAACCAGATCTCCCAGGTCGGGCTGAAGCGCTTCCCGGAGAAGTCCTACAAGGTTTCCAAGGAAACCGCGCACCCCGACGCGATCCTTGTCCGTTCGCACGACATGCACTCGATGGCGATCCCCGAGAGCGTGCGGGCGATCGGACGCGCGGGCGCGGGCACGAACAACATCCCGGTGAAGGCGATGAGCGGGCGCGGGGTGCCGGTGTTCAACGCGCCCGGGGCGAACGCCAACGCGGTGAAGGAGCTGGTGCTCGCCGGGATGCTGATCGCCGCGCGCAATCTCGCGCCGGCTCTGGGCTTCGTTTCCTCGCTCACCGGGGACGACCGGACGCTCTCGGAGAAGGTGGAGGAGGGCAAGAAGCAGTTCGCCGGGATGGAGCTGCCGGGCCATACGCTCGGGGTGATCGGCCTGGGAAAGATCGGGAGCCTCGTAGCGGACGCGGCGATCAAGCTCGGCATGAACGTGCTCGGCTACGATCCGGAGATCACGGTCGACGCCGCCTGGAGCCTGCCCTCGCAGGTGAAGAAAGCGCACTCGATCGAGGAGGTCTTGAAGGCGAGCCACTTCGTCACGCTGCACGTGCCGCTCCTTCCGGTCACGCGGCACCTGATCGACGCGAAGAAGCTCGAGCTCATGCACGCCGGCGCGGTCCTGCTCAATTTCTCGCGCGAGGAGGTGGTCGACGCGAAAGCGGTCGCCGCGGCGTTGAAAGCCCGCAAGCTCGGGCGCTACGTCACCGATTTCCCCGCCGCGGCGCTCGCCGGCCACGACTCGGTGATCGCGCTGCCGCACCTCGGCGCCTCCACCCGCGAGGCCGAGGACAACAGCGCGGTGATGGTCGTCGACCAGCTGCGCGACTACCTCGAGAACGGCAACATCCAGAACGCGGTCAACTTTCCCGACGTGGTGATGGGGCGCGAGTCACCCTACCGCGTGGCCGTGGCGAACGCCAACGTGCCCAACATGGTGGGCCAGATCTCCGGCGCCATGGCGAAGGCCGGCCTCAACATCCACAACATGGTCAACCGCTCCAAGGGCGAGATGGCCTATACGCTCGTCGACGTCGACAGCCCGGTCGGCAAGGGACTGGTGCAGGACCTCGGAGCTATCCGCGGCGTTCTCGCGGTCCGCTATTTGCCCTTATCATGAGCGCATGCCCGACGACATCGCCAAGCACCGCGCCGAGATCGACGCGCTCGACGCCAAGCTCGTCGGGCTCCTGAACGAGCGCGCGGCGCACGCCGCCGCCGTAGGCGCGCTGAAAGGCATGGGCGGCGCCTACCGTCCGGAGCGCGAAGCCGAGGTGCTGCGCCGCGTCGCGGCAGCAAACCGCGGGCCGCTCTCCGGCGCCGTGCTTGTTCGTCTTTATACCGAGATCATTTCCGCCTGCCGCGCGCTCGAGGAACCGCTGGCGGTCGCCTACCTCGGGCCGCAGGGGACGTTCACCGAGATGGCGCTCGGCAAGCAGTTCGGCGCGGGCGTCGAGGCTTTGCCCTGCGCCTCGATCGACGAAGTGTTCCGCTCCGCCGAGACCGGTGCCGCGGGCTACGCGGTGGTGCCGGTGGAGAATTCCACCGACGGCGCCATCGGGCGGACGCTCGATCTGCTTCTCGCCACCCCGCTGAAGATCTGCGCCGAGGTGGTGCTGCGCGTGCAGCAGAACCTGATGGCGAAGCGCGCCTCGATGAAGACGATACGAAAAGTCTATTCGCATCCGCAATCGCTCGCGCAATGCCAGGGGTGGCTTTCGCAGCACCTGCCGCGCGCCGAGCGCATTCCGGCGGCGAGCAACGCGGAAGGTGCGCGCCTCGCGGCAAAGGAACCGAATGCCGCCGCGATCGGACCGGAGGTCGCCGCCGAGCGCTACGGCCTGAAGATCCTGGCGCGCTCGATCGAGGACGATCCCAAGAACCGGACGCGCTTCCTGGTGCTCGGCCCGCACGATGCCGGCGTCTCGGGAAAGGACCGCACTTCGCTCGTCATGACGGCGCACAACAAGCCCGGGGCGGTGCACGACCTGATCGCTCCCTTCGCGGCGCACGGCGTCAGCATGACGCGCCTTGAGTCGCGGCCCGCGCGCACCGGGCAATGGGAGTACTACTTCTACGTCGACATCGAGGGCCACCAGCAGGACCCGAAAGTCGCCAGGGCGCTCGCGGAGCTGCGCGACAAGGCGCCCTTCGTGAAGATCTTCGGCAGCTATCCGGCTGCGGTTCTGTAGGGCGGCAGCATGGAGCTTTGCGAGCAGTCCCCGTCGTACGTTCGCGCCATCGCCCCCTACCAGCCGGGGAAGCCGATCTCCGAGCTCGCCCGCGAGATGGGACTGGACGAGAGGAAGATCATCAAGCTCGCCTCGAACGAGAACCCGCTCGGCGTATCGCCGAAGGCGAAGGCCGCGATCAAGAAGGCCCTGGCCGAGCTCGGGCGCTACCCCGACGGCAACGCCTTCGACCTGAAGGCCGCGCTCGCGCGCCGCTACGGGGTGCCCGAAGAGTCCATCGTCGTCGGCAACGGCTCGAACGACCTCCTGGAGATGGCCGCGGCGGTGTTCCTCGCGCCGGGGCGCTCGGCCGTGTATTCGCAGCATGCCTTCGCCGTGTATCCGCTCGCGACGCAGGCGCGGGGCGCGCGCAGCATCGTGGTACCGGCGAAGAACTACGGGCACGACCTGGAGGCGATGCTCGCCGCGATCGCCGCGGACACGCGTCTCGTGTTCATCGCCAATCCGAACAACCCGACCGGGACCTTCATCCCCGGAGGCGAGATCGAAGCGTTCCTCGCGCGCGCGCCGCGCGAGGTGGCGGTCGTCGTCGACGAGGCCTACACCGAGTATCTTCCGCGCGAGCTGCGCTACGACAGCGTGGCGTGGTTGAAGAAGTTTCCGAACTTCATCCTCACCCGAACCTTCTCCAAGGTCTACGGCCTCGCGGGCCTGCGGGTGGGCTTCGGGCTCATGGATCCGGGCGTCGCCGATCTTCTCAACCGCGTGCGCCAGCCCTTCAACGTCAACAGCCTCGCCCTCGCCGCGGCGACCGCCGCGCTCGACGACAAGGCGTTCGTGGCGAAAAGCACCAAGATGAACCGCGCCGGCATGGCGCGCCTGGAGCGCGCCTTCAGAAAGCTCGGGCTCGAGTACATTCCCTCGTGCGCCAATTTCGTGAGCTTCGCGGTGCCGCGGCACGGCGCGGGGCCGCGCGCGGGCGCGGTGTACGAGAAGCTCTTGCGCCAGGGCGTGATCGTCAGGCCGGTGGCGGGCTACGGCATGCCCGATCACCTGCGCGTCACCGTCGGCACACCGAAGGAGAACGAGCGCTTCCTCAAGGCGCTGGAGGCGGCGCTGGAGGGGTGATGGCGCGCATTGAAAAGCTCGTCGTTGTCGGAGTCGGCCTGATCGGCGGCTCGTTTGCGCTCGCGCTGAAGGAAGCCGCAGCAGTGGGCCGCGTCGCAGGGGTTGGCCGCGGCGAGCGGAACATCCGGCGCGCAATCGAGCTGAGGGTGATCGACGCGGCCGGCGCGCTCGACGCTGCGACCTTGGGCGACGCCGATCTGGTGCTCCTTGCGGTGCCGGTCGGGCAGATGCAAGGCGCGATGCGCGCAATCGGGCCGCTCATCGGTGGAAAGACGGTTGTCACCGACGCGGGAAGCACGAAGCAGGACGTGGTCGAGCTCGCGCGCAGCGAGCTCAAGAAATCGCTGGCGCGCTTCGTGCCCGGACATCCGATCGCGGGCACCGAAAAAAGCGGCGCCGGGGCCGCCTCCGCCTCGCTCTATCGCGGCCGCAAGGTGGTGCTCACGCCCATGAAGGAGACCGACGCGGGCGCGCTCGCGCTGGTGCGCTCGGCATGGGAGGCCTGCGGAGCGAGCGTGTTCGAGCTCGCGCCCCGGGAGCACGACGCGGTGCTCGCCACCGTCAGCCATTTGCCGCACGTGCTCGCCTTTGCGCTGGTCGACCAGGTGGCGCGTCACAAGGACGCGAAGCGCCTTTTCACCTATGCCGCGGGCGGATTCCGCGATTTCACGCGCATCGCCTCGAGCCACCCGGAGATGTGGCGCGACATCTGCCTCGCGAACCGGAAGGCGCTCCTCGCCGAGCTGCGCCGCTACGGCGGGGAGCTGGAGCGCGTGAAGAGGATGCTCGAGCGCGGCGACGCGAAAGCGCTCGAGGCGTTCTTCGCAGACGCGCGCGACGCGCGCGACCGCTGGCTGCAGGACAGGTAACCGGGACAGGCGATGAGCGGTCGGCCGTGAATTTCCTCGACCTCGGCCCGATCGCGCGCGTGGAAGGGACGGTGAAGATGCCCGGATCGAAGAGCATCTCCAATCGAGTGCTCCTGCTTTCGGCTCTGGCGCGCGGCAAGACCCTGGTCCGCGATCTGCTCGATGCGGACGACACCCGGGTGATGCTCGAGGCGCTGCAAGGCCTCGGCGTCGAAGTGGCGCAGGTCCCGGACGGCGTCGCCATCCGGGGCGTGGCCGGCGCGTTTCCGGTGAAGTCTGCCGAGCTGGCCCTGGGGAACGCCGGCACCGCCTATCGGCCCCTTACCGCGGCATTGGCGTTCTCCGGAGGCGAATACCGGCTCTCGGGCGTGCCGCGCATGCACGAGCGGCCGATCGGCGATCTGGTCGATGCCTTGCGCAGGCTCGGGGCGCGTATCGACTATTCGGGCATGGAAGGCTTTCCCCCTCTCGTCGTGCACGCAGGGAAGATCCGGCAGGGGGAAAAGGTGCGCGTGCGCGGCGATGTTTCCTCGCAATATCTGTCGGCGCTGCTGATGGCGCTGCCCATCACCGGCGCGCGGGCGGAAATCGAGGTCGAAGGCGAGCTGATCTCCAAGCCCTATGTCGAAATCACCTTGAACCTGATGCGCCGCTTCGGCGTCGAGGTCGGGCGCGACGGATGGAAGAAGTTCGCCGTTCCGGGCGAGGCCTATTCGAGCCCCGGCGAAATCCGCGTCGAAGGCGACGCGTCCTCGGCATCCTACTTTCTCGCCGCCGGCGCGATCAGCGGGCTTTCGGGCGGCGGCCCGGTACGGGTCCAGGGCGTCGGGCGCGGAAGCATCCAGGGCGACGTGCGCTTTGTCGAAGTGCTCGAGCGCATGGGTGCGGCGGTCTCGCTGGGCGAGAACTGGATCGAGGCCGCAGCGGGCCGGCAAGCCCGGGCGGCAGGGAAGCTCAAGCCGATCGACGCCGATCTCAATCACATTCCCGATGCGGCCATGACCGCCGCGGTGGCGGCGCTCTTCGCCGAGGGTCCGAGCACGCTGCGCAACATCGCCAGCTGGCGCGTCAAGGAGACCGACCGCATCGCCGCAATGGCAAGGGAGCTGCGCAAGCTTGGCGCCGCCGTGGACGAGGGTGGGGACTTCATCCGCGTGTCCCCGCCCGCGGCGCTCCGTCCGGCAACGATCGACACCTACGACGACCACCGCATGGCCATGTCGTTTTCGCTCGCGGCGCTGGGCGGCATCCGCGTGCGCATCAACGACCCGGAGTGCGTCGGCAAGACCTTCCCGAAGTACTTCGACGCGCTCGCGGGCATCTCGCGGCCGGCTGCGGCATGAGCCCGGCTCCGGTCATCGCCATCGACGGTCCTTCGGCTTCGGGGAAGGGTACCGTGGCGCAACTGGTCGCCGAGACCCTCGGGTTTCACCGCCTGGACAGCGGCGCCCTGTACCGGCTGGTGGCGCTTGCCGCGGCGCGCGCGGGAATCGATCCGGGCGACGGGGCGAAGCTCGCCGCGCTCGCGGCCCGGCTCCCGGTCCGGTTCGAGGACGAGCGGATCCTGCTGGACGGCGAAGCGGTGAGCGACGCGATTCGCACCGAAGAGTGCTCGCTTGCGGCATCCCGCGTCGCCGCGCTTCCGGCGGTTCGCAGTGCCCTCCTCGATCGGCAGCGCGCATTCCGCCGCCCCCCCGGGCTGGTCGCGGAAGGACGCGACATGGGATCGATCGTATTTCCCGATGCGGGCCTCAAGATTTTCCTCACGGCCAGCCTCGAAGCGCGGGCCGAACGGCGCCATAAACAGTTGAAAGAAAAAGGAATCGCTGCTACACTTCCCGGCCTTCTGCAGGATTTGCGCGAGCGCGATGCGCGGGATGCATCGCGCAGCGTGGCGCCTCTCAAGCAAAGCTCCGGGGCGCGGTTGCTCGATACAACTTCATTGAGCGCCGCGCAGGCGGCAGCCCTCATTGTGGGCTGGCACCGCGGAGCGAACGGGTGACATCGAGCCAAGCCTGACTTGGCTTCTTGTTGTGACTAACGAGCCCCGCCCCGTTGGGCGGGCATGTGCAGGTATTCTTATGTCGAATGCAACCCCCGCAGTGGCTCCCCAGGAGAACTTCGCAGCCCTTTTCGAGGAAAGTCTTACTCGAAAGGAGATGCGCACCGGCGAGGTGATCACTGCCGAGGTCGTCCGGGTGGACGTCAACTACGTGGTCGTCAACGCCGGATTGAAGTCCGAATCTTTCATTGCCGTAGAGGAATTCAAGAACGACAAGGGCGAAGTCGAGGTCAAGCCGGGCGACTTTGTGAGCGTCGCGATCGAAGCTCTCGAAGACGGCTACGGCGAGACGCGCTTGTCGCGCGACAAGGCGAAGCGCCTTGCCGCCTGGCTGGACCTGGAAAAGGCGCTGGAATCCGGCGCGATCGTCAAAGGCGTGATCTCGGGCAAGGTCAAGGGCGGGCTTACCGTCATGACCAACGGCATCCGCGCCTTCCTGCCCGGATCGCTCGTGGACATCCGTCCCGTGAAGGACACGATGCCCTACGAGGGCAAGGAAATGGAGTTCAAGGTCATCAAGCTCGACCGCAAGCGCAACAACGTGGTGGTGTCGCGGCGCGCCGTGCTCGAAGCCTCGCAAGGGGCGGAACGCGAGGCGCTGCTCTCCAATCTCCAGGAAGGGGCGGTCGTCAAAGGCATTGTCAAGAACATCACCGACTACGGCGCCTTCGTGGATCTGGGCGGCATCGACGGCCTCCTGCACATCACGGACCTTGCCTGGCGGCGCGTGAAGCATCCCTCCGAGGTGCTCGCCGTCGGCGACGAGGTCACGGCCAAGGTCCTGAAGTTCGATACCGAGAAGAACCGCGTTTCCCTCGGCATGAAGCAGCTTGGCGACGATCCCTGGGTGGGCCTGTCGCGCCGCTATCCGGCCGGTACCCGCCTCTTCGGCAAGGTCACCAATCTCACCGACTACGGCGCATTCGTCGAGGTCGAGCAGGGCATCGAGGGCCTGGTGCACGTTTCTGAGATGGACTGGACGAACAAGAACGTGCATCCGTCCAAAGTCGTGGCTCTGGGCGACGAAGTAGAGGTCATGATTCTCGAGATCGACGAGGAACGGCGCCGCATCTCCCTCGGAATGAAGCAGTGCATGCCGAATCCCTGGGAAGAGTTTTCGATGAACTTCAAGAAAGGCGACAAGGTCAAGGGCCAGATCAAGTCGATCACCGATTTCGGGATCTTCATCGGTCTGCCCGGAGGCATCGACGGCCTGGTCCATCTTTCGGACCTTTCCTGGACTGCTCCGGGCGAAGAAGCGGTGCGCAACTTCAAGAAGGGCGAGGAGATCGAGGCGCAAGTGCTGTCGATCGACGTGGAGCGCGAGCGTATCTCGCTCGGAATCAAGCAGCTCGAGGGCGATCCGTTCAACAATTTCGTCGCAGGCCACGAGAAAGGCAAGCTGGTATCGGGTACGGTGAAGTCGGTCGACGCCAAGGGTGCGGTGATCGTCCTGACGGGAGACGTCGAGGGCTACCTGCGCGCCTCGGAGATCGCGCGCGACCGCGTCGAGGACGCCCGCAACCATGTGAAGGAGGGCGACAGCGTGACCGCAATGGTCATCAACATCGACCGAAAGAACCGCACCATCAACTTGTCGATCAAGCAGAAGGACCTCGCCGAGGAGAATGAAGCGATGGCCAAGCTCCAGAGCGAAAGTGCCGCCAGCACCGGGAGCACCAATCTTGGGGCGCTTCTCAAGGCAAAACTGGACAACAAGAACGCCCAACAGTAGCCGGGAATAGGGAGATGACGAAGTCCGAATTGATCGCAAGGCTGGCGGCGCGCTACCCGCAGCTCGTCGCCAAGGATGCCGAGTTCACGGTCAAGATGATTCTCGAGGCGATGGCGCAGAGCCTGGTGAAGGCGGAGCGCATCGAAATCCGGGGGTTCGGCAGTTTCGGGCTGAATCATCGGCCGGCGCGCGTCGGCCGCAACCCGAAATCCGGCGAAAAGGTTCACGTCCCGGAGAAATTTGTGCCGCACTTCAAGGCCGGGAAGGAATTGCGCGAGCGGGTCGACCGGAAATAGGGCGAACCTGCTGGGCGCGGACGGCGGCATCGGAGAGGTGCCGCCGTTTTGCTTTGGAGCGCGCAGCGTCGGATGCTTGCCCCCATATTTCCCGCGGGAAACCGTCGCAGGCACAGGATGCAGCGACCATTTCGAGAGCTTGGATTCGGAAAGGACAACCGGGCGAACCCTGGGTGCTTGGTTCGATGAGACTCGTGACGTACGTCACTCGTG
Organism: Burkholderiales bacterium; assembly: GCA_036555245.1. Lineage (GTDB taxonomy): Bacteria > Pseudomonadota > Gammaproteobacteria > Burkholderiales > SG8-39 > VBDM01. Next base: position 19,374 of record DATBLP010000086.1, read on the forward strand.
TGCTGTGGGCGCTGCTGTTCGTGGGAGTATTCGTGTTTGCGCTGAAGAACGAAGATCTCGTTACGCTGCGCCTTCTTCCCGGCCTGGCATGGGAAGCGCCCCTGATTGTGGCGCTGCTTGCGGCGTTCTTTCTGGGCGCACTGCTGGGAGTGCTTGCCTGCCTTTCACGCGGGTTTCGACAGCACCGCGAGATACTGCGCTTGAAGCGGGAACTCCGCGCGAAGGGCGCAGGGCTGCAGGCAGGGCCCTGACCTTGTTCACAATGGACTTCGAGCTCTGGTGGCTGTTCGGATTTGCCCTGTTTTTCGGCCTGGGATGGCTCGCGGCGCGCATCGATATCAAGCACCTCCTCTCCGAGTCGCGGCAACTGCCGCGTTCCTATTTCAAAGGCCTGAATTTCCTTCTCAACGAACAGCCGGACAAGGCCATCGAGGCGTTCATCGAGGTGGTCAAAGTCGATCCCGAGACGGTCGAGCTGCATTTCGCGCTCGGCAGTCTGTTCCGCCGGCGCGGCGAGACCGAGCGTGCCATCCGCATGCACCTCAACCTGCTGGAGCGATCGGATCTGGTGGCGGAGCAGCGTCTGCACGCGATGGTCGAGCTCGGGCAGGACTATCTGAAAGCCGGGTTGCTCGACAGAGCCGAGGAAGTCTTCCTCAAGCTCAAGGATTCGCCGCATCGCGTCGAGGCGCTGAGATTCCTGATCGAGATCTATCAGCAGGAGAAGGACTGGACGAAAGCCATCGGTGTGGCGCGGGAGCTCGAAAAGGATTCCGGCCAGTCTGCCCAGAAGGAAATCGCCAACTACTATTGCGAGCTCGCCATGTCCGAGGTGACCCATTCGCGCCCGGACGGGGCAAAGCGTTACCTCGACGCGTCGCTCGCGGCGCACCGCAAGTGCGTCCGTGCCAGCATCATTCTGGGTGATATCAATGCGAACGCCGGCGACCATGCCGGCGCCATCGAAGCCTGGAAGCGGATCGAGCAGCAGAACCCGGCGTATCTCGCGCTGGTCGCGCAACGCCTGCTGGAGAGCCATCGCGCGCTCGGGCGCACGGAGGAAGGCCTTACGCTGCTGCGCGGCTATCTCGCAAGTTCCCCCTCGCTCGATCTGCTCGACGTGGTATTCCAGTCCACGCTTGATTCGGAGGGTCCGGAAACCGCCTATAAGGTCGTGCGGGATGAGCTGCGACGCAACCAGACTCTTCTCGGGCTCGACAAATTGCTCGAGGCGCAGCTCCTGGTGGAGCCCATGGAGCGCCGTCATGATCTGGAGCTGGTTCGCAATCTCGTGCACGGCCACACGAGGCGGCTTGCACGCTATCGATGCGAGAACTGCGGATTCAAGGCGCGCCAGTTCTACTGGCATTGCCCGGCATGCGGCGGATGGGAGACCTATCCGCCGAAACGCAGCGAAGAGTTCGAGTTGACACCGTGACGGGCGGGGTCCAGGACTTGGCGCGGAATTTCCGGTGTTCCACCCGGCTCTATCGTGAATTCGAAACTGGCATAGAAGGACTGGCATGAAGATAACGATGATCGGCGCCGGCTACGTGGGACTGGTTACCGGTGCGTGTTTCGCGGATGCGGGAAACGAGGTGCTCTGCCTGGATCTCGACGAGGCAAAGATCCGCACGCTGCGGGACGGCGGGATTCCCATCTACGAGCCGGGTCTCGCGGAAGTCGTCAGGCGCAATCGGGCCGCCGAGCGGCTGAGCTTCAGCACGGACGTCGAGCACGCGGTCCGGTTTGGAATTGTCCAGTGCATCGCGGTCGGCACTCCGCCCGACGAAGACGGATCGGCCGACCTGCAACACGTGCTGGCGGCGGCCCGCTCCATCGGGCGGCATATGACCGATTACCGGGTGGTCGTGAACAAATCGACCGTGCCCGTCGGCACCGCCGACAAGGTGCGCGCAGCGATAGCGGCGGAACTCGCTCAGCGCGGCGCGGCGGTCCCGTTCGCGGTCGTCTCGAATCCGGAGTTCCTGAAAGAGGGAGCCGCGGTGGAAGATTTCATGCGGCCGGACCGGATCGTCATAGGGGCGGACGATGCACAGGCCGTTCAGGTCATGCGCACGCTCTATGCGCCGTTCCAGCGCAGTCACGAGCGTCTGTTCCTCATGGACGTGCGGTCCGCGGAGCTCACCAAGTACGCCGCCAATGGAATGCTCGCAACGCGGATATCGTTCATGAACGAACTGGCGAATCTCGCCGAACGCCTCGGGGCCGACATCGAGGAAGTCCGCAAGGGAATCGGCTCCGATCCAAGGATCGGTTATCAATTCCTCTACGCGGGCGCAGGCTATGGGGGCTCCTGCTTTCCGAAGGACGTGAAGGCGCTGATTCGGACCGCCAGGGAAGCCGGCGGCGAGCTGCCCATCCTGGAGGCGGTGGAGCGGGTGAACGCCGGTCAGAAGCGCGTACTGGCGAGGAAGATTCTCCGGCGATTCGACGGCAGGCTTGCGGGCAGGCGCATCGCCGTCTGGGGGCTTGCATTCAAGCCCAACACCGACGACATGCGGGAAGCCTCCAGCAGCGTGCTGATCGAGGAACTGATCGCGAACGGCGCAACGGTCAGTGCGTACGACCCGGTGGCAACGCCTGTCGCCAAGCGGATCTTTGCGGGCCTCAAGGGCATCCACTACGCCGACACGCCGCTCGCCGCACTGGAGGCCGCGGACGCGCTTGCCGTAGTCACCGAGTGGCAGGAATTCCGCAGTCCTGACTTCCAGGCGATCCGCGCGCGCCTGAAGACGCCGGCGGTTTTCGACGGTCGCAATCTCTACGATCCGCAGGAAATGAGGCGCCACGGGCTGGAGTACTATCCCATCGGTCGGGCCGCGGCGGGGACCGGAAGTTGAAAGCGGAAAAGTTGATCTTCTCGGAGCTGCACAAGGCACGGGTCTTGGTGGTCGGCGACGTCATGCTCGACCGCTACTGGTACGGCGAGGTCAGCCGGATTTCTCCCGAGGCGCCAGTGCCGATCGTCAAGATCGAAACCGGCCGCACCAGGGAGACGCCGGGCGGGGCGGCAAACGCCGCCGCCAACGCCGCCGCCCTGGGGGCGAATGTGGCCTTGCTGTCGGTAGTCGGCGACGACGAGCCGGGCCGCAGGCTCGAGGAGCTGCTGCAAAAGGCGGGTGTCAGCGCGAGTCTGCGCCGGGACGGAGAGATTTCCACGACGGTCAAGCTGCGCGTGATCGGCGGACACCAGCAGATGCTGCGCGTGGATTTCGAGACTCCCCCGAGCCGCGAAGTGCTCCTCGACAAGCTCACTGACTATCGGCAGATGATCGCCGATCGGAACATCATCATCTTGTCCGACTACGGCAAAGGCGGACTGGCGCATATCGTTCAAATGATCGAGATCGCCCGCGAGCAGGGCAAGACCGTGCTGGTGGATCCGAAAGGGGACGACTACTTGCGCTACCGGGGCGCGAGCATTGTCACCCCGAACCGCTCGGAGCTTCGCGAGGTGGTGGGCCGCTGGAAGAGCGAGGAGGAACTCACCGCGAAAGCGCAGGATCTGCGCGAGAAGCTGCAATTGCGGGCGCTGCTGGTGACGCGCAGCGAGGAAGGCATGACTCTTTACCAGCAGGGAAAGGTCCGCCACGAGCCGGCGCGCGCGCGCGAAGTGTTCGACGTCAGCGGCGCGGGCGATACTGTCATCGCCACCCTCGGCGTGATGCTGGGGGCAGGCCTGCCCCTGGAGGAGGCCGCTGCGATTGCCAATCGGGCCGCCGGAATCGTCGTTGGCAAGCTGGGGACGGCGGTGGTCCGTCCGCAGGAGCTGCTGACCGCATTCGAAGAGAGCTGAACGGAGGCCGAAGGAATGTACTACGTGGTCACGGGAGCCGCCGGGTTCATCGGCTCGAACCTGGTCCGCGCGCTCAATGCGCGCGGTGAGCGCCAGATTCTGGCCGTGGACGACCTGGAACGGGGTGACAAATTCCGGAACCTCGCGCAATGCGAGATCGCCGATTTCCTGGACAAGGACGAATTCCGCACGCGCCTCGCGGCGGACGATTTCAGCGGCTCGATCGACGCCGTGTTCCACGAAGGCGCCTGCTCCGACACCATGGAGACCAACGGCCGCTTCATGATGGAGAACAACTACCGCTATTCCATGGCGCTCCTCGAGTACTGCCTGCAGGATGAGGTGCCCCTGATCTACGCCTCCTCGGCCGCTGTCTACGGCGCGAGCACCACGTTTCGCGAGGAGCGCCAGTTCGAGGCGCCGCTCAACATCTACGGCTATTCGAAGTTCCTGTTTGACCAGGCGGTTCGCCGCCGGCTGGACGACGCAGGTTCGCAGGTCGCAGGATTCCGCTACTTCAACGTATACGGGGCCAGCGAATGGCACAAGGGGCGCATGGCTTCGGTTGCCTGGCATTTCTTCAATCAGTATCGGAAGGACCGGCGAGTGCGCCCGTTCGTGGGCTCCGGCGGCTACGGAGACGGCGAACAACGGCGCGATTTTGTCTCGGTGGAGGACGTGGTCAAGGTTAATCTCCATTTTCTCGACCACCCCGAGATCTCGGGCATTTTCAATGTAGGGTCCGGGAGAGCGCAGAGCTTCAACGACGTTGCGATCACGGTAATCAACGCGTGCCGGCAGGCGCAGAACGAACAGCCGATCGGTATCGAGGACGCGCGCCGGAACGGTCTGGTCGACTACGCCGCTTTCCCGGAGGCGCTCAAGGGCAAGTACCAGAACTTCACCCAGGCGGACATCGGCGCGCTGCGCCGGGCCGGCTATGCGGCGCAGTTCCTGACGGTCGAGCAAGGGGTAGCGAAGTACTGCCAGCATCTCCTCGAGGGAGAAGGAACGGCCGGCGGCTGAGGTTTGCGTCGCCTCGCGGCCGGCCGCGGTGAACTGCCAAGCCGCATGCGATATCATACAAAGATGACTCGCAATCCCGATCCCGCCTACAAGACGATCGAGGATACCGTAGGCGACACCCCGCTGGTCAGGCTGAAGCGCCTTCCGGGCAAGACCTCGAACGTCGTCCTGTGCAAGCTTGAAGGCAACAATCCCGCCGGTTCGGTGAAGGATCGGCCGGCGATGTCGATGATCGTGCGCGCGGAGAAGCGCGGTACCATCAAACCGGGCGATACTCTGATCGAGGCGACGAGCGGGAATACCGGCATCGCTCTCGCGATGGCCGCGGCGATACGCGGATACCGGATGGTCCTGATCATGCCGGAGCACTTGTCCGCGGAGCGGCGCCAGACCATGCGTGCCTTCGGCTCGGAGATCATCCTCACCCCCAAGACGGGCGGCATGGAAGCGGCGCGCGATCTCGCCGAGAAGATGCAGCGCGAGGGCAAGGGGCGAATCCTCGATCAGTTCGCCAATCCGGACAATCCTCTGTCGCACTACGAGGGCACCGGGCCCGAGATCTGGCGCGAGACCAAGGGCGCAATCACGCATTTTGTGAGCAGCATGGGCACCACCGGGACCATCATGGGCTGCTCGCGCTACTTGAAGAAGAAGAACCCCAAGGTGCAGGTCATCGGCTGCCAACCCGAGGAAGGGTCGCAGATCCCGGGGATCCGCAAATGGCCGGAAGCCTATCTTCCGAAGATTTACGACCGCGCCCGCGTCGACCGCCTGGAATACGTGAGTCAGGCCGATGCGGAAGAGATGGCCCGCCGCCTGGCTCGCGAGGAGGGCATCTTCGCAGGCATCTCCTCGGGCGGCGCAATCGCGGTCGCACTGAGGATATCGCGCCAGGTCGAGAAAGCCACCATCGTTTCGATCGTCTGCGACCGCGGCGATCGCTATCTTTCGACCGGCGTCTTCCCAGACTGACGGCGCCTTCCGCGCGCGAATGACGCCGATACTCGCTTTCGACATCGAGACGGTGCCGGACCTCGACGGCATACGCCTGCTTCACGGAATCGATGCGGCGCTTCCGGACCGCGATGTCGCCGAGTTCGCTTTTCGCGAGAGGCGCGCGCGCACCGGAGGAGACTTCCTGCCGCCGCATTTGCATCGCGTGGTCGCCATCGCCTGCGCGCTGCGGGAAGGCGAGTCCTTCCGCTGCTGGTCCCTGGGTTCTGCCGCGGACGGGGAAGGGGAGCTGATCCAGCGTTTTTTCGATGGCATCGGCAAGTACACGCCGCAGCTCGTTTCATGGAACGGGGGCGGATTCGATCTTCCCGTGCTTCACTATCGCAGCCTGGTGCACGGCTTGTCGGCGCCTCGCTATTGGGACACCGGGGACGACGATCGCGAATTCCGCTTCAACAACTATCTCAGCCGCTACCACACGCGGCACCTCGACCTGATGGATTTTCTGGCTCTCTACCAGGGCCGGAACTATGTAGCGCTGGACGAACTGGCGCGCCTGCTCGGCCTCCCGGGGAAGCTGGGAATGGACGGTTCGAAGGTATGGGAGGCCTTTCGGGCGGGAGAAATCGCCGCGATCCGGAACTATTGCGAAACCGACGCCGCAAACACCTATTTGCTGTTCCTGCGCTTTCAGCGCCTGCGCGGCGTGCTTGATGAAAGCGGCTACCGCCGCGAGGTGGAGCTGGTCCGAGACACGCTCGCCAAGCTTCGCGACGCTCACTGGCGGGAGTTCGTCGACCGGTGGAAGTGACGGGGCGGCCCGTCGTGCCGATCGTCCGCATCGAATCCCTCGATCGGCAGGGCCGCGGGGTGGCGCACGTCGGGGGAAAGACGATATTCGTCGACGGAGCCGCACCCGACGAATGGCTCGAGTATGCTTCCTACCGCAAGAAACCGGCCTGGGAAGCCGCCCAGATCGTGCGCATCGAAAAAGAGGGGGCGGCGCGAGTTCACCCGCGATGCAGGTTTTTCGGAACCTGCGGCGGGTGCTCGATGCAGCATCTCGACGAGGCCACGCAGATCGCGGTGAAGCAGCGCGTGCTCGAGGATGCCCTTTGGCATATCGGCCGGGTGCATCCTGAGACGGTTCTGCGGGCGATCCATGGCGTCTCCTGGGGATATCGCCACCGCGCCCGGCTCTCCGCCCGGTATGTTCCCAAGAAGGGCGGGTCGCTGGTCGGTTTTCACGAACGCAAGTCGAGCTTCGTCGCCGACATGACGAGCTGCGAGGTGCTGCCGCCTCGCGTGTCGGAGCTCATCACTCCATTGCGCGCACTCATCGGCTCGCTCGCGCTGCGCGAGCGCCTGCCTCAGGTAGAAGTGGCCGTGGGAGAGGGGAAAATTGCACTGGTCCTGCGCGTGCTTGCTCCGCCGGGGGCGGAAGACCTGGAACTGCTCAGGCGATTTGCCGGGGAGCGTGGCGTGGAGCTGTGGTTGCAGGAGGCCGGGCCGGACTCCGCCAAGCGGTTCTGGCCGCTCGAGGGACCCGCTCTCTACTATGCGCTGCCCGAATTCGGATTGCGGATGGCGTTCGGGCCGACCGACTTCACTCAGGTCAACCCCGCGGTGAACCGGCTGCTGGTCCGGTCAGCGTTGGGCCTGCTCGATCCGCAGCCGGGCGAAAAGGTGAGCGATTTCTTTTGTGGCCTGGGTAACTTCAGTCTTCCGGCCGCCCGCCGCGGCGCGGTTGTTCTCGGGCTGGAAGGCAGCGCGGCACTGGTCGCGCGCGCGAGGGCAAACGCGAACGCAAACGGTCTCGCCGATCAATGCAGCTTCCAGACGGCCGATCTCTTCGATGCCGTCTTCTGCGCGCGACTCCCGGCCTGCGACAAGGCATTGCTGGATCCGCCGCGGGACGGAGCGATCGAGCTGGTGAAGTCTTTCGAGAGAAATCCGCCGCGTCGGATCGTATACGTTTCTTGCGACCCCGCGACCCTCGCGCGCGACAGCGCGGTCCTGGTTCACGCGCAGGGCTACCGGCTGGCGGCCGCGGGCGTCGTGAACATGTTTCCGCACACCTCGCACGTGGAATCCCTCGCCTGTTTTGAGCGCTGACGGCCGCCCAAAGAAAAAGGGCGCCGGGGCGCCCTTTTTCGGAGCCGAGCCGGCTCAGTCGCGGCTGCCTCCGAATATTCCCAGAAGCTGCAGCAGGCTGGAGAAGATGTTGTAGATCGACACGTACAAAGTCAGCGTCGCCGAAACATAGTTGGTTTCCCCGCCGCGCACGATCGCGTTCACCTGAAACAGGATCACCGCCGATGAGAAAAGGATGAACGCGCCGAGAAGGGTCAGGTGCAGAGCGGGGCTCGCCAGGAAGAAGTTGGCGACGACCGCCAGCATGATGACGACGAACCCCGCGAACAGAAACTTGGCGAGGAAGCCGAAATCCCGCTTTGTCGATGTCGCAAGGCCCGCCAGCCCGAAGAAGACTGCGGCGGTGCCGCCCGCAGCCATCATCACGAGCTGGATGCCGTTCCGGAAGCCGAGCACGAACTGAAACAGGGGCCCGAGCAGCAGACCCATGAACAGCGTGAATCCGAGCAGCAGCCCGACACCCAGGGCGCTGTTGCGGTTGCGCTCGATCGCGAAGATCCATCCGTAGAAGATCGCGAGGATTGCGATGAAGGACAAGCCCGGACTGGTCCGCAGAAAGCCGAGGTTGATATTGGTGCCGATCGCTGCGCCGATTGCCGTCGGTATGAGTGACAGGGCGAGCAGCCAGTAGGTATTGCGAAGCACCCGGTTTTGCTGCAGGGAGTATTCCCGCGCGGCCGGGTTGCCGGTCTGGATCGGTTGGAGACTGGGTTGCATTAAGCTTCCTCCGTCAAATACTGCGATAACGTGCGTTAGAGTAGGTCAAGCCCGCACAAGTTTCAAGCACGCATTTCGGAACGCTATCGCGAGCCGACGCGGGCGATCCTTAGCTTGGGGCGCGGTGTTACAATTCAAGCCCCGACAAGCACTTAGCGCGGAACCGCGGAGAGTTGGCAGAGCGGTTGATTGCACTGGTCTTGAAAACCAGCAAGCGCGCAAGCGCTTCGGGGGTTCGAATCCCTCACTCTCCGCCAGTCAAATCCAATAGGCTCACCGCCTCATGCCTCGCAAACAGCGCTCCTCGCGGCGTTTCTCCGTCCGCTGCTCGACCCTACATGGCCGCGGCGTCTTCGCCTTGCGGCCCATCCGCAAAGGCGCGCGCGTTGTTGAATATGTCGGCGAGCGGATCAGCCAGCGCGAAGCCGATCGCCGCCACACCTCCGAGAATGGGTGGGCGCCGCACACCATGCTGTTTGTCGTCGACGGAAAAACGGTGATCGACGCAACCCGGAAGGGCAATTCGGCGCGCTGGATCAACCACTCCTGCAGCCCCAACTGCGAGGCGGTGGACGACGCAGGGCGAATCTACATCGAGGCGATCCGGAATATCCGGACAGGCGAGGAATTGACCTACGACTACAACCTGGTTCTGGACGAGCCCCACACGCTCGCCGCGAAGAGCGCACATCCCTGCCATTGCGGCGCGCAGCGCTGCCGTGGCACGCTGCTCGGGAAGAAACGCTGAGCCCCCTGGCAGGGTCCAGCCGACCTTCAGGTGGGCCCGCTCTGCGCCAGGAAGACAAAAAGAGAGGCGGCAGATTTGGCCTGCCGCCCCCAAGTTTCCCTCCCGTGTCCCCAGCGCAGTGCTGTCTGCGTCTTGCTTGTCCTGGCCCGCCGGCCCAGCGAAGAGTGTCGGGCTAGTGTTGCGATATCTCCGGTTTCCTGCGCTTGGTGCGAACGGCTCTGCGCAGGGTCTGGTAGAGCTCCGAGTGATGCGACTTCAGGTGATCGATGATTTCGAAGTCTTCCTTCTTCACCCGGCTGAGGTCGATGCGCTCGACGTGAACCAGTCGCAGCAATTCGCGCACGGGCTTGGGCATGTTGCGGCCGCTTTCATAGCGTGAGCCGCCGCTTTGCGTAACCCCGATCCGGGTCCAGAACTCCTCCTGATTGAGTCCCAGCCGCCTGCGGATCTCCCGCGGGTTGATGACTTCCAGCATCTTCATGGTTTCTTGGTCCTAATTGCCGATTTGAGTTCGAATATCAAAGGCCAAATCAGCACGGACCGTGCCAGCGACGATTGGTGTTCGATAGCCCCGTACGCAGACGGAGATTTTGCGATAAAATTCAACGCTTTCCCGGCATCCGCATGGCGCTAATCGTTCAAAAATACGGCGGCACCTCGGTGGGGACGACCGAGCGGATCAAGAGCGTCGCAGAACGGATCGCGAAATTTCGCACATCCGGGCATCAGCTCGTTGTCGTGGTTTCGGCAATGAGTGGAGAAACCAACAGACTCGTCGCGCTCGCCAAGGAAATTCAGCCCAACCCCGCTTCGCGGGAGCTCGATGTCGTGATGGCGACCGGGGAGCAGGTCAGCATCGGTCTTCTGTCCATGGCCTTGATGGAGCGCGGCATCGAGGCGCGCAGCTATACCGGGTCGCAGGTTCGAATCCTCACCGACAGTGCGCACACCAAGGCGCGCATACAGAAGATCGACGATGCGGCCATGCGCGCCGATCTTGCGCAGGGTCGGGTCGTGGTCGTCGCGGGTTTCCAGGGAGTGGACGCCAACGGAAACATCACCACGCTCGGCCGGGGCGGATCCGACACGACCGCGGTGGCGCTTGCGGCCGCGCTGAGGGCCGAGGAGTGCCAGATCTATACCGACGTCGACGGCGTATACACCGCCGATCCGCGCATCGTCCCCGAGGCGCGCCGGCTGCGTTCGATCACGTTCGAGGAAATGCTCGAGATGGCAAGTCTCGGCTCGAAGGTTCTGCAGATCCGCTCGGTCGAATTCGCCGGGAAGTACAAAGTCAGACTGCGCGTCCTTTCCAGTTTCGAGGAGGGAGGCGAGGGCACATTGATAACATTCGAGGAAGACGACAAGATGGAACAGGCCATCATTTCAGGAATCGCCTTCAACAAGGACGAAGCGAAAATCACCGTGGCGGGAGTGCCCGACCGTCCGGGGATCGCCTATGCGATTCTGGGTCCGGTAGGCGATGCCAATATCGACGTCGACATGATCATTCAGAACGCCAGCGTCGACGGCATGACCGACCTGTCGTTCACCGTGCACCGCAGTGAATACCAGAAGGCGCTCGAGGTCCTGAACCAGCAGGTCAAGGACCACATCAAGGCCACCGACATCCGCGGCGACAACAGGATCTGCAAGGTGTCCATGGTCGGCGTCGGCATGCGCACCCACGCCGGCATCGCCAGCCAGATGTTCCGCACCCTGGCGGAGGAGGGCATCAATATCCAGATGATCTCGACCTCCGAGATCAAGATCTCCGTGGTGATCGACGAAAAGTATCTGGAGCTTGCCGTGCGCGCCCTGCACAAGGCCTTCGGCCTGGATCAGCCGGCTTGATGCGCAAAGCTCAGCCGCAGGTGGCATGTTCGACCGCCGCGTGGTATCGTCGCGGCGGTTGCCGTAAGGAATTCGGAGAGATGCCCGAGTGGTCGAAGGGGGCGCCCTGCTAAGGCGTTATACGGATTAACCCCGTATCGAGGGTTCGAATCCCTCTCTCTCCGCCACCTTTCCTTCGCTGCATCAGGCATGGGTCTACGCCCGATACCTTGGCCGCCGTACTAACACCGCGCGCTCTTCAGAATGGGATATCGCTGTCGTCGCCCGGTGCCGGGGCTACTGGCACTAGCCGATCCAATGTCTCAATCTTCGCAACGAATTCGCGATCCATAATTCGCATTAGCAACAACGCCAATCTGTTGCATATCGCACTTGCAGCGAGTGGCTCCGCTGAATTGGCACTCGGCGTCAAGAGGCCATGTATAAAGATGTGACGTACCGCTTGAGCCAGCTTTATTCCGCAGCAGGGCTTGCCCCTCAGGAAG
>DATBLP010000040.1:0-29032 GCA_036555245.1 Burkholderiales bacterium
CCCGCCTGCGTCCGCGGCGTCGGGTGCCGCCTGTGCGAGCGCAATCCGGTGCAACAGCGCCCCGAGCTCCTGAAGCGCGCTGTCGAAAGCAATGCTGCGGGAGCGCATGTCTTCGGCGACTGCGAGCAGGGCCCGCGCGTCCCGCCGCGCAAGCGTCTCGAGTATCGAGTACAAATAGGTGTCGTCTATCGCTCCGAGCATCGCGCGAACGGCCTGTTCAGTTACCTTGCCGCCGCTGTGGGCGATCGCCTGGTCGAGCAGGGACAAGGCGTCGCGCATGCTGCCGCGCGCGCAGTCCGCCAGGAGCTTCAGGGCCGGCTCCTCGGCGGGAATCCTTTCCTCGGCGAGAATCCTGGCCAGATGGGAAGCGATTGCGGGAGAAGGCATCTGCTTGAGGTTGAACTGCAGGCAGCGGGACAGCACCGTCGCGGGGATCTTCTGCGGATCCGTGGTGGCGAGGATGAATTTGATGTGCTCCGGCGGCTCTTCCAGCGTCTTGAGCATCGCGTTGAACGCCGAAGTCGAGAGCATGTGGACTTCGTCGATCACGTAAACCTTGAACCTCCCCCGGGTCGGCGCGTACACCGCGTTCTCCAGGAGCTGCCGCATTTCGTCCACTTTGGTGTTGGTTGCAGCGTCGACTTCAATCAGATCGACGAACCGGCCGGCGTCGATCTCGATGCACGTCGAACACTTTCCACAGGGACGGGAGCTGATTCCCGTCTCGCAATTCAGGGACTTCGCGAGGATGCGAGCGAGCGTCGTCTTCCCGACTCCGCGGGTTCCAGAAAACAGATAGGCGTGATGCAGGCGCTTCTCGTCCAGCGCATGGCGAAGGGCCTTCACGACGTGTTCCTGCCCGACCAGCGATTCGAAGTCGCGCGGACGCCATTTCCGGGCAAGGACTTGGTAGCTCATGCGGAAATTCTAGCAGCCGCGAGAAGGATCAAGGATCAATGTTCAGTCCAGTGCTTTTGCGGCGCTTTCCGAGCTATGTTCTTGAGTGCCAGACAGGTGGCGAGCCTTACCCCGGCACTTGCAGAGAATAGCTGTGGCTGCTTCCTTCCGGACCTGACCAGGTTCGCTAGGCTGCAATGCGGGGAGGCCCGCCGTATTCGGATGGTGTCGCTCCGCGATTATACGGGTTGGTGAATCAGCATGCTCCCGATCTTATGGATCGGGTTATCATGGCTCTCGAAATTTGGAGCCGGCCGACCAAGCGCCGGCCTGGGGTCGTTCAATCCGCAACGGAGGAGAGTGCATGTTTCCAATCAAGGACTACCGAAGAATTGTCTTGGCGGCGCTCGTTGCCCTGCCCTTGCATGCCGCAGCCCAATCGGCCGGTTCCTATCCTACCCGGCCGGTCAAGATCCTCGTACCCTACGCGCCGGGCGGCGCTACCGACATCATCGCCCGCATCGTTTCCGCCAAGCTGACCGAGTCGATGGGCCAGAGCTTCGTGGTTGAAAACCGGCCAGGGGCTTCCGGCAACCTTGCGATGGAGGCGGTCGCCAAGGCGCCTGTCGATGGGTACACGCTCTTCGTCGGCAACGTGTCAACCAACACTATCAACGAAAATACCTTCGCCAAGACGATGTCCATCAAGCCTTCGCGTGACCTCGTGGGCATCGCCAAGCTGGTCGAGATCCCTCATATCATCGCCGTCGGCGCGAGTTTCCCGGCCAACTCGCTCGCCGACCTGATCGCCGAGGCGAAGAAGAACCCCGGCAAGATCAACTACGCCTCGGCCGGGATCGGCAGCTACCCGCACCTCGACATGGAGAAGTTCAAGCGGGCGGCAGGGATCGAGCTGACGCACGTGCCCTACAAGGACGGTGCCGGGAAGATGATTCCGTCGCTGCTCGCCAACGAGACGCAGGTCGCGTTCATCAACCTTTCCTCGACGCTGCCGCACGTGCGCGCCGGGAAGATGAAGCCGCTCGCGACGACAGCTCCGCGCAGGCTGGCCGAGCTGCCGAACGTGCCGACTATGACGGAGCTCGGCTACGCGGGAATCGGCACCAACGCCTGGCAGGGAATGTTCGCACCGGCCGCGACGCCGAAGCCGATCATCGACAAGATCTACAGGGGCGTTGCAGCAATCCTGTCGAACCCTGCGATGAAGGACGACCTCGCCAAGAAGATGCTCGACGTCACCCTTTCACCCTCGCCGGCACAGTTCCAGGTGCTGGTGGAGAAGGAAACCCATGCGTGGGGAGATTTCCTGCGCACGGCAAACATCAAGATCGAATAGTCGTTGACGCGGACCAAGACAACGCGGCGTGGCGTCTCGCCGCCGCGATACGATCTCGTCGTCGAAAAAGACCTCGAGATCCCGACGCGCGACGGTGCACGGCTGAAAGCGGACGTCTTCCGCCCAAAGTCGGGCGGCAGGTTTCCCGTCATCATCAATCTGGGCTCCTACCAGAAGGACAAGCTCTGGGTCCCGCCTTCCGATCTCGAGGAGGCGCCGAACCCCTACATGAACTGGGAAACGGTGAATCCGCTATGGTGGGTACCGCGCGGCTATGCAAGCTTGCGGGTGGACGGACGCGGGTCGGGGAAATCCCCTGGGCGGACCGATCCCTGGTCGCCTTCGGAAGCGCGGGATTTCTACGATGCCATCGAATGGGCGGCAGTTCAACCTTGGAGCAACGGGCGGGTCGGCGCGAATGGCATCTCCTACTACGCAATGACCCAGTGGCTGGTCGCGAGCCTCAAGCCACCGTCGCTGAAAGCGATGATCCCTTGGGAGGGCGCGGCCGACATGTACCGCGACTTCGGCTACCACGGCGGGATCTTCTCGTTCGGTTTTGCCACGGGCTGGTGGAACAATCACATGGCGCATCACCTGCTCGGCAAGCCGCAGGGTTCCGCCACCGATGCGTTTTCCACGCCATGGCTATGGGAATATATGCACCACAATCTCGATGGCGAGTGGTGGCGCGGCCGGCGCGCTGTCTGGGAGAACATCGACGTTCCGTTGTACACCGTGGGCAACTGGAGCGGCACCGGGCTGCATCTGCGCGGAAATACGGAGGGCTTCCTCCGTGCGGCATCGAAGCAGAAGAAGCTGCGCATTCACGCCGGCACGCACTATCACCCGTTCTATTCCGCCGAAGGCCGTAGCGATCAGCTACGGTTCCTGGATCACTGGCTGAAGGGAAACGACACGGGGATCATGCGCGAGGCGCCGGTGAAGCTCCTCATCCGCAAAGGCGGTCACGGCAACCACGAATGGCGCTTCGAGAACGAATGGCCAGTGCGCCGCACTCGGTGGACGAAGCTGTACCTCGAGGCCCGGGCGCGCGGGCTCGTCGCCGCGGGCGCTCTCGTTGCCGACGCGCCGAAGCGGTCGACGTCATTCTCGTATGCGGCGAGCGGGATGACCAAGGCCGGGGTCGCCTCGGCTTCGTGGACTTCAACTGCGCTTGCTGGAAGTCTCCCCGAGATGGGCGTGTCGTTCGAGACCGAGCCGCTGCGCGAAGATACCGAAGTGACCGGGCCGCTCGTGCTCGCGCTGTGGGTGTCGAGCACCACCGAGGACATGGATGTCTTCGCCACGCTCCGCAACATCGGGCCGGACGGCAAGGACGTCTTCGAGCTCGGCCAGCAGAGTCAGCCGATACCCGTGGCGAAGGGCTGGCTGCGCGCATCGCACCGCGCGCTCGACGAGACGCTCTCGAGGCCCTACCGCCCGTACCACGCGCACTTGAAGCGCGATTGGCTGAAGCCTGGCGAGATCGTCCGCCTCGATGTCGAAATCTGGCCGACCTGCATGGTCTTCAGGAAGGGACACCGCATCCGGCTCGATATCCAGCCGCGCGACGGAGTGGGCAGTTCCCCTTACACTCACTACAGCGCGGACTACAACACCGGCACGAACCTTATCTATGCCGGTGGCAGCCGGGCCTCGTATCTTCTGCTCCCGATCATCCCGTCCAGATGACGTCATCCCGCGTACGCGGGAATCCAGGAGTATCCATGTGTGCTCGATCCTCGCTCGCGCGGGGATGACGAAGCGTCGGCGCGCCTGCGGAGCGCCGACGTTTCGTCATTTCTTGAAGGCGTCGAGATCCAGTGCGTCGTGCTCCTCGGTATCGACATGCACTCCGGTTCCGGCCGATTGCACGTCTCCGCTCACCATGTGCAGCCGGCTGCCGACGACCGCCCCGGCCAGGCCGTGGCGCGACACGGGCATCGGCGGCAGCGTTTGCCAGGTATTGGTCGCGGGGTCGTAGGCCTCGAGCGATCGATACGTCGCCATCGTTCCCGGGTCCTGGTATTCGCCGCCGGTGATGTACAGCCGGCCGCCGTAAGCTGCGCCTGCACCGGCACTCCTCGCCTGCGCCATGCGCGCCAGCCCCTGGCTCCAGGTGTCAGTCGCAGGGTCGTAGGCTTCGGTCACGCCAACGTTGGAGGAACCTCCGGAAACGAAGGCTGCGCCAACGCGTCCGCTCGCGACGTAGATCTTGCCATTGACTGCTCCCCCGACGGCGTGGTTGCGCGGCGTCGGCATGGAAGCACGCGCGCGCCAGGTGTTCCTGGCCGGATCGTATTCTTCTACGGTGCCGACCGAGGTGTGCGGTTGCCTCGGATGGACGGCGCCCTGGCCGGGTCCGGGGACAGCGCCGCCGATCACGTAGATCTTGTCGCCGACGGTGACTGCAACGGGGGAGCCCCGCTTGGTAGGTATGGGCGCGAGCGCCCTCCAGCTGTCGCTGGCCGGATTATATTCCCACGCATTGTCGATCGGCACCCAGGCCGGCGGACCGGATTGTGGCAGAACGAAGCCGCCGAAGGCGTAGATCTTTCCCTTGTACTCGGTGAAGGCGACATGGTGCGACGGAAGCGCCATCGGTTTTTTCTTGGCCCATTTGTCGGTCGCCGGATCGTATTCGTACACCAGCGCTCTGGGCTTCCAGCCGGGAGCGAGGCCGGCAAACACGTACATCTTTCCGCCGGCGGACGCGCCGAGCAGCTCTTCGGACGGTTCCGGGAAGGGCGCAAGCTTGATCCATTTGCCCTGCGCGAAGACCGGGCCTGCCATGAACAGGGACGCAAACAACGCTATTGCGCGGATGTGAACCAACGACATCTTCTCCTCCTTGTGAGCCTTGTCCTTCGCGTACTATAGCCCGGCGCGGCTCCTGCCCTTCACGTCCCGGTTCACTACGTTGACCGGCCATTCTCCTGACAGCACCCTGCGCACCTCCGCCGGCGCTCCAGCCTGCAGGCCCGCCATGGCCTGCTCGCTATACCAGGCCGTATGCGGGGTGATGGTGACGTTTTCGCGCCCACGCAGCGCGTGCGGGTTCGCCAGCGGCTCGGGGTCGACGGTATCGAGCGCCGCACCTGCGATCTTTCCCCCGTCCAGGGCTCGAACCAGCGCGTCCGTATCGACGACCGGGCCGCGGGCGCAATTGATGAGAACCGCAGCCGGCTTCATTTTCGAAAACGCTTCGTCGCCGATCATCTTTCGCGTCTGCGGCGTCAGCGGCGGGTGCAGCGAAACGAAGTCGGATTCGCGCAGCAGGGTGTCCAGGTCGACGGACTTTCCGGGAACGCCAGACTGGCCTTCCCTCACGAAAGGATCGTAGTAGAGGATCCGCATGCCGAACCCGGTCGCGCGCACCGCGACCTGGCGTGCAATATTGCCAAAACCCACCAAGCCGAGCGTGCGCCCCGCGAGCCGAAAAATGGGCTTGCCGGGCGGCACTTCCCACCGGCCGCCTCTCACCATGCGGTCATAGAAGGGAATCTTGCGGGCAGCGGCGAGGAGCAGCGCCATCGTGTGTTCCGCCACCTCCTCTATGCAATAGCTGGGGTTGTTGGTGACGATGATTCCGGCCTGAGTGGCCGCTTCGAGGTCGATCGTGTCCACGCCGATGCCGTAACGCGCGATGATCTTGCACTTGGGCATCTTGGCCATGACCTCGGCGGTAATAGGTCCGGCATAGGTATTCAGCAGCGCGTCGCAATCGCCGGCTGCGCCCAAGAATTCGTCGGGCGACTTTGTTTTCATGGGAACGAGATCGGCGAGTTCGCCGAGAATCTGTTTTTCCACCGCAAGTGAGTCCCACACATAGTCGGTGAGAACCACTTTCGCCCTGGCTGCCATCATTGCTCCTTTCCCGTAAGCGCTCGCGTGCGGCCGCCTGATCTCAAAATGCAAGGCTTACGCCGGCGAGAATGCCGGTGCCGCCGACCTTCACTTTCTCACCGGCGCCGTCCGCAGCCTCGGCCGTCGGCAGTGCGCAGCCGATGGTCTCGCCGCGCTGGTGCTCGGAAGTGACACCTTGTAGTTCGCTCCGGAAAGCGCGCTCACGCGCTCATCCATCGCACAACCCCGGCGACGCCGTCTACCGCGACCTGAGCTCCATCCGGGATGCGGCGAGTCGCATCGGAGACCCCGAGTACCATGGGCACGCCGCGCTCACGGGCAAGAGAAGCAAGGTGCGAGGTGCTGCCGCCCAGTTCGGTGACGACACCGGCAACATGCGCGAGCACTTCAGAAAGCGCGGGTCCGGCGACAGCCGTCACCAGGACGTCGCCGGGCGCCACGCGCTCCAGCTCGCATTCGCAACTCACGATTCGGGCACGACCGGTTCCCCGGCCCACTCCGGATGGATGCCCGTTGAGCCGCGGATGCTGCAACCACAGCTCGTCGGGGACGGCCGCCTCGGCCAAGTGCAAGGGCCGCGCCTGCAGCAGCTTGATTCCCTGGTCATCCAGAGCCCACTCGATCTCGACCGGCCCGCCGGTGACTTCCTCGGCCCTGCACATGAGCCGGCCGAGCTCCGCCGCCTCCTCCGCGTTCAGGCAGGGGGCGCTGAAGAGCGAGCGCGAAAACGCCTTCCGGCCGTGCACGCAGCCGACCGCGTGATACTTCCGGCCGAGCGCAGTCTCTTTCAACTTTCCTGCTCGATCGAGGACATAACGGTCGGGCACGACCTCTCCCTGCGCGATGGAAGAGCCGAGTCCCGGCGCCGCGTTGATCACCATATCGCCTTCCGCCGTGCGCGACAGGCCGCCGCCCGAAACGCGTGCGGCGACCAGCGGCTGAACGAGGAGCGCCATGGCGGTGTCCGCGGCATCGAGGCCGTGGGTGGCCATGTAGCGCAGGGCCCGGGTCGACCACAGGGCCGCCCAGCAGGCGCGCACCGCGACCAGGAACTCCTCCTCGTTCTGCAGCTCGAGAAAGCTCTCGAACTGGCCGGCGAAGCTTGAGTCGGCGCGGTCCTCGACCAGCGCGGAGGAGCGAACCACGGCGCGGCGTCCGGTGGAGACGATCCTGCGCCACGCGGCGAGCAGCGGGTCGAGCAGGCGGGGTGCGATCGGGCTCTCCATCAGCCCGAGCTTCATGTCGAGCGCGCAGCGCCTCGCCCGCGGGCGGTCCTCCGCCGCGAACACCTCGCGCGCGGTCGCCTTGAGACCGAGCGCGGCGAGCTGCGCCCGATACGCGCGCGCGTCCACCGCATAGCCGCCCGGACCCGGAAGGCCCGCCCTGCCCAGCGCGGCGAGGTTCGCCGCCTTGGGGCCGAAGCGGCTTGGATCGGTCGCTTGGGCTTCTCTCAGGGATACGACAAGCTCGCCCACCGGCTAGCCCTGCGAATCGATCACGATGCGAAGGATGCGGCCGGGATTCTTCTCGTACTCCCGGAACGCTTCCGCCGCGTGCCCAAGCGGATAGGTCGCCGTGATGAAACTTTTGACATCGATCGCGCCCGCCGCTACCAGCTCGATGCTCGGCGCCATGTCCTCGGCCAGAAGCGCGCGCGACCCGATGACGCTGATCTCCTTGTAGTAGAACGGGAACAGGTTGAGGTCGCCTGCGCTCTCGTGGCTGATCGAAAACGCGAGGAAGCGGCCGCCGGGCCGCAGCATCCCTATCCCCGCACGCAGCGCGGCGGCGCCGCCCGCGGTGTCGATGACAGTGTCGGCGCCGTTGCCTCCGGTGAGGCGCAGCACTTCGCTCACGGAACCCTCGGCACCCGTATCGATCGCGTGATGCGCTCCCATAGCGCTCGCCAAATCGAGCTTCCACCGACTGCGCGACACGGCTATCACCGGATTCGCACCCGAAAGCGCTGCGAGCCGCGTGTGCAACAAGCCGCTTGTGCCCTCGCCCAGGACAACTACGGATTCGCCAACGCGGAGATCGAGCCGCTTTTGAGCGTGGCGCACGGTAGCGAGCGTCTCGATGAGCGTGGCTTCGTTCAGAGGAAGCCCGGCCGGAAGCACGTGAAGGAAACGCTCCGGCAGGCACACGTACTGATTGAGCGAGCCCTCGATGTCCCGCCCGAACATGCCAGCCTTGCGGCACAGATGGGTGTCACCACGTACGCAGCAATCGCAGCGACCGCAGGAAATCGCCGGATTGACGATCACCTGCTGCCCGGGGTGCAGCGCGGTTACGCCATCGCCCACGGCGTCGACGACTCCGGTGGATTCATGGCCGAGAACAAGCGGGTAGTGCACACCGGGGTGCTGCCCCGTATAGATCGAAAGGTCGGTATGGCACACGGCGGTAGCGACGGTTCTCACCCGCACCTCGCCGGGCCCCGGATGCGGCATGTCCCTGCCTACTACCGCGAATCTTCGAGGCGCCTCGAGAACCGCTGCGCGCATCGACGCTCCCGATCAGCGAGGGAAGAGGGTCGAATAGCCCGACATCGGCTCGACTGCCGTGATCTGTTCGACCGGGAAGTTGGAGATGAGCTCGACCTTGTCTTTGTGCACGATCAGCATTTCCTCGATGCGCACGCCCCACTCAAACTTCTTCCCGTGCTGGGTTTCCAGCGCGAATACCATGCCTTCCTGGATGTCGACCGGGTGGTCGAGCGACCAGATGCGCGAGATCACCGGCGGGTCGTACTGCGCGAGCCCCAGACCGTGGCCCCACAGGTTCGCGGCGGCCTGATCCTCTTCCTTGTAGCCCCAGGCCTCCTTGGCGGAAGGCCATTTCGAGGCGATTTCGCGAGTCGTCGTGCCGACCTTCACCGCCTTGATCGAGTCGTACAGCCATCTGAGCGCCGTGGCGTAGACGTCCTTTTGCTCGTTGGTCGGTTCCTTACCCGCGCAGTAGGTGCGGTAGTAGCAGGATTTGTAGCCGTTCCAGGTGAGCGCAGCGAGGTCCATGAAGACGATGTCGCCGGGCTTGACGATGCGGTCGGAGAAGTTGCGCCAGTTGGGCCAGGTGTTCGGGCCGGAGGATACGATGACGTCCTCGACGTCCTCCATGCCCGGGATGTTGTAGAGGAACTCCATGATGTGCGCGGTGAGCTGGTTCTCGGTGCGGCCCGGTTTCAGGAATTTCATGAATTCCCAGTGCGCCGCGTCGCCGATGGCGCCGACCATGCGCAGCGCCTCCTGCTCGTCCTCGTTCTTTACTGCGCGCGCCTCCATCATCGGCGTCATGCCGTCGGTCCACTCGATCTTCTCGTCGCTGAAGATCTGGATCATGTTGATGTCGATGAAGTCGACGCCGAGCTTCTGTCCCGCGACGTTGGCCTTCTTCATTTCCTGCTTGATCGCGTTGGTGAACTTCTTCACCTGCGAGAGCGAGGCGGGACCGGCCGCGCCCTTGATCCAGGCGTAGGACCAGCGCACGTGATCCTTGGGGATCCAGGGCGAATGGCGCTCGACCTGAGCCCCGATGTCGCCCTGCTCGAACAGCACCGGCGCGTCGTCTCCGCACAGCAAGGCGTAGCGCAGCCCGGGCTTCAGCCGGTTCCAGCCCGGCGTGAGCGTGCTCGTGACGTAGCGGCAGTTCTCGTCGTACATGAGCAGCATCGCTCCCAGCCCGTGTGCCTTCATACGCTCGCGCGCCCGCTCGAGGCGATACTTGCGCAGCCGGTCCCAGTTGATCCTCTGTTGCCAGTCCAGTCCCACCATCCCTGCGTTTGCCATTCAACTCTCCGTCTTTGATATGAAAAACTACTTCAAGCCTTCGTCAATCGACCGTCGCGCCCACTTCATGCGCGACCCGGCCCCAGCGCTCCGTCTCCGAAGCGACAAAGTCGGCGAATGCCTTGGGCGAGGCGCTCAAGACCACATCGACGCCGCCGGTCGCGAGGCGCTGTACTACGTCCGGCACTTTCATCACCTGCTGAGTTACCGCAAACAGCCGCTCCACCACCGCAGCCGGCGTGCCTTTCGGCACGAAGATCCCTTGCCAGGATCCTGTGACGGAGCGCGGGAAGCCCGACTCCACCATGGTCGGCACCTCCGGGAGCTGCGCGATGCGCTTTGCACTGGTGACGCCCAGGATCTTCAGCCGGCCTCCGCGAATGAAGCCGAGCGCCGATGGCGCGGTGGTAAACATGAGCTGCGTCTCGCCGGCAATCAGCCCGGTGACTGCCGGGCCGGCGCCGCCCTTGTAGGGAATGTGCAGCATGTCCAGTCCTCCAGCGGCGCGCCGAAACAGCTCCATCTCGAGCCGGTTCTGGCTGCCGCTGCCGGGTGAGGCATAGTTCAGCTTGCCCGGGTTGGCCTTGGCGTAGGCGACCAGCTCCTTCACGGTGTTTGGGGGAAACGATTTGTTCGCGACCAGCACGCCGGGCACGTCCACCACCTGGGTCACCGCGATGAAATCGTGCAGCGGCTTCACGACGAACGTACGGAACACGGCGGGGTTGATCGCAACGGTGCCGATGTTGCCGAGGTAGATGGTGTAGCCGTCGGGGTCGGCTTTTGCCGCCGCCTCCATGCCGATGTTGCCGGCGGCGCCGCCGCGGTTCTCGACCACAATCTGCTGGCCGAGCAGCTCGCCCATCTTCGGCTGCATGATGCGCCCGACGAAATCCGACGCGCCGCCCGGAGCGAATGGAATGATCATCTTCACCGGCCGGCTCGGATAGCCTTGCCCGAGCGCGATTGCAGGGCAAAGCACGAGCGCGGCCCAAACCGCGAGTCTTCCCTTCATGTCTCCTCCTGCTAACGTTGCTGTCCTGCCGCCCGCAAACCGGCGCGTGGGCGTTCGTCCTCCACAGAAATCGGCAGCGCCACGGCGTGCTTGAGGCGGGCCGACAGATCGAAGGCCTTGGTGAGCATCAGCCGGTTGTGCGCCTCGGCAGCTGTGGCGTGCTGCGTCGGTACGCCCACCGCAAGGCGATTGAGCCATTGTTCGGTTTCGTCGCGCATCGGGCCGCGCAGCTCGCCAAGCGCGATGTCCCCCGGCGGATAGCTTCCGAGAAAGTCCACCCGCCGCGCGGCGTCGGGAGCATAGCCCTCGCTCTGCGCTTTCGTTGTCGCAAGCACGATGTCGCGGTGCGTGTCGTCGATCGTGAGCACCCCCTCGGTGCCGACGACGCCCACTTCCAGGCTGTAGACCGCGCCGGGCCAGACCGTGGGCAGTGCCCATGAAATGGAAGCGTGATACAGGCTTCCGTCGTCGAAAGTGATCACCCCTGCGGTGGCGTCTATTCCCCTGCAGATCGGGCCGAGTGCCTTGTCCACGGAACGGGCGTAGATCTCGACGGGCCGCTTTGCCTCCATCATCCACATCACGATGTCCAGGGCGTGCGTGCCGGAGATGACCATCGGGGATATCTCCGATGGATTGCCGGTGCGTTTGTAGTTGTCCAGGGCGACCAGCCGGTTCATGAATGCGCGCGAAGTCACCAGCGTCACGTCGCCGAGCTGCCCGGTGCGCACCTTCTCCTTCGCCGCAAGCCAGCGCCGGCGAAAGCGTTGCGTGTAGCCGACGACCGCATCGACGCCGGATCTCTGGATTGCAGCGAGGACGCGCTCCGAATCCGCCAGCCCGGTCGCGAGCGGCTTCTCGATCAGCAAAGGAAGGTTCCGATCGACCGCGGCGAGGATGGGTTCGACGTGCAGATGCTCGTCCGTGGCGATGATGGCCGCGGTGATCTCCGGGCGCGCGAGGAGCTCGCGGAAATCCGCGGTGACGAAATCAGCCTGGATCTTGGCAGCAACCTCTCGCGCGCGGTCCGGCTTGATTTCCGCGATCCCGATGAAATCCACCTGAGGATGTCTTGCCGCGACCTCGCCGCGAAACAGGCCGACCCGCCCTGCCCCGATGATGGCGAGGCCGATGCGCTTCGGGTTCTTCTTGGGCATGAATCCGGGTCTAGGCAACCGCGCGGACCGGCTTGTGCCCCGTCAATGGCAGGGAAACGGGCTGGTTGCGCTCGGCAGACAGATCGGCGGCGATGTAAACCTCCATCACCATGCGGGCATGCTCGGGCGTGACCATCACCGGACGGTCCAGCGCGACGGCCTCGAGAAAATATATCGTCTCCGCCGCCATGGGTCCTGCATAAGTATGCTCGACCCGCTCGCCGGGCATCGTGGACAGCGGCAACTGCATGCCTTTGCTCATGGTGTTCAGCACGACATCACGATGGCTGTCATCCACCAGCAGCGCGCCCTCGGTGCCGACCATTTCTATCCAGGTCGTCGAGAAATTCGGATAGCCCGGAGGCAGGCTCCAGCCGCCGCCCACTACGAAGGACAAGCCGCTGTCCATGGTCACCATCAGCCACTGCGTATCGGGGATCTGCGCGCCGGCAGGTGCCTGCATCTGCATCGCACCGTAATTGACCTGCGAGTAAACGCGCACCGGCTTTGCGGGCTCGAGGCACCAGAACACGAAATCGAGATCGTGGGTTGCTTCCATCGCAGCGGGGGAAAGCTTGATGCGCCCGCTGATCTTCTTGCCGAGCCCCCGGGTGATGTGTCGCGAAACCAAGGCGCTGACCGGCCGGCCTATGGTGCCGTCGCGCAGCGACTTGCGCACGTAAGCGAACTTGGGATTGAAGCGCTGCGAGTAGCCGATGCTGAATTTCAGCCGGTTCTTGCGCGCGAGCCCGATCAGCTCGTCGGCCTCGGCGAGTTCAAGCGCAATCGGCTTTTCCAGGAATACATGCTTGCCGGCCGCGAGGAAATCCCGCGCTATCGGAAAGTGAGTCGTCTCCGGCGTCGCTGAAATGTATGCGAGCTCTATCTCGGCGGCCTTCAGCAGTTCCCGGTAGTCGCTTACCGCGGTACGGGCACGTGTCGCGCGCGCCACTTCAGCCAGTCGCTCGGGACGGATCTCCGCAAGATGCAGGCTCTTGGTGAGCGGATGCGCTGCGCAGGTCTCCGCGCGTATCCCTCCGCACCAGCCGGTGCCGACGATGGCCACGCCGACTTGTCTCATGAGCTTTTCCCCGAAAAGGCGGCGGCCGGGCGCCGCTGCGTGTGCGTATTATCGCCTGATCTTGAGCAAACGGGCAGCATTCCCCCCCATGATCCTTACCTTGTCCGAAGAAGAAAGCCGCGGCACGCTGCTGATCAGTCCGACGGGGTCTTCCTCCCCCATGTCGAACGGGTAGTCGGTGCCGAGCAGCACCTGCTCGGGGCCGTATTTGTCGATCAGGTTGCGCAGCATCTCCGGGTCGAACGCGATCGTGTCGAAGTAGAACTTCTTGAGATACGTCGTCGGCGCCTTTCTGATCACCGTGCGGCAGTCCGGCCGCGCGCGCCAGGCGTGGTCCATCCTGGCCCAGTAGTGCGCGATGAATCCGCCGGCGTGAGGCAGGACGATCTTCAGTCCGGGATGCCGTTCCATGACTCCGTCGAAAATAAGGCGCATAGCCCCGACGCTCGTATCGAGCGGGTTGCCGATGACGTTGCTGAAGTAGTGGTCCATGAACCGCTCGCCGTGCGTAAACCCGATCGGATGCATGAAAATGACGATATCGAGCTCGCGCGCCTTGGCGAAGAACTTGTCCAGGTTCAGCGAGGGGTCGGTGAGGTCGCGCCCGGCAACGTTCGGGTTGATCTCCACTCCGCGCAGGCCGAGCTGCTTCACGCAGCGCTCGAGCTCGTTCACGGCGAGATCGGCGTTCTGCAGCGGCACCGTGCCCAGTCCGACGAAGCGGTCGGGCCATTTCGCAACGATCTCCGCCAGCCGGTCGTTGATCATTCTCGAGACTTCCTCGCCCAGGCCGGGTTCCGCCCAGTAGTAGGTCTGCTGCGGTGCCGGCGATACCGCCTGGATGTCGATTCCCATGCGATCCATGTCCTCGAGCCTCAGCTCGATGGTGGAAAGCTTCGGCCCGCGATCCAGCATCTGCTTGGCGTTGACCTCTCGCGTCAGCGCATTGGCGAACTTGATCTGCGGCTCGTACTGCGCCGGGTTCAGGGGCGCCATCTTTGCGGCGGCGTCTTTGTTCAGGAAATGGCAATGGATATCGACGCGCAGGCTGCGGCCCTTTCGGTCCCGGACGATTCTGGCCGAAGTCGTGCTTTTCCTCGTGCGACCGGCTGGAGCGGAGCCCCGGCGCGCCGCGCCGCGGTAGCCGTGTGCGTGGCGAGGATCGGCGCACCCGGGGGTCATGCAGGTGAACATCATGACAACGATTCCTTTCTCTTTGGTCGAGGCAAAATCGGTGCGTCAGAATACTCCGAGATGCTGGGCGATCAGCGCCTGATCGCCGCGAACGCGATCCACGCCGCCGCTGAACGCCACGCGCCCGGTATTGAGGATCACCACTTCGTCGGCGAGATCGAGAGCAAGCTTGACGTTCTGCTCGACCAGCACGATCGACTGGCCTTCTTCCTTCAGGCGGGCGATGGTGCGCCCGACCTCGGCCACGATGATGGGCGCCAGTCCTTCGGAAGGCTCGTCCATGAGCAGCACGCGAGGATTGCCCATCAGCGCGCGCCCGATCGCGAGCATCTGCTGCTCGCCTCCGGATAGCGAACCGGCCACCTGCTGCAGCCGTTCCTTCAGGCGAGGAAACAGCCCCACGACCCGCCCGAGGGTCCACGGCGCCGACGCGCCGGAGGGCAAACGGCCCGCAACGACGAGATTCTCGCGTACCGTAAGCGTCGGAAATATCCGCCTTCCCTGCGGCACGAAGCCGACGCCCCTGTGCGCGATGATCTCAGGAGCGAGGCGCCCGATCGATTCGCCGAAAAGTCGGATGTCACCGCGCCGTGGCGGGAGAAAGCCGATGATCGTGCTCATGCATGTCGTCTTGCCGGCCCCGTTGCGGCCGAGCAACGCGAGTACCCGCCCGGGATTCAGTGCGAACGACACCTCGTGCAGCACGTGGCTTTCGCCGTACAAGGCGTCTATGCCGGAGAGCGCAAGAGCTTCGTTCATCTACAGAAGGACCAAGTGCGGCAAACCGCTTGCGTCGATAGAACTCAGGCCCTTGATTGGGTTTTCCCCCGCTCGGTCGAGCGTCCCTGCCTCGCGACATAGCTCATGCTTCTGCATGTTTTACCCTAATCTCCGAGGTAGACCTCGCGCGTCTTGGGGTCGGCAATGATCTCTGCGCGCGTCCCCTCGACGATCACGCTGCCGTAGTGCAGCACCGTGATCCGCTCGGCAATATCCAGCGCGGTGTCCATGTCGTGCTCGATCATCACGACCGTAACCTCGCGCGGAATCCGGGAGATGAGATCCTTCATCGCCGCGCGTTCCTCGCGGGAAAGCCCGGCGAGCGGCTCATCGAGCAGGAGCAGCTTCGGCTTCTGCGCGAGCGCCATGGCGATCTCGGCGCGCCGCTTTTCCCCGTAAGCCACTTCTGCGATCGGGCGCTGGGCGAGGTGATCGAGTCCCACGAGCATCAGAACCCCGCGCGCCTCCTCTTCCAGCTCGGTATAGCTTGCGAGCGCCCGGAGCGTGCCCCAGCGCATCCGGCGCAAGCCAAGCAGTGAAAGCACTATGTTGTGCTGCAGGGAATCCTTGGGAAACAGCGTGATGATCTGATAGGTGCGCGCAAGGCCCCGATGGGCGCGCTGATGAGGCCTGAGTCGCGACACCTCGTCTCCGAAAATGCGGATCGTGCCGCTGTCCCTGACCAGATCCCCCGTGATGAGATTGAACAGGGTCGTCTTGCCCGCCCCGTTCGGTCCGATGATGAGACGGCGTTCACCAGGCATCACCTCGAGAGAGACGTCGTTCATGGCCGGCAAGCCGCCGAACGACTTCTTCAGGTTGAGGAGCTCGAGCGCCGGGATCATTGCGGCCGCCCCCGCAGGGCCCTGAGGCGGCGAAACAGGCGACGCAGGCCGGGGACCACGCCTTCAGGCATGAAAATCACGATGAGCACGAACACAAAGCCCATCAGCATGTTCCAGCGCTCGATATAGGCGGACACATAATTCTTCAGCAGCATGATGATCGTCGCCCCGACCACCGGCCCGGCGAGCGTACCCGAGCCGCCTGCGATGACCCCGAGAAGCGCTTCCGCCGAACTGGTGATGGAGAGCGAGGCGGGATGGATGTACTTGTTGTAGTAGACGAAGAGCAAGCCCGATACCGCTCCCCAGAAGCTGGAATACACGAACGTCACCCAGCGGATCATCCAAACATCGTGGCCCAGCGCGGTCATGCGGCGCGGCTGGTCGCGCGCACCGCGCAGAGCGGCGCCGAAGGGAGACGCAACGAACATCGCCATCAGCCAAAGCGCGAGTACAGTGACCGCAAGGGTGAAATAGTAGAACGAGGTGGCGTCATCCAGGGTAAAGCCGAAAGGCGCTGGCCGGGTCAGGCCCCGCAGGCCGTTATCGCCGTCGGTCACCGACACCCACCGGTATGCGGTGCCCCAGAGCACCTGGGAGAGCGCAAGCGTGATCATGAGGAAACCGAGGCCCGTCGCCCGCAGCGAGATCCAGCCGAACACACAGGCGATCAGCGTCGTCGCGAGCAGCGCGGCCGGAGCCGTGATCGAGTGGCCGAGCCCGAGCTTCAACGACATCCACGCCGAAATGTAGGCGGCGAGGCCCAGCCAGGATGCGTGGCCCAGCGAGGGCAGCCCGCCGTAGCCGACGAGCAAGTTGAGACTCACCGCGAATACCGCCGCGATGAAGATCTGGCTGCTCAGATTGATGTAGTACTCTCCGGCAATCCACGGGAAACCGCCGAGCGCGGCCGCAAGAAGCAGCCATGGCGCCCACTTCGGGGCCCCTGCTCCGCGGCTCATACGCTCTGCCGCCCGAAGAGCCCGCGCGGCCTGAAGGCGATCACGACGATCATCGGCAGGAACAGGATCACGTAAGCGAGGTCGGGGAGAAGCGCGGTGCCGAAGGTGTAGACCGCGCCGATCAGGAAGCTCCCGACGAAAGCTCCGAGCAAGCTGCCGACTCCGCCGAGCATTACGACGATGAGCGCGAGCGGAAGCATGTCCGCGTCGAGGCCCGGATACGCCGACATGATCGGACCGCCGATGATCCCGCCCGCGCCGGCGAGCGCGGCGCCGAGGCAGAACACCATGGTGAAGAGGCGCGATACCGGAATTCCCACCGCGCGCGCCATCTGCATGTCATCGACACCCGCGCGGATCATCGCGCCGATCCGGGTCCGCTCCATGAGCAGGTACAGCGCGATGGCGGTCACGATCGCGATCAGGAGGACGGCCAGCCGATAGGTCGGAAAGGCGACGCCGCCGACCAGAAGCGGCCGCTGCAGCGCCGGCGGCGTCGGCACGGGGATCGGGTCCCCCCCCCACACGACCAGACAGAAGTCGGCCACGATGAACGAGATCCCCAGAGTCACCAGAACCTGCCCCAGGGCGTTGCCGGCGAGCGCGCGCAGTATGAAGCGTTCCATCAGGCCGCCGAGGACCGCCATCACCAATCCCCCGACAAGGGCCGCGGCCCACAGGTCGGGGACGTATCTGAGCACGGTGACGCCGACGTAGGCGCCGAGCATGTACAAGGAGCCGTGCGTGAGATTGGCGATACGCATCAAGCCGAAAATCAGGGAAAAGCCGGCCGCAAGCAGGAACAACAGCCCTCCAAGGGCGAGGCTGTTCAGCGTTTGGATGATCCAATACTGCACAAAAAAAGGGGCCGGTTTGCCGGCCCCGGATTCGACTTGTTGTTACGGTTCGAGGTTCTTGGCAGGCGGCCAGTCGCGCGAATAAACCGGGTTCTTCAGAAACGCTTCCGGCTTGTAGGTCCAGAACTGGCTCACGTTCGGGTAGGTGTGGATCACGCGGTTCACCAGGCGTCCGTCCTTGCGCTCGACCTTGCGGATGTAGACGGTTCCGACCACGTTGCCGTAACGGTCGAACGAAACCGGGCCGCGCGCCGTGTCGACCTTGATGGAGCGCACCGTCTTCATGAAGGCTTCCTTGTCCTCGATCTTCCCCTTGAGCTTCTGCAGCGTCGCGTCGAGCACGGCCGCTTCGACATAGGTCGCAGCCGCATAGAACCCAGGGTCATAGCCCCAGTCGACGCGGAAGTTGGCGGCGAAATGCTTGTTGATGGCGTTCTCGATCTCCGCCGAATACCAGCATGCCGTGATGATGCCGAGGGCCTCGTCGCCCATGTTGCGCAACACCGCCTCGTCGAAGGCGGTCATGCCGCCGACGACCGCGATCTTCCCCTTGAGGCCGTATTCGTTGAACTGCCGGTAGAAGCGGAAGCCGTTCGAGCCCGCAGAACCGAGGAAGATCCCGTCCACATTCCTCTTGAGCTGGGCGATATAAGTTCCGTAATCGGGAACGGTGAGCGGCGGAAACATTTTCTGCACGATCTTCCCGCCGGCCTCCTCGAACACGCGCTGGAAACCGGCGCACATCTCGTGCCCGTAGGCGATGTCGTCGGCCAGAGTCACCATGCGCCGGTACTTGAGCGTCTTGTAGCAGTAATCGGCGAGCGGCATCGCGGACTGCGAAGAGGTGGACGTCCCGCGCGTAAACCACGGGTTGGGCTTGCGCTGCGTCATGTCTTCCGCAGCGGCGACCGAGAGGGTCAGCAGGTGCTGCTGGCGGATGTAGTCGTCCACGGCGAGCGCCGAGGCGGTGTCCAGCGGCCCGATCATGATCTGGATCTTGTCGCGCTCGACCAGCTCCTGGATCTTGGTGCGCGCCTGGGGAGGCACGCCGCCCGAGTCGCCGACGAACAGGTCGACTTTTCTGCCCGCCATCGTGTAGTTGTGCTCCTTGAGGTACTGAACGAGCGCGCGCTCCATGTCGATCCCGCCGGAGGCGAGCGGCCCGGTCTTGACGGTCATCAGGCCGACCCGGATCGGACCGCTTTGCGAACGAACGATGGAAGGAAAGCCCAGCGCCGCAGCGCCGGCGCCTGATGCCTGGATGAATCGTCTGCGATCGAATGCCATGAGTGCTCCTCCTGTGGATGATTTCAGTGGCTTAGCTTGTTGGGCGCGCCGGGCTGCTTGAGCGGCTGCGATCGGTCGAAAGCGTCGATTTTCATGCATTCTGCAAATACGCGCATGACTGTCGGAGTGCCGGCAGTATCGACATCGAAGAACTTGGCGCCGAAGACCTGCGAAGCGAGGCAGATGTCCGCGATCGTAGGCGAATCGCCGTGGCAGAAGCGGCCGGTTTCGGGTTCCTTGGCAAGATGCTTTTCCAGGGCTTCCAGCGCCGCGTGAGTCCAGTGCACGAGCCACTTGTTTCTGGCAGGCTCTTCCTGGTGCATCTCTTTTTCGAGATAGCCGCGAATTCGCGGCACGATCAGGGGATGCCCGTCGCTCACGACGATCTGTGCCAGACCCCGCACCCTCGCCCTGCCACGCGGGTCATTCGGCAGGAGCGGCGGCCGCGGGTGCGTTTCCTCCAGGTACTCCATGATCGCCATCGACTGGAACAGCGGCGAGCCGCCGTCAACCACCAGGGCCGGAACCACGCTTTGCGGGTTGATCGCCCTGTAGTCATCCTCGTGCTGCTTTCCCTGGAGGAGATTGATGGATATTTCCTCCGCTTTGATGCCTTTCATCGCGAGTGCGGTGCGGACGCGATAGGCCGCGAGCGATCTCCAGAAGCCGTAGAGCTTGAAAGCCATGCCTCCCTCTCCTTTTCGAACTCAGCGCCTGGGCGGAATCACGGGAACGAGGACGTAGGACTCCCTGCCCGGGCCGGCGTGAAGCGTGGTCCGGCCGGAGAAAACCGCCGCCGGCCGGTCGCGCGGATCATCGTGCAGGAAAGGTCCGCAACCTCGCAGCTCGTTTTTAAAATTCGAGAGCCGGGCCCCCGTCGCTTTCTGCCATTCGTAGTCCCGCCCGCGCACGCTCAGGGCCAGGCGATGGCCGGCCGGCACAACGATGCTCGTAGGCCAGATCTCGACGTCGGCCTGAACGACCTCCCCGGGTTTCAGAGGCTGCAGCTGATCGTGCGTGTGGTAGGGGCGGTACTCGGTCGAGAGCTTCGCGTCCAGCTTGCGGTGCGATGCACGCAGCCACCCTTGCGCGATCGGCGTATGCGGGTCGATCGCACCCTGGAACACGATTTCGCGCAAATCGGGGGCGAAGACGCGGAATATGAGAAAGAGGTCCGTATCGGTGGTGGAAGAGGAAACGAACAGCCGCGCGGCGAGCGGGCCCGTGATCTCGGTCTCCTGCTCGAGCGCAGGCGACAGGAAAGTCGCGCCGTCGCCGGACGCATCGTAGGCGACGCTCCCTGCCGATTTCGGCGCCTCGCGCCCGAGGGTTTGCCCTTCCGGCTGGAGATAGAACTTCGTCCACTTTGTGCGCGCAAGCGGCCACTCGTTCTCCTGGTGCTCGACGAAACGGTCGACGTGGCGCACTTGCAGTTGCACGCGCGGCTGCCTGTCCCAGCCGTTTTTTTCGCCCTTCAGGTAGTAGGCGAAGAAGCGCTTCTGGAGGTTCACGCCGTAGTCGGTGTAGAAGTGGGTCCAGTGCTCGATTCCATGGGCTTCCAGCCACTTTTCCCTCGAAGCCGCCCGCGAAAAGCCTTCGAAATTGCCGCGGGGATGCAAACCCTGCCCACCCCAGTTCGCGGCGGACAGAAACGGCGCCGTCACGCGCTCCCAGACCGGCGATCGCGCCTTGTGGTAATCATCGTCGAGCGGGTGCGCGAGGATCTCGTCGCCGAAATCGCAGCGGTTGCGATGCAGCACCCGGTCGGAAAGCGTCTCGTCGCCGCAAATCGGCTCTCCGGTGACGCGGCTCCTCGGACCGCGCTCGCCAAGTCCGTATTGCACAGTCTTCACCTGCATGTCGTACCAGTTTGCCCAGAACGTGGAAAGAATTCCTCCGTGGTGGGTCATGTCGCGATACCAGTCTGCGGCGCCTTCCCAGACGCACATCGCGGCGAGGTGCGGAGGTTGCAGCGACGCCACGTGCCACTGATTGATGGCGTAGTAGGAGATCCCGTTCAATCCCACCTTGCCGCTTGACCAGGGCTGAACTCCGGCCCACTCGATGCAGTTGTAGAAGTCCTTGGTCTCGCGCGGGGAAAAATGATCGATGTAGCCCGGCGAGCGGCCGGCGCCGCGCGAATCCACGCGCACGCAAGCGTAGCTTTCGGACACCCACTTCTCCGGATCGACGACTTCCCAGTTCTGATACCTGTTGCCGGAGCCGTAGGCGACATCCGGGTGCTCGGCGACCATGCGCTGCCAGGCGCTCGGATAGCCATCCTGGAATGCGAGGCCCTTTGCATAGGGGCCGTAGCTGAGAAGCACGGGAAAGCGCCCGGTCTTCTCGGGGCGATACACGTCGGCCCGGAGCACGAGTCCGTCATCCATTTCGATCGGGACGTCCCAGTCGATGCGCATCCCGTCGCGGAGCTCGCTCTTGGGCGACGCCATGTCTCTGTCCCGTTATTTCGGCTTCGTTGGAGCTGTTATAGTTATCGCGCGCTCATTTGACCTTACGCTGCGGCGCGGTGTCAACTCAGCGGACCGGAAAAAGGGAAGCAAATGAAGATTGGTATTGCGGGCACCGGGAGAATGGGAGCGGCGATCGCACAGCGCCTGATCGGCCTGGGCCACGAGCTTGTCGTCTGGAACCGCACGGCGGAGAAGACCAAGACGCTCGCTTCGGCGGGAGCCAAGGTTGCCGCCAGTCCGGCGCAACTCGCCGCAGCGTCCGACACGATCATCACCATACTGACCGATGCGGCTGCCATCGACGCCACCTACCGCGGCAGGGACGGACTGCTCTCCGGCGGTATCTCCGGAAAGCTCTTCGTCGAAATGAGCACCGTCCGACCGGAAACCGAGCGTGCGCTGGCCGCCGACATCCGCAACAAGGGTGCAGCACTGGTCGAATGCCCCGTGGGCGGATCCGTCGGGCCCGCCAAAGACGGGAAACTCTTCGGCTTCGTAGGTGGGGAGCCGGCCGATGTCGCCCGTGCGAGACCGCTCCTGGAAACGATGTGCCGACGCATCGAGCACGTCGGGCCGGTCGGCTCCGGGGCGAGCATGAAGCTGGCGATCAATTTGCCGCTGCTCGTGTTCTGGCAGGCTTTCGGTGAGGCGCTGGCGCTATGTCGCTCGCTCGGGTTGGAGGCGGCGCGCCTCGTCGACATCTTTGCCGATACCTCGGGCGGACCCAACGTGCTAAAGACGCGCGGGCCGGCCCTTACTGCAGCGCTCCAAGGCAGAGACGTCGGGGTCGTGACGGTGGACATCGACGCGATGCGCAAGGACCTGCGCACGATGGTGGAGGAGGCTCGATCGCTCGGCGCCGAGCTGCCGGTCACGGCGCGCGCGCTGGAGTGCTACGACCAGGCCGCCGGCGCTGGCTTGGGCAAAGGGGACATCACGGCGATCCCGGTGCGCTGGATGAAACGGCTGGAGGAAGCCCGGGCAAAGCGGTGATGCTCCTGTCCGACTACTGCACGGGGACGACCCCGTCGAGGCGGGAGAAGCACGCACGCCGCGCTGTTTCCAGGAAGTCGCGTATGAAGGGCTGCCGCGCCATCTCTGCGGTGGTCGCGCCGTGCAGGTCGCTCCACAGGCCCTTCCTGCCGATGCTCCGCGCGATCACGTATTTGTAGTCCACGTAATTCTTGATCCCCCAGTTCGGCAATGCCGCGACTCCCCGCCGGCTTGCGACCAGCTGCAGAATGGCGACCGTGAGCTCCGCGGTCCGGCGCACCGGGTGCACGCCAGCCGGCTTGAGGACCCGCCGGATCAGGTCGATCCGCTCCCCCGGCACCGGATAGGTGATGAGAGTCTCCCGCGCGAAATCGCCGGCGCTCAGATAGCGCTTCTCGCGCAACGGGTGATCGGTGGGCAGCACGGCGAGGACCTCGAAACGGAACAGGGGGTGGAAGACGATGCCGCGGCGCGGCTTGTTCTCCGACCCGATCACGAGATCGGTCTTGCCCTCGGCGAGCAAGGCGATCGGGTTCGGGTGAAATCCCGATACGAGGTCGAGCTCCACTTCCGGCCAGTCCTTGCGGAACAAGTCCATGATCGGCATCAGCCAGTCGAAGCAGGTATGGCATTCCAGCGCGATGCGCAGGGTCCTCGCCGGGGTCCGGGCGAGCTTCGCGAGCTCGCGCTCCGCGATCTGCACCTCGCCCATCACCGAGCGGGCGAGAGACACCAGTCTCTGCCCGGACTCGGTGAGCTTCACCGACTGGCCGTGGCGCTTCACCACCGGTACGCCGTAGTGCGACTCGAGCGCTTTCAGCTGGTGCGAAAGGGCCGACTGCGTGAGATGCACGCGGTCGGCGGCGCGCGAAACGGTCCCGGTTTCGGCCAGCGCGATCAGCGAGCGGAGATGGCGCATCTCGAGCATGGCTGGCTATCCGGCCGGGTTCATCCTATGAACACGCTTCATGCATTTTTCAAGAACTTTCACTGGATTCATAGTCGAGTATAGGCGATGATGCGGCATGGGTCAAAATGCAGCCTGACAGAACCGACGAGCTTCGCGCCCTGCTGGAACGCCGCATCCTCGTCCTCGACGGCGCCATGGGAACGACCATCCAGGGCTACAGGCTTTCCGAGGCGGATTTTCGCGGCGAGCGCTTCGCTGCGTCCGCGCGCGACCTCAAGGGCAACAACGATCTCCTCACACTCACGCGGCCGGCGGTGATCCGCGAGATCCACGCGCAGTACCTCGCGGCGGGCGCCGATATCATCGAGACAAACACGTTCAACTCGAACGCGCCCTCGCAAGCCGACTACGGGCTCGGGCCGATCGTCTACGAGCTGAACCGTGCTGCGGCAAGCCTGGCGCGCGACGCAGCCGACGAATGCATTTGCCGCGATCGGGCGCGGCCGCGCTTTGTCGCCGGCGTGATCGGACCCACCAACAAGACGGCGTCGCTGTCGCCCGATGTCAACGATCCGGGCTTCCGCAACATACATTTCGACGACCTGCTGCGGGCGTACGCGGAGGCGCTCCGGGGCCTTGTCGACGGCGGCGCCGACCTGATCCTCCTCGAGACCATATTCGACACCCTCAACGCCAAGGCGGCCCTCTTCGCCATCGAGACCCTTTTCGAGGAACAGGGTCGAAGGCTCCCCCTCATCGTGTCAGGTACCATCACCGACCAGTCGGGCCGCACGCTCACCGGACAGACGCCGGAAGCCTTCTGGAATTCCGTGCGCCACGCGCAGCCGACCGCGGTCGGCCTGAATTGCGCGCTGGGCGCCAAGCTGATGCGTCCCTACATCGAGGAGCTGTCGAAGGTCGCCGACGCGTACATCAGCTGCTATCCCAACGCCGGACTGCCCAATCCGCTCTCCGAAACCGGTTACGACGAGACCCCTGAATACACATCGAGCCAGCTGCGCGAGTTCGCCGAGAGCGGCTTTCTCAACATCGTCGGCGGTTGTTGTGGCACCACGCCCGATCACATCCGCGCCATCGCCAAGGCGGTCGGCACTCTGCCGCCGCGCAGGCGGCCCCAGGTCGAGAAGAAACTGAGGCTGTCCGGACTGGAGCCGCTCAACATCGGCGAGGATTCTCTCTTCGTCAACGTCGGAGAGCGCACCAATGTCACTGGCTCGAAGGTTTTCGCGCGCCTGATCCTCGCGGGCGACTATCAGGAAGCGCTCGCGGTCGCGCGCCAACAAGTGGACAACGGCGCGCAGATCATCGACGTGAACATGGACGAGGCGATGCTCGATTCGCAAAAGGCAATGGCGACCTTTCTCAATCTCATCGCCTCGGAGCCTGACATCTCCCGCGTTCCCGTGATGATCGATTCCTCGAAATGGTCCGTCATCGAGGCGGGATTGAAGTGCGTGCAGGGAAAATCGATCGTGAATTCGATCTCGCTCAAGGAAGGCGAGGCCGAGTTCGTGCGTCAGGCAAAGCTCGCGCGCCGTTACGGCGCCGCCGTTATCGTCATGGCTTTCGATGAAAAGGGTCAGGCCGACACTCTCGAGCGGCGCCTGGAAATCTGCCGGCGCTGCCACCGAATCCTGGTTGAGCAGCTCCAGTTTCCGCCGGAAGACATCATCTTCGACCCGAACATCTTCGCGGTGGCCACCGGGATCGAAGAGCACAGCAACTACGGCCGCGACTTCATCGATGCGACCCGCGCGATAAAGCGCGAGATGCCGCGCGTGAAGGTTTCCGGAGGCGTGTCCAACATCTCGTTCTCCTTCCGCGGCAACGACGCGGTGCGCGCAGCGATTCACACCGTGTTCCTGTGCCACGCCATCCGCGCAGGTATGACCATGGGCATCGTCAACGCGGGGCAGCTCGGCGTCTACGAGGAGATTCCGCAGGAGCTGCGCGAGCGGGTCGAGGACGTCGTGCTGAACCGGCGACCGGACGCGGGCGAACGCCTCGTGGAGTTCGCGACGACCGTGAGAAGCGCCGACCGGGCACAGGCCGACGAGCTCGCCTGGCGCAGGGGAACCGTCGAAGAGCGTCTCGCTCACGCCCTGGTCAAGGGCATCGCCGATTGGGTCGTGGAAGACACCGAGGAGGCGCGCCGGAAATACGAGCGACCGATCCACGTGATCGAAGGCCCGCTCATGGACGGCATGAACATCGTCGGAGACCTCTTCGGCTCGGGCAGGATGTTCCTTCCGCAGGTCGTGAAATCCGCCCGGGTCATGAAACAGGCTGTGGCGCACCTCGTGCCCTTCATCGAAGCCGAGAAGGAAAGATCCGGCGACCTCAGACCGAGGGGCAAGATCGTCGTTGCGACCGTGAAAGGGGACGTGCACGACATCGGAAAGAACATCGTTGCGGTGGTGCTCCAATGCAACAACTTCGAGGTGATCAACCTGGGCGTGATGGTGCCGGCGCAGAAGATCCTGGAGACGGCGGTTGCAGAGAAGGCCGACATCATCGGTCTTTCGGGACTGATCACGCCGTCGCTGGAGGAAATGGCGCACGTGGCGCACGAAATGCAGCGGCAGGGTTTCAGGATCCCCCTTCTCATCGGCGGCGCGACGACCTCGCGCGTGCACACCGCCGTCAAGATCGCGCCGCACTTCGAAGGGATCACGGTCTACGTTCCCGACGCCTCGCGGTCCGTATCGGTGTGCTCGAGCCTTCTGTCGGACGGCCTGAAGGAGGAATACGCGCGCTCCGTGCGCTCGGACTACGAGAAAATCCGAACGCAGCATGCGGCAAAGAAGGGCCAGCGGCTCGTGTCGCTTGCAGACGCGCGCGCCAACGCCTACAGAGCAGACTGGAAGCGCTATGTACCGCCGCGCCCGCATTTCCTGGGACGCAAGCTGCTGGGCGACTACGACCTCGGCGAAATCGCCCGCTACATCGACTGGTCCCCGTTCTTCCAGACTTGGGATCTTGCCGGAAGCTATCCCAAGATCCTGGACGATTCCGTCGTGGGGGATGCCGCGCGCGGTGTGTTCGCCGAAGCGCAGGCCATGCTGAAGCGGATCATCTCCGAGCGATGGCTGAGGGCCAGCGCGGTGTTCGGGCTGTATCCGGCGGCGAGCGTCGGAGACGACATCGAGATCTACGCCGACGAATCACGCGGGGAGATCTCGGCGATTTGGCATGGTCTGCGCCAGCAAGGCGAACGGGCGGCCGATCGTGTCAACTTGTGCCTCGCGGATTTCGTTGCTCCCCGGGATTCCGGCGTTCCCGACTACCTTGGCGCATTCGCCGTTACCGCCGGAATCGGCATCGACGCGAAGATCAAGGCGTTCGAGGCGAGGCACGACGACTACAGCGCCATCATGCTCAAGGCGCTTGCCGACAGGCTCGCCGAGGCGTTCGCGGAACTCCTCCATGAGCGGGTGCGCAAGGAGTATTGGGGTTACGCCGCCGAGGAGAAGCTCACGAATGCCGAATTGATGGCGGAGAAATATCGCGGAGTCCGGCCCGCTCCCGGATATCCCGCCTGTCCCGATCACACCGAGAAAGGAACCCTGTTCGCGCTCCTCGCTCCGCGCGAGGCCGGCATCACGCTCACGGAAACCTACGCCATGCTCCCCGCCGCGAGCGTGAGCGGGTTCTATCTCTCGCACCCCGACTCGCGGTACTTCGCGGTGGGGAAAATCGGCGAGGACCAAGCGGCGGACTATGCGCGCCGCAAGGCGCTCGCGCTGGATCAGACCGAGCGCTGGCTTGCGCCGAACCTCGCCTACGAGCGCTGAAATGCAATCGCAGAGAAAGCACCCGCGCGCGTTCAGTTTCGAGTTCTTCCCGCCGAAAACACCGGAGGGCATGGGGAAGCTGCGGGCAACGTGGAAACAGCTCGCGCAGCTCAATCCCCGGTTCTTCTCCTGCACCTACGGCGCGGGAGGATCGACGCGCGACCGGACCCTGGACACCGTGCTCGAGATCCGCGCCGCGGGCCACCCCGTGGCGCCGCACATCTCGTGCATCGGTGCGACGCGCGCTGACGTCCTCCTTACCCTGGAGCTGTACGCCACGAATGGCATTAATCACATCGTCGCCCTGCGCGGAGATCTGCCCTCCGGCGCGGCGAGCGCCGGCGAGCTGCGTCACGCGAGCGATCTGGTCGCCTATATTCGGGAAAAGACCGGCCGCCGCTTCCACATTGAGGTTGCCTGCTATCCGGAGTTCCATCCACAGGCTCGCAGTCCCGCCGACGATCTCAGGCACTTCAGGGAAAAGATCCGGGCCGGCGCCGATTCGGCGATCACCCAGTACTTTTTCAACACCGATTCCTATTTTCGCTTCATCGACGACTGCGAGGCGCTCGGCATTGACGTCCCGATCGTTCCCGGAATAATGCCCATCGGCAATTTCTCGCAGCTTGCCCGTTTTTCGGACAATTGCGGCGCCGAGATCCCGCGCTGGCTGAGGCTGAAGATGCAGGGCTACGGCGACGACGTCGCGTCGATCCGCAGCCTCGGGCTGGACGTCGTGACCGACCTGTGCGAGCGGCTGCTCTCCGCCGGGGCACCCGGCCTGCACTTCTACACGATGAACCAGGCAGGGCTCACCTCGACCATCTGGCAGCGGCTGGGGATGTAAGGCTCTTGCGTCGGGGTACGAGCGGGACGGAACCTTGGTCCGCCGAGTCCCTTCAGGCTCGCTTGCGCAAAGGCTCTCTGTGCAAAGGCTGCCAGCCGAGGCGCTGTGAAATCGCGTCGGCCGCATCGCTCAGCTCCCGAGACCAGCCAAGCAGCGCTTTGCGCGCCATGCGATGCACGGGTCCGGCAATGCTGATCGCCGCCACGACAGCGCCCGAGTCGGTGCGTATCGGCGCCGCGATCGAGCGCAGGCCGACTTCGCTTTCCTCGTCGTCCAGCGCGTAGTTGCGCACCCGGATGAGCGCAAGCTCGCGGCGCAGCGCCTTGCCGTCGACGATCGTGTTGGGGGCGCTGGCCGGCAACCCGAGCGCAATCAGGCGCTCGACCTCTTCCTCCGGCTGGAACGCGAGCAGCGCCTTTCCCACCGCCGTGGAGTGCACCGGCACGCGCGTGCCGACTTTCGAGCCCATGCGCAGCGCCTGCTTGCTCTCGTGAGTGATGATGTACAGGATCGAGCCGTGGTCGAGGATGGCCAGATGCACGGTCTCGCCCGTTTTCTCCATGAGCGCCCGCAGGAACGGCCTTGCCTCGGTGGTGAAATCCATCTTGCGACGCACCAGCGTTCCCAGCTCGAACAGCGCCAGGCCCAGGTGATATTTGCCGTCGCGATTCTGCTCGAGGACTCCCTGCTCGAGCAAGGTCGACGCAAGCCGATGCACGGTGCTTTTCGCCAGCCCCAGGCGCTTCGCCAGATCGCTGATCCCGATCTCGTACTGGTCCTCGGAAAAGGACCTGATCAGCCGCAAGGAATTTGCGACTGAGGACAGCCGGGTCCGGCTCTTTGCGGGGATCGGCTTTCGCTCCATGGCGTGAAACCTGCGCTCAGGCCGCTTTCGGCCGCGCG
>DATBLP010000104.1:0-4631 GCA_036555245.1 Burkholderiales bacterium
CGTTCGTATCCAGTTCATGTTCATCAGCAAATCTAGACCGAGTATGTCTCCGTAAAACTTCTCGGCAAGGGCTGGATCCACTGCTCTGACGTTGGCGACAATGCGTTGAACTTTCAAGGTACCTCCAGTTCGCACGAACCGGCAAAGCGCGTGCCTATGTGCGGCCTAACGCCCCGTATCACCTGCCGGCGGAAGCGGGCGAAGCCCGCTGTAGTCGGTCAGGTGCATGCGGATGTTATGCGGCAATCTGGCGAGATAGTGTGTGATTGCCCGCATTCGCCCCGGTTCTGCCTGCCGCTATTTGGAAAACCCGCTAGCCGGTACGACGAGAGTGCGCTTCATGGCTTGATTCTCTCGAAGTCCGGTAAGGGCCAGGACCGATCAAAGTACGCTTCGGTCGGGTTGTAAAAGCGGAAGTACGCGAACCAGTTCCTGCCGGGCACGGTAGGAATCCAGTTGTTCTCGAATCCTTTCGGCGCGGTCGGCCCGGTGTAGATATCAACCGAGCCGTCGGCATTCTTGCGCAGGTCCATGCGCGACGAGCGATCGGCGATCTTCTGCTTGTTGAGGATCAGCGCGCGCGAGTCGACGTCATACAGCGTGACGGACCAGAAGAGCTTGATCGGCGCATTGGGCGGGACGCGCAGGCGATAGGTCTTGCCGCCGTCCAGCCACTCACCCGCCTTGTCCTTGTACGCGCTGAGGTACGCGGAGGAGGGACCCGGGCGCTTGGGCGCCATGCCCGGAGCCGCGCCGATCGCCTCGTAGAACCAGGAGGTGCGCTCGTCGAGCAGGTTCCAGAAATCGTCTGGCCGGTCGGCGTCGAGGCGCAGGGCGATATCCCAGTGCGAGCCCGGCCGGAACTGTCCATCGGCAAAGCGTCGATCCGCGGAGTTGGCTTTCGCCATCGCTTCGCCGACCAGCGCGGCTTCGGTCAGGATTTTCGTCTGCCGCGCGTCGGGTTTGAAGGGCTTCCCCTTCTCCAGCCCAAGCGGCTTCAGCATGGCGTGAAAGAAGATGTCGCGCGGCTCGATGGGCTCGCTCTGGATCACGTCGTTCAGCCGTTGCCAATACTCCATGCCGCGCGGCGGAAGCCCGTTCCACTTCTTCGTGCCGGCGTCGAGGATCTCCATCTTCGGCGGATTGGCGCGTTGCGCGTACGGATACATCTGCAAGTGGGAAAGCGCTTCCTTCGCGCTCTTCGGATCCGGGTCGGTGAGGCGCACGCCGAGGAAGACGTTGACCGTCGGCGAGCGGCGCACGATGTAACCGGCTGTGTCGGCGGGTTGCTTTTGCCCCGGCGCGAGCACGAGATACTTGCCGGGCTTCTCGGTACCCGGAATGGCGATCTGCCAGGAGTCGTTGATCGCGCCCTGCACGCCCTTCGCGGGCATCTCGAGCACCAGGGGCCCAGCCGAGAGATTTGCGAATCCGAGGTAGTAGGGCGTGGTGGCATTGGCGGTCAGGACGCCCTGGCGCGCCTCGTAGGACAGGAGGGCGATGATCTGCCCATTCTTGGCACCGAGCTGCGTTGTGGTGCCGCGCTGAAACGACGTGAACGCGACCGCGGGAAGCGACCAGAGGTAAGCCTGGCAGGCGCGCTGGAAATCGCGCTCGTCGTAGAGCTTCTGCAGCGTCGCCTCGGTCGGATAGCCGTTGGCGAAGTCGTGGGTGAATTCCAGCGTTCCGATGCGCGACGGGATCTTTTGCGGCTCGGCGGCGGCGACGCCGGAAATGGCCGCCACCATCAGAATTGCGATTGGTCGCTTCATGTTCATTTGACCTCCTCGATATCCGGCAGCTTCCAGGTCTTTTCAGAGAGCGCCTTTTCGGGACCGTAGAAGCGGAACAGCACTTCGAACTGCCCGTCCGGCTTCGTCGGCACCCAGTTCGAATCCTTGCCGGTCGGCGCTTTCGGCCCGAAATACAGATCGACCGACCCATCGGCATTTTTTTGCAGGCCCGGGCTTTGCGAGCCGCGCCCCGACCTCGGCATGCCGCGGATGAGGGCGTGAGTGTCGCGGTCGTAGACTGTGGCGGACCAATACTGGGTCACCGGCGCATGCGCCGGCACGGCCAGGCGATAGCTCTTGCTGCCGTCGAAGGTCCGCCCGCTCTTGTCCTTGATGGTCATCAGATAGGACTGGCCGACCCCGAGATGCTTCGGCGTGAAGAACGCAAAGGTGAACGCGACGCCGCGGCTGTCGACGGGATACGCGTCGGGATCGGAGAAACCGTTCTGCGACGCCTTGAGATAGTCGGGCAACGCCGGAAGCGCCCAGCGGCTGATGTCGAAGTAGGGATGGAACATGCCCTCGTATCGGCTTTCCAGGAGCGCGTGCGCTTCGCGCGCGGCGGATTCGAGCGCTTTCTGCGTCTTTGCATCCGGATCGAACGGCTTGCCCTTTTCGATGCCGACGGATCTCAGGACCTCGATCATCGCCCGGTCTCGCGCGAGCCACGGCTCGATCTGCACCACGCGATGAAGCGACTGGAAGAAACGCAGGTCGTAGGGGATCGTGGAGTCGTAGACCACATCGATCGCGTCGACGAACGTCGTCGCGGGGGGCGTGCCGGCCCGCTTCAGAGGATAGAGCTTGATTCGCTTCGCGTAGGCGACCGCTTTGGCCACATCGGCGTCGCTGCCGCTCTCGAGGATCGAGCGAAGCAGCGCATAGCCCTGGTAGTTCATCGAGCGCAGCACGACGTACCCGGCCGGAACGGCGCCCCGATATCGGGGCGGCAGGATGAGATATTTGCCGCCCTTGCCTTTGTCGACGCCGGCCGGCCCGACATCCTCCAGCGGCACCTGCCACGCATCCATGACCGTGCCGTTGATCACGCCGCCGCCCGCCGGCGGAATCTCCAGGACCATCGGACCGGCGTCCTTCGTGTTGAAGAACGGCATCAGGTAGATCACGTCCGGATTCGGCGTCAGCGTCTGATTCTTCCAATCCGGCAGGCGCGACCAGTACACGATCTGGTTGGGCTTGCCCTTGGCGCTGCCGATCATCGCTTGAAGCATCAGGTCGAAATTGACCACGGGCATACCCCAGATCACGGCTTCGACGGCGCGCCGCTCGACCGTGCGGCGCGTCAGCTCTTCGGGAGAAAAACTCTGTGCCTGCGCGGCGAAGCCGACAACTGCAACCAGTGCTGCGACGATTCGTCTCATGTCAGAACCCAATCACCTTGTAGCCTGCC
Source organism: Burkholderiales bacterium (assembly GCA_036555245.1). Taxonomy (GTDB): domain Bacteria; phylum Pseudomonadota; class Gammaproteobacteria; order Burkholderiales; family SG8-39; genus VBDM01. Next base: position 3,205 of record DATBLP010000104.1, read on the forward strand.
TCGACGGCGAAGCTCATTTCAGAAAGACGAAATTCACCTGGAAGCGGACGAACCAGTCGCCGGCGTTGTCTGGCCGGATCACGTTGTAGCCGCCGCCGAGGATGAAGTTGACCGGCGCCATGCCGGCCGGCCGCGTCAGGATGGAGTAGCTCACCCCGAGCGGGACCGTCCAGCGCTCACCCGAGTCCGCCTTCCAGTTCGCCGTGATCGTGCCGAGGTAACCGATCGTATTGGTCGGCGAAACACGGTAGCTCGCCAGCGGCTGCAGCTGGAGCTGGCTGACGCCGGCGCGCTCCTCATCGCCGGCGAACGACCACATCTGCGTCAGCAGCGCGCCGAGCGACCACTTGCCGGGCTGCACCAGCGCGACCACGGCCGGGCCGGCGGCCCATTGGCCGCTGCCGAGGCGATCGTCGGTCGCGGTTTTCATTTGCACGATCGGCCCCGCGCCCCACGTCACTCCGCCCGGCTTCGGCGTCGGCGAGAAGAACCCCTCGTAGACGATGTCTCCGACCCCGTACTTTCTCTCCTGCTCGGGCGTGAACGCCGGCTGCGACAGGAGCGGGACGATCGCACGATGGATCAGCAGCCAGTCCGCGTTGAGCTTGGTCGGATAGACCGGCTGGACGTTGAGCGTGTGCTGCGGCTTGTCGAGCGGGCCGACGTTGAGGGTGCCGGTGTACTGGAAGGGCACCGAAACGAGGTCCGCCAACGGGTTGGAGAGTTTCTTCGTGAGCTCCTCGTCGCTCTCTTGCGCGAACGCCGGCACCGCGATCATCCACAGCGCCATGGCGAATGGGAATATGGCGGGCATCATCGACAAGTCGAGCACCAGGCGGCCGGGTGGGCTACGTTCATTCTGCGCGGTTGGCCGATAGCGGCCGTCGCGGCGCGAAAACCCACCGGCGTCCAGTGCCGCATAACGCCTCAGTTCAGCGGGCCGTGTAGGCGGGCGAAGCCCGCCGGAACGGGTCCGCTGCAACTGATGGTTCGGCCACATGCGTCTCTATAGCTCGCTGAGGAGACCGCGAGCCAGCCCGGGAACAGCGGAAGGGTCTTCGCGGAGCTCATGCTCCCACCGTAGGCACGCAGTGAGGTAGCGAGCCGCAGCCGATTGAGAAGAAAGGCTATCGGGCTGCTTCTCACGCAGCGCGAGAATTCTTTGCGCGGCATGACGAAGCCGACAGGCAGCCGAACGAGTCCGAACCTCAGCGAGCGAGAACAGCGTTGGACTCCGGCCCGCAGCAGCTCGCCGAAGCGCGAGAGTGAGCTGAGTACGGAACGCGACCTCAAGCTTCGCAAGTGTGCTCATGGGGCCGAACGCGGGGTTAGCCGGCGGCCGCTGCAACGGGACCATCACCACCGCCATGAGGAGCGGGCCGATACCCGGCAAATGAACTGTCCTCCACACGCCCCTCGCCTCTTGT
>DATBLP010000109.1:0-1973 GCA_036555245.1 Burkholderiales bacterium
GACTTGCGCCATTGCAGTCGCCCGCTAAGTTAAAAAGATGGTCGACGTCTTCATCAGCTATGCCCGCGCGGACCGACTGCGCATCGAGCCGCTAGCGAGCGCGCTCCAGGCCGCTGGTTATTCCGTCTGGTGGGATCACGAGATTGCGGGCGGCGCAGCATTTGCATCCGAGATCGAGCGTGCCCTGAATGAGGCCAAGGCCGTCGTCGTGGCTTGGTCGGTCAGCGCGATCCAGTCCGATTGGGTAATGGATGAAGCGACGACCGCGAAAGAGGCCGGCAAGCTCGTCCCGATTCAGCTGGACTCGACTCGGCCGCCACTGGGATTCCGCCAATACCAGGTCGTCGATTTCTCCACCTGGACTGGCGCCGACGATCGCGTACCGGTACAGGTCTTGTCGCAGGGCATTGCTCCCTATGTGCGGCGGGACGGGTCGTTCACGCCGCCTGAGCGCTTTGAGCAGGCTCCCTCATGGACGCAGACCGGCGCGATCGCCGTACTGCCGCTCGAGAATCTGACGGGCGATCACGCGCAGCAGTATCTTGTCGACGGCATTGAAGAAGGGCTGATCACGAACCTGTCGAAGATCGGCTCGCTGAAAGTCATATCGAGAACCTCCACCCGTAGATACGCGAATTCCGCCAAGTCGCTGCGGGAGATTGCCGCAGAACTTGGGGCTTCCCGAATCATCGAAGGCTCGGTCATGCGGGCGGGCGACATGGTGCGCATGACCGTTCAACTCGTCGATGCGCGATCCGACACCCACCTATGGGCGGATACCTTCGACCGGGAGATGGCTGACATACTCGTGTTGCAACGCGAGGTCGCACGCGCAATCGTCGATGAAATGGCGACCGTTCTCACGCCGGCAGAGGAAGCTCGTCTCGCTGCGGCGCCGCGCGTCCATCCAAATGCCTACGAGGCATATCTCAAGGGAATGTATCACTGGTACAAGCTGACCCCTGAGGATCTGCGGTCCGCACTCAAATGCTTCGATGCAGCACTCGCCGCGGACTCAGAGTATGCACCGGCGCACGGCGGGATCGCTGCGGTTTGGGCGGGATTGCAGCAGATGGGCGCGGTGCCGACGACGGTCGCCAGCCCGAAGATCAAATCGGCGGCAGACCGTGCGCTGCAACTCGATCCCGGCCTCGCACAAGCCCATTGTACCCTGGCCATTTATTACACCTGGGCTGCTTGGGAATGGGAGAAGGCGGAGCCGTCCTTCCGTCGCGCCATCGAGCTCAACGCGAGCTTTCCAGATGCACGCGCCTACTTCGCCCACTACCTCAACATCATCGGGCGCTTCGACGAGGCCAAGACGGAAATCGAGCGGGCTGTGGCGCTGGATCCGTTTAACCCGCTTGTGCGATCGCTGTATGTCGTTTGCCTGATGTTTACGGAACGCTATGACGAGGCGATCGCGCAAGCCCGGACCGTGTTGAACACCGCACCAGACCATTGGCTGGCTTACCAGGCAGTCCGCTTGGTCTATCACAATCTTGGCAAGTGGACTGAAGCGCTCGGTGCGACGCGGTCCCTTTTTGTCACCTTGGGCAACCAGGCCGTCGTGGATGCGCTCGCCCGCGGACACGATGCGGGTGGCTATCCGCAGGCCATGAGACTCGCCGCAGAAACGCTGGCCGCTCAGGCAGAGACCAGGTTCGTGCTGCCGACCCAGATTGCCATCCTGTATGGCATGGCAGACGACGTCACCAACACAATCGACTGGCTCGAAAGGGCGTTCGCGATACGCGACCCGAATCTGCCTTACCTGAAGAACTTACGCATGTACCCCAGTGCAGTGATGAGCCACCCCCGCACCGGGGCTATCGTCGAAGCGCTGCGTTATTCCGGCGACCAGTGAACACAAGAGAATCGGCAAAGGAACTAGCGGGCGCGAATTCTTGATCCTCGATGGGAAGATCGGCGCGTCAGCGCCTCGAAGCATAGTAGGGAGCGCCTGCCAGGAA
>DATBLP010000016.1:0-4144 GCA_036555245.1 Burkholderiales bacterium
GAGTCCCCCGAATGTGCAGGTGAGGGGCAAATGTGCTGGCGGATGAGGCGACTGGCTGCGGCAGCAGCGTGCCCGGATTCGGGCCATCGGCAGGGAAGGGCGGATTGGGGGGCGCGGGCGCGATTTTCAGGGTTCAGCTGGCGGTCTGCCGGAGCATCGTGGCCGCCGGATCGACCCGGCAAGGGCTGTCGGGGGTAGGCTGCGGCTCACCCTAAGGCCCGGTCCGCGAATCAGCCGAATCAGCTAGGCCCGGACGGGTGGTTTGAACTTCCTATCCGCCCTGGACGGTCGTCGCCTGCGTCGCTATCAGCGACGCTGGATCGTCGAGCGCTTCTTCGCCCGGATGCAATGCACTTCAATCGCGAGGCAACATTGACGTAACGTAACGCGAGGTTCACATGCTTGCCCTTGCATCGCGTGGACCCGTGGACTATATAACACTTAGCAGTTGCTCACAGGGAGCGGGCAATGCCATTTCGCAGATTCATGCTTGCCATCGCCGGCGTAGTCGTGCTCGCCGGGATCCTCGCAATAGCACGTTTCAAGCTGGACGCGGGTGCCGTCGACGCTTCTGACTCCGCGTCTACTCCGCTAGCCGACCTCGCAACTGGTCCGGGCACACCGCGGCCAGCTACGTCAACCCAGGCAACACTGGCCAACTACCCACCTCCGGACTTCAAGACTCGCTTGGTTGACCCGCTGCCCGAAGAAACGGGCACGTGGAGCGAAATCTATGCCGCCTTGGCGCCAGCCGCGAAAGCGGGAGACGCTGAAGCCAATTTTCGCCTCTATCGTGTCGGTCTTGAGTGTCATGAGGGGCCACGAACAGCACCCGACCTCGCAGACGCCAAGTACCGAGCTAACGCGGCATTTTTCGATCCCTCGACTGGAGCCGAAAGGCGAAAACCCCAAGCGGACGCCGTAATCAGTCGGCTTGAGAGTACATACGCGCGGTGCAAGGACGCATCGACCGACGAGGTGGCCCAGTATCCGAGTTGGCTCACCGCTGCGGCCGAAGCTGGATATCTGAGAGCCTTGCTCGCTTACGGATCTGCCACCTTTCCCGGTGATGAGGCCGTAGATGTGACTACCCGGGAAGGTGCTGCCGTCGCGGCTGAGCGCGGCGCGACTTCCCTAAGATACCTCGAAGAAGCTGCGCGCCGGGGAAGCATCGATGCAGTAGCGGAACTCGCATTTCGCTACGGCGAGCCGCACGGGCCCGATAGGACTCGAAATCTCGTCGCTTCATTTGCCCACTGGTACGCGTACGCCTGGTACGAAAGTAGGTATGAGAACGATGGCGGAAGGCGCCTTAACACGATCGACGAGCGCGGGAAAAGTCTCAATCCGTATGATTTTCAAACTGCGGTTGAAAAGGGAAGGGAGATACTTCGTGCACCGCAGTGCTGCATCAAGGTTCCTGAGACAAGGGAGAATTCGAACGAGGGAGCGTGAGCCATGCTGAGGCGAGCCAGCGCATCTACCAAACTGTTGCTCTCTTCTGCAGCGGCAGTCTCGTACCTGAGCCCGATGAATGAAGCGAAAGCTGCAGATGCCTTGTACTGGATAATGTGCAGCTGCGATCCGACTGATCAGGTAGATGCCAATCAAGAGATATCGACGCAAGTGTCGCCGTACAGCGAAATGGGGGGCGGTCCCATTGGCGGGGGATTTGTCCCGGGTTTCGAGGTAATCATCCAGCAGCAGGGCGGCAGCGATATCGCTCGATGGAAATTCACACTCGGCCAAAGCTGGCAGGCAGTGGAGAATCCCGATTATGTTTGCGGATTATTCGATGATCCCTGTATCGATCTCACGTCAGCACAACAGCTCCCAAGGCCGCCGCGGATAATTCCCCCCGGTGGATCAGGGGCAAGGCCCCAAATCTCGTGTAATGCATTTCAGATGGCGAACTGCCAGTTCCGGCTTGTATACACAGTTACCAACGGCGCACCAGTAAACTTTGCAAATTTCCACACGCAGTGCTCAGTCGGTAACTGGCCATCGATCTCGCAAACGACAAGCGCCTCAATGATCGTTACGGGCAATGGGACAAGAGATTGGGCCATAAGAGCCAGCAACTTGGGCGGCAATAGTAATGCCTGTCTAATTACCACGTACTGCAGTGGAGGACCGCTAGACTGATACCGGACGCGAGTAGGACGGCGAGCGAGCCTCTTGCCATGTCATGAATCCGTACAGATAGTCGGCAAAGCTCGCCAAGCTGAGATGCCCTGCGCGCCCAATCGCACCGCTTTCGGCTGCCTGAAGAACTGGGTTACTTGCGCCTCGGTGAGTGCGAAGTTGTTGACTAGCGACTTTTTGCTGATGATGCGGGCGATGCAGCTGCGCGTCAGAAACATGTGCTTGAACGCAGGCTCGTCGACGGCGAGGCTCCGCGACTCTCTGTAGGTGCTCAATGGCGGCGTTATCTGCCTATCGAACGGCAGCCCGGTCGACGGGTCGATGAGGGCCTGGTCGTCGAGGACTTCGTTTTCGATGGTGATGATCGGACGGGCGCTGAACCGGGCGTTGTTCTGCTGCATACCGGTGTCGTTGAAGAACTCGAAGTCCAGCAGCGGTGTGACCGTGAAGTGCAGTAGCGACTTGTCGCCTTGGCTGGCCCTGTGCCAGATCCGATTCGTCGAACGGCGTGAATGCGGGCGGACGGCGCGAGCGGGATGGTCGCTTCGCGAGGTCGCGTCTCTTCCACACCTCTTCCCCTTCCAACCCCTTCCTCCCCCTTCTTCACTTCCTTCACTAAGCGGATGCGGAGCGGATAGGAAATTCAAACGCGCATGTCGGAGTACGCCTGTGCGCGTAGCCGACCTCAACCTCAGGCGCGCCATTAACGTCGATGCCGTCGACGTACACCCGCGCGACCAGACGGTTGTAGGCGTCCTGCTCGAACGGCTCCAGGTCGACTTCCTTCCCCGCCACGAGTGCGACGAGGGCTGCCGTGGCCTCGCGACCTCCCGGCTGATCGCGCTCGGGAGTGTCGATCGCATGAAAGCGCACGCGGATCGGCCCGCTCGCTAGCTTCACATCAGCGGTGTCGCCGTCGATCACTCGGGTTACCACGCCCGGCAAGGTCGGCACTGATGGCGCGACTCCTGGTGCGCTCGCCATGTTCGACGTTGCAGTGGGTTGGATGCGCAGCGCGGAGATCGCCAGCAGCGAGACGATCAAGCCAGCGAAGCCAATCTTTACGAACCGCGCTCGGCGGGAAGTGCGAGCAGATGACAGTGGTGAGATGGAAGCGCGCACCAGTGAGCATGCCATCAGTGTAGAGCGTGCCGTGCAGGCGACACAGCCCGCATTATGTCGTGCGATCGACTACTTTCTCGGCTTGTGAATGTCGATGACGTTGCTCGGTGGAGCGCCGTGCTCCCATACCGTGCGCGCCGATACATGGCGCCACCCGCACTTCCCGCAGCGCAGTCGCGCCTTCGTCGCCGGACTCCAGTCCCGCTTGCCGAGCGCCGACTCCTCGAGCGCGGCGTGATGGCCGCAGTGCTTGCACTCGATATGGAGGACGAGTCGGCCAGGCATGAGCGCAGTTTCTGACCTCAGAGCGCCCGGCGTCCATCCAGTATTCGTCGGTCGCCGATACTGTATGGCGCAGCGTCGCCGCCACGACGACGCTATTATCCAACCATGAGAAAGCCCAAGGAGGCGAAAGGAATCCGATTCCTGGGATGGCGGGAGATGCAAGGTCGCCCAGAACAGCCTGAGTACCGTTTTATGGCGTACGAGCCGCGAGGTATGTATCCGCGCGGCACGTTCTATGTGCCAAACGGATTCTTTCACGCTGACGAGCGGATCGTCTTTTCAGTCGTGCACGGCCAGTCATGGCGTGAGTTGGATGAAGACATCCCGTTTTCGGAGTTCGATTGGGCATCGCCGCAGGAGCTGCGACTGGTCGCATCACTCCTCATGTGCGAGAAGATGGATTACGGATATGTGCGGCTGTATCCGCTGGTGCGGTTCTCGCCGTGGCTGGACGTCGCTCGCATTGACCTACAGTCTGAAGAAACCGTCCGTGAAGTGCGTGCTGCGCTGCTCAGACAACTTGCGAAGGCAAAGAGTCCGATTCACCAATTTCACAGCCTGCGTGCGCTGCATACCAGACCGTACGAATTGG
>DATBLP010000044.1:0-1526 GCA_036555245.1 Burkholderiales bacterium
CGGTGATGTTCGGTTTGCAGCCGGACGGGAGTGAGAAGCCCGCGGCGATGGAGCTGTTACGCTTGGCGTTCCCGCGCCGGGTGTACACGCAGAGTCACGTCGACTATGTCGCCGAAGTCGTCACGCACGTGTTCGCGCGGAGAGGGTCGCTCAGGGGGATGCGGATCGTAGAACAGCCGCGTGCACTGAGGCACTTCAGCGTGAAAATGGCTCCAGCGCACGGCGAGCGGTTCGCCTAGAAGGCTTCAGCTTGCGCTCGCCGCCCGAGAGATCAAGTTAGTGCGCACAGCGGCATAAGCCCTTTCACCAGGAGCGACGATGGACTTCACTGCGCTTTTGTTGCAGCTCGTGTCCGGCGCCGTGGGTGGGAATGTGGGTGGAGCACTTGCAAAGGCCCGCAGCCTTGGCCCTGTGCTCAACACGATACTGGGGGCTATCGGTGGAATTGGGGGCGGGCAGTTGCTCGGGCCGGCGCTCGGCGGAAGCACAGGTGCGGAGCTGGGCTCATCCGCGGTCGTGGGAGCCCTGCTTTCCTTGGTCGGCGCGATGCTAAAAAAGAAAGCCTAGAGCCAGCCGGGCGCGATTCTCCCAGCGATCTACCTAACGAGGAGCCGAGGCGCCCGTTCTGCCCCGGCTTAGCTCCTCGCGTGCGCGCCCACCTCTCCTCCGGCACGGGTGGGCCGGTACGCGTGTGCTTCGACACGCCGAGTGTCACTCTTCGCTCTGAGGGCCTTGCGCCCGGGGCTCCGCTTCCCGATGGTCTCGGGTGCGAACACAAGCTGGGATCACGTTCAGTATCAGCGAGGACGATATGGCGAAGAGCTCGGCCGAGAAATCGAAACCTGCAAACGGGGCAGCGGCCGACGGTCCACCTGGGCCGGAAAGCCTGGACCAGGTGCGCGACATCCTGTTCGGCGGACAAATGCGAATGGTGGACTCGCGCCTGCGCGGTCTCGAGGAACGGCTTTTTCAAGAGCAGACGGCGATCAAGAACGACTTTCAGCGCAAGCTCTCGGACCTCGAAGTCTCTATCAAGAAGGAGCTGGCTGGGCACGCCGATCGTCTCAAGGAGGAACGCGCCAAGCGAGCGGAAGATCTCAAAGCTCTCGCGGCCGATTTCAATGAGGCTCGCAAGAACTTCGATCGCCGGCAGCAGCAGCTCGAAGAGGCCGCAGGTCTCGCCGACGCGGAGCTGCGCGACCAGCTGATCAAGCAAGGCGCGGCCCTCTCCGCCGAGCTTTCACGAACCGCGCAAAAGATTTCCGCGGAGCTGGATCGTTCCGCCACCGCGCTGCGCACGGAGAAGCTGGACACCGCGGCGCTCGCATCCGCGCTGACCGATATGGCGTCGAAACTGACGGGGAATCATCGCGCGAGCGGGAAGGGCCACCCGCGCGCGTAGTCCGCAGCGGCGAAGCAGCCGATGAACTCCGAGCGACCCGTGGGTCCGCCGTCACAGGATTTGGAGCGGCCGGTCGGTCCGGATAGTCCCGTCATCGCGGATCGCGAGTCTGGCGATGAGTCCC
>DATBLP010000054.1:0-131730 GCA_036555245.1 Burkholderiales bacterium
GCGAGAGGCAAACAAACCCAGCCCCACCACAGCTCGGGCATCATCATCGCGCCCTCGCTCGCCTACATGGAGCGCGCGTATTTCGATGCGCGAACGCTGGGGTACTCGCGCGAGCCGATCGTGGAAATGCTCATCCCGAGCACCGTCGACCCCTCCCTCGCGCCCCCGGGAGAGCACGTCGCGAGCCTTTTCTGCCAGCACTTCGACCCGGTGCTTCCCGGTGGCAAGAGCTGGGACGACGCGAAGGACGCGGCCGCCGACGCCGTGATCGAGACGGTCAATCGCTACGCTCCAAACTTCAAGGCGAGCATCCTCGCGCGAAAGATCCTCTCGCCGCTCGACCTCGAGCGCGAATTCGGCCTCGTCGGCGGTGACATCTTCCACGGGGCTCTCACGCTGGATCAGCTCTTCTCGGCGAGGCCGGTGCTCGGCTACGCCGACTACCGCTCGCCGGTGCGAGGGCTCTACCTCTGCGGCTCGGGCGCGCACCCTGGCGGCGGGGTCACCGGAGCGCCGGGTCACAATTCAGCGCGGGAGATCCTCAGGGACTTGCGGCGCCGCTAGGAGCGTTCGCCGCTATCGCGCAACCTGCGAGCGGAATCGCTGTGATTGATAGACCGCGGGATGCAAGGCTTTGACTTCTAGTACGAATTCCACCGTTTAGGGATTGAAGAAAATTGCTGTATTTCCACACGGCCACATAACACGTTGATTTGAAGAAACGTCGCCCGGTCAAGTTGACAATAGGCGGAATACAATCGGCCTTTTAGGGGGCTGATTGGCTAAGTAGTTGACGAAGCGGCCCGCCCTCACCCGCCAAAGCCCGCCAATAGCCGGGGCTGCCCAACGTTCTCCTTACGTTTTCGGACGGCCGCTTTCGGCCGAAGGGGACATTCACAGGGTCGCTATTTCAGCTCCTCAGCCTGCAATAGGCTCATGGCAAGGCTGCAACCACCATAATTTCAACGAGCATCCCAGGTCGCCAAAAGTCGGTCGTGAGGCAAGCCCGTGCCGGAGCGTTTGCCGGATCGACCCACTCGTTCCAAACAGAATTGTGATCTTCGAACAGACGCATGTCGGCGATCCAGACCTGGGCGCTTAGTAGATGTGATTTGTCGGTTCCCGCGAGGTTGAGGAGCTCATCGACGCGTCGCAGCACTTGAGCAGTCTGGGTTTTGATATCGCCGACAATCGGGTTGGGGGTGATGCCGGCGAAATAGGCGACGTTGCCGTGAACAACTGCCTGGCTGATGATCGGCTGCCCGCGATTCTCGTCTGATATCCGTCTAATTTCGTGGCGTATGATCGACACATTATTCCCCGAATGGAAGCATGACGATCGAGCCCGTTGTCTTGCGCCCGCCGATGAACTTGTGTGCGGCTGCAGCCTCGCGAAGCGGAAAGGTTTTGACAACGTTGCTCGCTACAACCCCCTGTGCGACGGCATCGAACAGGGATTTTGCTGCGGCGTCGATTTCGCTTCGGTTCGACATGTAGTGCGAAAGCACGGGGCGGGTGATAATGAGAGACCCGCGAACGCCCAGATCTTCGACGAGGTTGATGGGATCAGGAACGCCTGACGCTTGGCCGTAAGCTGCGCACATACCTATCAGCCGCAGGCAGTCGAGTGACCTGTGCAGCGTTTCCTTACCGATCGACTCATAGACAACGTCCACGCCTTTTCCGTCGGTAATCTTGCGGGCGACAGCTACGAAGTCTTCGGTCGAGTAATTGATAACGTGATGACAACCGAGATTTCGAGCGATCTCGGCCTTCGCGTCGGTGCTAACGGTACCGATCACAGTGGCTCCGAGATGCCGCGCCCAAGGACAAAGGATATGACCCATGCCGCCAGCGGCCGCATGGATCAGAACATGATCTCCCGGCTGCACCTTATGCGTTCGATGCAGGAGATACTGTGCGGTCATCCCCTTCAGGATTAGTCCGGCCAGTTGAACGTCATCCAATGGCAAGTCCTTTGGAACCTTGATCAACTTGTCAGCCGGGTAAAGGCGTTCCTGACTATAGGCGCCGAGTGGCGGAAGGCAGGTGCAAACTCGTTCGCCGATGGAGAACCCGGTAACGCCAGGACCCAACTCCTCGATCTTGCCAACTCCTTCGAAGCCGAGGATAACCGGCGGATCGCCGACGATCATGGGGTGCGGGATACCTGCTCGATGGTACGTATCAGCGAAATTCACGCCGACGGCCGTGCTGCGAAGACGTACTTGGCCACGCTCGGGAGACCCGACCTTGATCTCCTCCCACACGAAGTTGTCGGGCGCGCCTTTCTTGTGGACTACCGCCGCCATTCCCATGATGCGTTCTTCCTGTTGTTAACCATCGTTGCAACCGGTGGCACCACCCTTGGCATTGTTGCTGCGAGGTTCGCAATTGTCTCGGGCGAACAGTTCGGCACATACCGAACTGTTCTTGATTGATATGCTTCCGTATCAGCGATAGGATTAAAGATGGTCGCGGCGGAAGATCTAAATCTGGTGGAAGTGGCCGCGCTCGTGGGCGACACTGCGCGAGCGACGATGCTTAGCGCCCTTATGGGCGGCCGGTCGCTGACGGCTAAGGAGCTTGCTTACTACGCCAATGTCGCTCGATCGACGGCGAGCGGCCACCTGAGCAGGCTGGTTGCGGCGCGGCTTCTGACTGTTATTCGCGAGCGCCGCTTCAGTTATTATCGGATCGCGTCCCCGCTGGTCGCGTCAATGCTGGAGAGCATCAAGGTCGTCGCCGCGATAGAGTTGCCACCCCGCCGTCCGCCGGGGGCGGCAAACGAGGATGCACTGCGTTTTGCCCGAAGTTGCTACGATCACCTGGCTGGCCAGGTAGGAGTCGCTGTTACCGATGCACTCGTGGCCATGGGGCACATCGTGCTCACCGATGAAGGCGGCGAGGTGACGTCTTCGGGCGGGCGTTTCCTTTCCGCGTGGGGCGTTGATCTGATGCCGCGGAGTCGGCGGATTTTCTGCCAGCCTTGTCTCGACTGGAGCGAGCGTCGTTATCACCTCAAGGGACTCGTCGGAGCTCGGATTCTGGATCGTCTATTGGACCTCGGATGGCTCAAATGTGTGTCGGGCAGCCGTGTACTCCAACTAACGTCGTCTGGAAGGGCGGGCTTGTCCGAAATCTTCCAGGTCGAGATCGACAACGGGGGGTGTGCCAACCGGTTGACTATGCGACCGACGACGGCTCACAGCTTAGGCTGAGCGAAGCGTCATTTCGCGCAAATGCTGTAGGGCACCGCTTCCACTTGAGAGCACGTTAGGTGGTGCACGAGGCGAGGGCAAGAGTCCACAGTGCATACCGAATAAGACGAACCGTCGATCATCATCCAACCAGAGGAGAGAAGCATGAACGCTCCACACGCAGGCGCAACTCTCGCGCTCCTTCTGGCCGTCGCTCCGGCCAGCGCCCAGTACGTGAAAATCACGCCGATCGGCTCGCACCCCGGCGAGCTGTGCGCGAGCGATCGCGCGATGGTTTTCGAGGATCCGACGGGCGTGCGCTTCCTCTACGACCCGGCGCACAACGTGACCGGCGGCGACGATCCGCGGCTGGGGACGATCCACCTCGTGCTGCTCACCCATATGCATGGCGACCACGTCGGCGACCAGAAGCTCAAGGCCCCGGGGGCCGGGACCTGCGCGAACCCGGAACGCGTGCCCGCGCCGAATTCGACGACCGCCGAGGTCGCCGCGGCGAAGAACGCGGCGCTCGTGATGACGCGCGCCATGAGCGGTTTCGTCGCGACCAAGATCCAGGCGATACACGCGGGCAAGCCGATCGGCTTCTGCCCGCAAACCGGCGGCGCCACCATCGTGCCGGTTGAGACCGTGTGCAGCTCGCAAACCGACCTCGGCGGCGTTTTCGTCGCGAAAACGGCCAAGGCGTCGCAGGGCGTGGAAATCGCGATCGTGTACGCCTCGCACGTGAACAACGCCCCGCCGGCCCTGCTCTCGAAGCCGCAACAGGAAGCCGCGAAGGCCGACGGGGCGGTCTTCGAGTACGGCCCCGCCACGGGCCTCGTCGTCAAGTTCACCAACGGGCTGACCGCCTACCTCTCGGGCGACACCGGCATCCATTCCGAGATGAAGACGGTCGTGCACGACTTCCACAAGGCGAACCTCGCCGTGCTGAACCTCGGCAACAACCCGGGGATCTTCTCATCCGGCGCGCATGCCATGAACGAGCTGGTGCGGCCCGCATCCGTGATCCTCACGCATCCGAACGAACCCGTCACGGAGGGCGGCAGGCTCCGGCCCGCGTCGCGCACGGCGGCGCTCATGAAGGAGCTCAAGCCGGCGGCCTACCTCGCGCTCAGCGGGCGCACGATGGAGTTCGACGGCAAGGGGAAATGCGTCGCGGGATGCTGAACTGCGACGTCGACGTGGCTTGACGGGCTTGCACGCGCACCTTACCGCGCACGCTAAGAGCTCGATGCAGCCTCCGCGCGCTCGATCTCCTTGCGCAGCAGCCACGCGCACACGAGCCCGGGAAGCGCGACGATGAAAGCCGAAAAGAAAAACGCCGCCCACGAAAGCCCCAGGTACTTGGGGTCGGTCGCGTAGCCGGCGGCCGGACCGACGTACACGCGCCCGAAGGAGGCGAGCGCCGAGAGCAGCGCGTACTGCGTGGCGGTGAAGCGGTGATCGCACAGCGCCATCAAGAGCGCGACGAACGCCGCCGTGCCCATGCCCCAGGCGATGTTCTCGAAGCCGACCGCGAACACCATGATGGGATAGCTCTTGCCGGCGAGCGCGAGCCACATGAAGCTCAGTATCGACGCCGCCTGCAGGGCTCCGAAGCCCAGAAGCGCGCGGTACAGGCCCAGCCTCACCATCAGCGCGCCGCCGAACAGCACGCCCACGATGGTCGAGGCGAGGCCGACCGCCTTGTTCACGTAGCCCACATCGTCGAGCGAAAACCCGGCGCCGCGCAGCAGGAACGCGGTGGTGAGCGAGCCGGCGAAGGCGTCGCCGAGCTTGTAGAGCACGAGCAGCACCAGGATCCACACCGCCTTGGGCCGCGAGAAGAATTCGCGCAAGGGCTCCGCGACCGCCTCGCGCAAGGTCCTGGGCGCCGCGGGAGCGGTGGAGGGCTCCTCGCCCCGGAACGCGGCGAGGACGCCCACCGCCATGAGGACGGCCATCAACAGATAGGTGTCGCGCCATCCGAGGGCGGGGATCCAGCCGGAACCGGCGACCAGCACCAGCGCGAGTGCGCCCGAGACGAGCATCGCGAGGCGGTAGCCCACCACGCCGAGCGCGCCTGCCAGCCCGCGCTCCTCGCGGCTCACCACGTCGGTGCGGTAGGCGTCGACGACGATGTCCTGCGAGGCCGAGGCGAAGGCGACGAACAGCGCGAGCCAGGCGATCGCCGCAAGGTCCGAGCGCGGGGTCAGGAACGCCAGGACCGCTATTCCGGCTGCGAGCGCGAGCTGGGTGAGGACGAGCCAGCCGCGGCGCCGCCCGAGGAAGGGCGGCACGTAGCGGTCCATCGCCGGCGCCCACAGGAATTTCCACACGTAGGGAAGGCCCACCAGCGTGAAGATGCCGATGGTGGACAGGTCCACGCCCTCCACCGTCATCCACGCCTGCAGCGTGCCGCCGGTGAGCGCGAGCGGCAGCCCCGAGGAGAACCCGAGCGCGAGGATGACCGCCAGGCGCGGACTGCGGAATACCTCGAGGTAGGAGGACGGCATCAGAGCTTCACGTCGTAGTCGATGATGAGCGGCGCGTGGTCGGAGAAGCGCCTGTCCTTGTAGATGGCGACCCTTCTCGCTTTCGCCGCGACACCGGGGGTGGCGATCTGGTAGTCGATGCGCCAGCCCACGTTCTTCGCCCAGGCTCGGCCGCGATTCGACCACCAGGTGTATTGCTCCGGCCGCGCGTCGATGCGCCGGAACACGTCGACCCAGCCGACTTTTTCGAATACTTCGGAGAGCCAGGCGCGCTCCTCGGGAAGAAAGCCCGAATTCTTCCGGTTCGAACGCCAGTTCCTCAGATCGATCTCCTTGTGCGCGATGTTCCAGTCGCCGCAGAGAACGAACTCACGCCCGCTCGATATGAGTTTCTTCAGCACCGGCATGAACTCTTCGAGAAAACGGAATTTGGCCTGCTGGCGCTCCTCGGAGCTCGAGCCGGAGGGCAGATAAACCGAAACCACGGAGAGCTTGCCGAAGTCCGCGCGCAGGAACCGCCCCTCCGGGTCGAACTCGCGGCTGCCGAAGCCGCAGGACACGCCCTCGGGTTTCGTCTTCGAATAGAGCCCCACGCCGCTATAGCCCTTCTTTGTGGCGCAGCAGTGGTATTGGCCGTGAAATCCCCGGGGGACGAGAGCGAGATCCGCGAGGTCGGCCTCCTGGGCCTTGATTTCCTGCAGGCAGACGACGTGGGCGCGCTGGCGCGCCAGCCACTGCGGGAACCCCTTGGCGAGCGCGGAGCGGATGCCGTTGAGGTTGAGCGTGATAATGCGTAACATTCGCGAACCTTTTGTAATATCGCCATCTGCGGCGGAACGAGCGTGGCCGACTTTCGCAAGGAGTTCATCGCCTTCTGCATCGAACAAGGCGTACTGAAATTCGGCCGGTTCGTCACCAAATCAGGACGCACGACTCCCTATTTCTTCAACGCCGGACTGTTCAACACCGGCGAGGCGCTCGATCGCCTGGGGCAATTCTACGCAAAAGCGATTCTCGCCTCTGAAGTGAATTTCGACATGTTGTTCGGTCCGGCGTACAAGGGCATCGTGCTCGCTGCCAGTACTGCGGTCGCGCTCGCACGCACGGGCCGCAGCGTGCCGTTCGCTTTCAATCGCAAGGAAGCGAAGGACCACGGCGAAGGCGGCGAACTCATCGGCGCGCCGCTTGCGGGCCGGGTTCTGATCGTGGATGATGTATTGACGGCGGGCACCGCGGCGCGGGAGGCGATCGAAGTGATCCGCAGACATGGCGCGACCCCGAGCGGGATGGTCATTTCCCTGGACCGGATGGAGAAGGGCCCGGAAGGCATCTCGGCGATACAGGAGATCGAGCGGGATCACGGGATCCCTGTTGTCGCCATCGCGAGCCTCGACAACCTGATGAGCTGGCTTCAGGACAGTGCCGAGTTCAGGGAGAACCTGGGCGCGATCAAGGAGTATCGGCGACTTTACGGAGCAGCTCAACATGCGTAATCGGACTTGGGCGTGCGTGTGCCTGATGGTGCTTGTGGCGGCGCCTGCGGCGGCGCAGCAGGCGCCGCAGCGCATGTACAAGTGCGTGGATGCGCGGGGCAGGACCTACTACACGCAGGTGCCGCCGCGGGAGTGTCTCGGCCGCGACACGCAGGAACTGAACAAGTCGGGTACGGTGATCCGCAGCACTCCTAGGGAGATCCCCCTGACGGCCGAACAGAAGGCGGCGCGCGAGGCCGAACAGAAGAAAAAGCTCGAGGCCGAGGAGAAAACCAAGGAAGAGCGGCGCAAGGATTCGGCGCTGCTCAACACCTATCCGAGCGAGAAGGACATCGACTACGCCCGGGCCGCAGCCCTCAAGGAGGCGGAGGCCGCGATCAAGGAAACCGAGACGCGCATCGCCGCTGCGCAGAAGCGCCGCAAGGAGCTGGACTCGGAAAAGGAGTTCTATACGAAGAAGCCCATGCCGGTGAAGCTCAGGCAGGACATCGCGAACATCGAGATCGAGATCAAGAACCAGCAGGAGCTTCTCGAGGCGAAGAAGAAGGAAATCGGCAGCATCAACGCCAAGTACGACGAGGACAAGCGGCGCTACGTCGAACTGACGCGCAAGGCCGCTCGAACCAGGTAGGTCTCAGCCCGCCAGCTTGCGTTTGAGGATGGCGTTCACCTGGGCCGGGTTGGCCTTGCCCTGGGTCGCTCTCATCACCTGGCCGACCAGCGAGTTGAAGGCTTTTTCCTTTCCGGCGCGGTAGTCTTCCGCCTGCTTCGCGTTTTTCGCGAGCACATCGTCGACGATTTTCTCGATCGCGCCGGCGTCCGAAATCTGCTTCAGGCCGCGCTTTTCGATGATCTGGTCCACGGAACCCTCCTTTTCCCACAGCGCGGGAATCACCACCGTTGTTGCAGCCGTGGCGGAGACGGTCCCGTCGGCCACGCGCGCCGACAGCGCCCGGAGTTGATCTAACGGCACCTTGCTTTGCCCGATGTCGAGATTCTCCTCGTTCAGCTTAGCGCTGAGCGGACCCAGCAGCCAGTTCGCGAGCATCGACCTTTCCTTCGGCGGCGCATCTGCCACGAGGGATAGGGCAGCCGACGACGTGCTGCGGCTTGCCGTCAGTTGATCTGCCTGCTGAACATGGAGTCCAAGCTCGACCATTCTGTCGCGCCGCGCTCGCAGGGATTCAGGCATAGACTTCTCGATCTTCTCGATCCACTCCTCCGTGACCACGAGAGGTGGCAGATCCGGATCCGGAAAGTAGCGGTAGTCGTGTGCTTCCTCCTTGCTGCGCATCGAACGGGTCTCGTTCTTGTCCGGATCGTATAGGCGAGTCTCCTGCACGACCTTCCCGCCATCCTCGAGAATTTCGATCTGTCGTTTCGCCTCGAAGTCGATCGCATTTTCAAGGAAGCGGAAGGAATTGAGGTTCTTGATCTCGCAGCGCGTGCCAAGCGGCGCACCGGGGCGACGGACTGAGACGTTGGCATCGCAACGAAACGAGCCCTCCTGCATATTGCCGTCGCAGATTTCAATCTCCTCGACTATGAGAAAGTGCAGTGCCTTCGCGTACGCGACCGCCTCTTCCGCCGAGCGCATGTCCGGCTCCGAGACGATCTCGAGGAGCGGCGTGCCGGCGCGATTCAGGTCGATTCCCGTCATGCCGTGAAAGTCCTCATGCAGCGACTTGCCCGCATCTTCCTCGAGATGCGCGCGCGTGAGCCGGATCTTGATCTCGCCCCGCGTCGGTGAAACGATCGCAACCTCACCCCCCTTCACGATCGGCAGCTCGTACTGACTGATCTGATAACCCTTGGGAAGATCCGGATAGAAATAGTTTTTCCGTGCGAAGACCGATCGGCGGCTGATGTTCCTCGGGTCGCCTCCGTTTACCGCCAGGCCGAAGCGTATGGCCTTGGCAACCGCCTCGCGGTTCGCCACGGGCAGCACCCCCGGCAGCGCGATGTCCACGGCGCTTGCCTGGGTGTTCGGCGCCGCGCCGAACGCCGTCGATGCGCCCGAGAACATTTTCGACTTCGTGGAGAGCTGCGCATGCGTCTCCAGGCCGATGACGATCTCCCAGTTCATATCTGGATACCTGCGGGCTCGCGCCTGTGCCAATCGGTGGCGCGCTGGTACTGGTGCGCGGCGTTGAGCATCTTCGCCTCGGCAAAGTAGTTTCCGACGATGTGCAGTCCCACGGGAAGATTGCCGGCGCCGAATCCGCAGGGAACGGACATCGCGGGCAGCCCGGCGAGGTTGGCCGGAATCGTGTAGATGTCGTTCAGGTACATCTGCACCGGGTCGGCCGCCTTGGTGCCGAGCTTGAACGCTACGGTCGGGGCCGTCGGCCCGACGACGAGGTCGCACTGCCCGAAGGCCTCGGCGAAATCCCGGGCGATGAGGCGCCGGATCTTCTGCGCCTTCAGGTAGTAGGCGTCGTAGTAGCCGTGCGAGAGCACGTAAGTGCCGATGAGAATGCGGCGCCTCACCTCGGCTCCGAAGCCTTCCGCGCGCGTCCTGCGGTACATGTCGGCGAGGTCGCGGTATTCCTTCGCGCGGTGGCCGTAGCGCACGCCGTCGAATCGCGACAGGTTCGACGAGGCCTCGGCCGGCGCGATCACGTAATAGGCGGGGACGGAAAGGCCGCTGTTCGGCAGATCTATCGCGGTGCGCTTCGCGCCGAGCTTCTCCAGTTGCGCGAGCGCTGCCTCGACGGCTGTGCGGACGTCTGCGGCGAGTCCGTCGCCGAAGTGTTCTTTCGGGACGCCGATGCGCAGGCCCGAAAGCGGCTTGTCGAGATCGCGTGCGTAGTCCTCGGCAGCACGGTCTACCGAAGTCGAATCGCGCGGGTCGAACCCCGCCATCACGTTGAGCAACAGAGCCAGATCCTCGGCGCTCTTCGCCATCGGTCCCCCTTGATCGAGGCTCGAGGCGAAGGCAATCATGCCGTAGCGCGAGACGAGCCCATAGGTCGGCTTGAGTCCCGAGAGCCCCGAGAGCGCCGCGGGCTGGCGGGTCGAGCCGCCGGTATCGGTCCCGGTTGCTGCCGGCGCCATGCGCGCCGCGATCGCGGCGGCCGAGCCGCCCGAAGAGCCGCCCGGAACGCAGTTGCGATCCCAGGGATTTTTCACCGGCCCGTAGTACGAGGTTTCGCTGGAAGAGCCCATCGCGAACTCGTCCATGTTCGTCTTGCCGAGGATCACGGCACCGGCGCCGTTGAAGCGCTCGATGACATGCGCGTCGTAGGGACCCACGAAGTTCGAAAGCATCTTCGACCCGCAGGTGGTGAGCCAGTCCTTTGCGAGGAAGATGTCCTTGTGCGCTACCGGGATGCCGGTCAACGGCTGCGCTGCGCCCTTCGCGATGCGCTCGTCGGCGGCGCGCGCCTGGACGAGGCTTCTCTCCTCGTCCACGGTGATGAAGGCGTTGAGTGCGCCGTTCAGCTTGCGGATGCGCTCGAGAAACAGCCTGGTCAGCTCGAAGCTCGAGATTTGCTTCTGCCCGAGTGCCGCGGAAAGCTCCTTGAGAGAGGCGTTCAGCATGGAATTCAGGATCCGGGCCTGAATCCCGTCACTCGATCACCTTGGGAACGAGGTAGAGGCCAGCGTCCTTTTGCGGCGCGACCGATTGATACAGCTCGCGCCGGTCGGTTTCGGTCACTTCGTCGTCGCGCAGGCGCAGCGTCGAGCCTTGAGCGTGTGACATTGGCTCCACGCCCTCGG
Source organism: Burkholderiales bacterium (assembly GCA_036555245.1). GTDB lineage: Bacteria > Pseudomonadota > Gammaproteobacteria > Burkholderiales > SG8-39 > VBDM01. The sequence goes on from DATBLP010000054.1 coordinate 10,912, forward strand.
TGTCGACCTTCTGCATTCGCCCGATCAGCTCGAAGATGTCGTTCAACTGGGCTTGGACCGCGGCGGCCTCGGCTTCGCTGATGCCGATTCGGGCCAGTTCCGCGATGCGGCGGACCTCTTCCAAGGACAGCGGCATGAAAAATCGCTTAAAACGAAAATTTATTTGCTGTATTATAGCGCAATCGAGAACCCCCTTTCCCAAGGAAATCAGTAGGATGTTTGGCTTTCTGCGCGGTTACTTTTCCGATGATATGGCGATTGACCTGGGCACGGCGAATACGCTGATTTACGTCCGCGGCAAGGGCATCGTGCTCGACGAGCCTTCGGTCGTCGCAATCCGCCAGGAAGGCGGACCCAGTTCCAAGAAAACCATCCAGGCGGTCGGAAAAGAAGCCAAGCAAATGCTCGGCAAGACGCCGGGCAATATCATTGCAATCCGCCCGATGAAGGACGGCGTGATCGCCGACTTCACCGTCACCGAGCAGATGCTCAAGCAGTTCATCAAGAAAGTGCACGAGTCGCGCCTGTTCTCGCCTTCGCCGCGCATCATCATCTGCGTGCCCTGCGGCTCGACGCAGGTCGAACGGCGCGCAATCCGCGAGGCGGCGATCGAGGCTGGCGCCTCCCAGGTGTTCCTGATCGAGGAGCCGATGGCGGCGGCGATCGGGGCCGATCTGCCGGTCGCGGAAGCGACGGGCTCGATGGTGGTCGACATCGGCGGCGGCACCACCGAGGTCGGCGTGATCTCGCTCGGGGGCATGGTGTATTCAGGCTCGGTGCGGGTAGGCGGCGACAAGTTCGACGAGGCGATCATCAACTATATCCGGCGCAACTACGGCATGCTGATCGGCGAGACGACCGCGGAAACGATCAAGAAGGAAATCGGCTCGGCGTTCCCCGGCTCCGAAGTGCGCGAAATGGAGGTGAAGGGGCGCAATCTCGCGGAAGGCATCCCGCGAAGCTTCACCATTTCTTCCAACGAGATCCTGGAAGCGCTGACCGAGCCGCTCAACGCGATCGTGGGCGCGATCAAGTCGGCGCTGGAGCAGACCCCACCCGAGCTTGGCGCGGACATCGCGGAAAAGGGCATGGTGCTTACCGGTGGGGGGGCGCTGCTTCGCGACATCGATCGCCTCCTCATGGAGGAGACCGGGCTTCCGGTCATCGTGGCCGACGACCCGCTCACCTGCGTCGTGCGGGGCTCGGGCAAGGCTCTGGAGAAGATGGACAAGCTGGGCAGCATCTTCGCGAGCGAGTAGGGCGGGACCCGGGAACGAAAAGCTGAGAGGAGCGCTGCCGCACCGATGACGGCCTTGCATTTCCGAGCTCCCGACTTCTAGTCCACCGCCGTTCCATGGATTATCAGCCGCCGCCGTTCTTCAGCCGCGGGCCGGCGCCGCTGGTGCGCCTCGCGTTTTTCATATCGCTTGCCTTCCTTCTGATGGTGCTGGACGCGCGCTTCCGTTACGCGGAGTCGATACGCCAGGGCGTGGCGATTCTCGCCTATCCCCTGCAATGGATTGCGCTCGCGCCGGTCGAATTGATCAGCGCATCATCCGACTTCTTCACTACGCAGGTCGCGCTGAAGCGCGAGAACGACTCCCTGAGATCGAGGCAGCTGCAAAACGCGAATGACCTCCTGACGCTCGAGGCCTTGCGCGCGGAGAACGCGCAGCTGCGGCGCTTGCTCGAGGCACGCGAGCGCCTGCCGCGCCGATCCACGCTCGCCGAGATTCTCTATACCGGGCGTGATCCGTTTTCGCGAAAGATCATCGTCGATAAAGGCAGCCAGCAGGGAATCGAGGAGGGCCAGGCAGTCATCGACGACACCGGCGTAGTCGGACAGGTGACGCGCCTGTATCCGCTGCTCTCCGAGGTCACCCTGATCACGGACAAGGAACAGAGGACTCCGGTAGAGGTCGTGAGAAACGGCTTGCGCGCGATCGTCTATGGCGGCGGGACGGCCGGAACGCTCGACCTGAGCTACATGGCGGCGAATGCCGACGTTCAGGCCGATGATCTGCTGGTGACTTCGGGCATCGACGGCACCTATCCGGCCGGACTTCCCGTCGCCAAGGTGTCCCGTGTCGAGCGCGATGCGGCTTACGCCTTCGCCAAGATCACCTGCATTCCGACTTCGGGCGTCGAACAGAACAGACAGGTACTGGTGCTCTCGCGCGAGGTTCACCTGCCGCGGCCTTCGGCGGAAGGACCGACGGCGGTGAAAGCCGCGAAGCAAAAGCGCCCGAGGAAACGGGAATGAGAGCGAGCAAAGCCTGATGCGCTTCGATGATCGGCCGCAGCGCATTCTGTTGCCCGTCAGCGTCGGGTTCGTGGCGCTCAGCTTCGTGCTTGCGCTGCTGTTCAACCTGCTCCCCTGGCGCAACATTTCCGGGGTGCCCGACCTTGCGGCGCTCGTTCTAAGCTTCTGGTGCGTGCACCAGCCGCGCAGGGTGGGCATCGGGACCGCGTGGCTGCTCGGAGTGGTGATGGATGCCGGCAACGGCGCACTGCTCGGCCAGCATGCCTTCGCCTATTCGGTTCTCGCATTTGCCGCGGTCGGTCTGCACCGGCGCATCCTGTGGTTTTCGCCGTGGCAGCAGGCCGCCCACGTGCTCCTGCTGCTGCTCGCGTGCCAGGTGATGGCGCTCGCCGTCGCGATGATCGCCGGCGGCGCTTTTCCCGGCTATGCCTACTTTGCCGGCAGCCTTGTGGGCGCAGCCCTCTGGCCCGCCGCGACGTTCTTGCTGCTTCTGCCTCAGCGCAGGCCGGAAAGCGTGGACGAGAACCGGCCGATATAGGCCATGGCCGAAATCAAGAACACCCAGCGCGAGCTGTACTACTTCCGGCTGCGACTAAGCGTCGCCGGCGCCATCGTGATGGCTGCCTTCGCGATTCTGTTTGCGCGCTTCGTATACCTTCAGGTTATCCAGCACCACTACTACGACACCCGGGCCGAGGACAACCGCATCCTCGTGGTGCCGATCCTGCCGAATCGCGGCCTCATCCTCGACCGCGACGGCACGGTGCTCGCGCGCAACTACTCCGCTTATACCCTCGAGCTGACCCTCGCCAAGATCGCCGACCTCGAAGCCACCATCGACGCGCTCTCGGCTATCGTCGACATCCAGCCAAAGGACCGCCGGCGTTTCCAGCGCCTCAGGGAGGAGAGCAAGGCGCTGGAGAGCCTTCCGATCCGGACCCGGCTCACCGACGAGGAGGTCGCAAAGCTTGCGGTGAATCGCTACCGCTTTGCGGGAGTGGACATCAAGGGGCGGCTGTTCCGTCAGTATCCCCTGGGGGAGAGCGCATCCCACGTAGTCGGTTACATAAGCCGGATCGATGATCGCGACGTCGCCCGCATCGACGAGACGGGCGAGGCGGCCAACTACAAGGGTACCGATCACATAGGGAAGACCGGCCTGGAGCAGAGCTACGAGGGAAACCTCCACGGTACGACCGGCTTCGAGCAGGTCGAGACAGACGCGGGCGGCCGCGTCGTTCGCACGCTCACGCGCACGACACCCGCGGTATCGGGCAGCAATCTGAGTCTCACGCTGGACATCGGTCTGCAGCAGGAGGCCGAGCGCGCCTTCGGCCAGAACCGTGGCGCGCTGGTTGCGATCGAGCCTTCGACCGGGGGAATCCTCGCTTTCGTGTCGAAACCGGGCTACGACCCGAATCTGTTCGTCGACGGCATCGACCCCGCGAACTGGGATGCCCTCAACAATTCCCCCGACAAGCCGCTCAACAACCGCGCGCTCACCGGACTCTATCCGCCGGGCTCGACCTTCAAGCCCTATATGGCCCTCGCGGCGCTGGAGCTTGGCAAGCGAACGCCGACCCAGACGATATTCGACCCGGGCTACTTCATCTTCGGCAACACCCGCTTCCGCGACGACAAGGCGGGCGGCCACGGCTATGTGGACATGCACAAGTCACTGGTCGTGTCGTGCGACACCTACTACTACATGCTCGCCAACGATCTCGGGATCGACAATATCGCGAGTTTCATCGGCCAGTTCGGTTTCGGCGCGCGCACCGGCATCGACGTGGAGGGCGAGTTCGTGGGCGTGCTGCCTTCGCCGGAATGGAAGGCAAGGCGTTTCAAGAAACCGGAGCAGCAAAGGTGGTACCCAGGCGAAACGATCAGCGTCGGCATCGGCCAGGGCTACAATTCCTATACGCCCCTGCAGCTGGCGCAGGCCGTGGCGACACTGGCAAACGACGGCGTGATGTACCGGCCGCACCTGGTGAACTACGTCGAGAATCCCAAGTCCGGCGAGCGCTCGTACGTGCAGCCGCAACCGAGCAGGACCATTTCGCTGAAAGCCCGCAATCTCGAGGTCGTCAAGCGCGCCATGGTCGACGTGAACAGGGAAGGCACGGGCGCGCGGGCCTTTGCCGGCGCGGGTTATGTCAGCGCGGGCAAGACCGGTACCGCGCAGGTGATCGCGCTCAAGCAGGAAAAGTACGACGAGAAGCGCCTTGCCGAACACCTGCGCGATCACGCGCTGTTCATCGCATTCGCCCCGGCCGAGAGCCCGAGAATCGCACTGGCGGTGCTCGTGGAGAACGCCGGATTCGGCGCGCGAGCCGCAGCGCCCGTGGCACGCCAGGTTCTCGATTTCTATTTGCTCGGGAAACGCGTTGCGAAGCCGGCCGCGCCCGCGCCCGCGCTCGAGGAACAGGACGGCGATGATTAGGCGACTCGTCAGGCGTCTCGCCGCCCGCATCGACGGGCCGCTGTTCGCCATCGTCTGCTGCATCCTGGTTCTCGGCCTTGCCACCCTCTACAGCGCCGCGTACCAGGCACCCGGCCGGTTCGGCGCTCAAGCCCTGAACGCGCTCTTTGCGCTCGCGCTGATGTGGGCCGCCGCGCAGGTGCCGCCGCAGGCTTTCATGCGATGGGCGATCCCGGCTTTTTTTGTCGTTCTCCTGATGCTGGTGGGGGTGGCCCTGTTCGGCGATGTGAGAAATGGCGCCCGCAGATGGCTGCCTCTCGGTTTCGGCAGCATTCAGCCCTCGGAGCTGATGAAGATCGCGATGCCGCTCATGCTTGCGACCTATTTTCACCGGCATGAGCAGACCCTGCGCTTTCGAGAATACGCCGTGGCCCTGGTGCTGCTCACGGTGCCGACCTGGATGATCGCGCGCCAGCCCGACCTCGGCACCGCGCTCCTCGTGGCGAGCGCCGGCTTCTACGTGATCTTCCTCGCCGGCCTTTCTTGGAAGATCATCGCGGGCGCTGCCGCCGGGCTGCTGGCGAGCCTGCCGATCCTGTGGGGCGTCCTGCACGACTATCAGCGCAGGCGTTTCCTGACCCTGATCGACCCTTCGTCGGATCCGCTCGGCGCGGGCTACCACATCATCCAGTCCACCATCGCGGTAGGTTCGGGCGGTATCATCGGCAAGGGCTGGCTCAAGGGCACGCAAACGCATCTCGAGTTCATTCCGGAGCGGGCCACCGACTTCATCTTCGCCGTCTACTCGGAGGAATTCGGACTGATCGGCAACAGCATCCTGCTGGTACTGTATCTGGCGCTCATCATGCGCGGGCTCATGATCGCCGCCAGCGCCCCGACTTTCTTCACGCGGCTCCTGGCCGGCGCGATCACGCTGACCTTTTTTACCTACGCGGTGGTCAACATGAGCATGGTATCGGGCCTGCTGCCCGTTGTTGGGGTGCCGTTGCCGCTCATCAGCTACGGGGGCACGTCTCTCGTGACCCTGTTTCTCGGCATCGGCATACTGATGAGCATTCAGCATCACCGGGCACTCGTGCAGACTTGAGGATCCAAGGATTCAGGAGCAAAGCGGTTCTCGCCCTGCTCGCGCTTGCGTCGCTCGCCGCCGGCTGCAGCACAACGAGACCTGGCGGGTACTACAAGGACGACGGCCCTGGAGGAAGGCCGCCGGCCAGCCTGGACAGGATTGCCGACGCCAGACCCAGGGCCGAGCCCTTGCACCGCAGCGCGAACAATCCGTATTTCGCGCTCGGCAGGAAATACGTTCCTTTCACGACGCTCAGGCCTTACCGCAAGCGCGGCATAGCGAGCTGGTACGGCCGCAAGTTCCACGGCCGGCCGACCTCGAGCGGCGAGCGCTACGACATGTACGCGATGAGCGCAGCGCACACGATTCTGCCGATCCCGAGCTACGCTCGCGTGACCAACCTCGCAAACGGCCGCAGCGTGGTCGTACGCATAAACGATCGCGGACCGTTTCACTCCGGTCGAATCATCGATCTTTCGTACGCGGCGGCGCACAGGCTGGGCTACGCCAGCATCGGCAGCGCCAGGGTCGAGGTCGAGGCGATCATTCCGGAGAGAGCCTCGGCGCATTCCCCTGCCGACACCGCTCCCGTTGCCGTCGCCACGGCAGTAGAGGCGGGCGCGGCGCCGGTGCTCCGTGCACCGCAGACCAACATCGGCGCCGATACCCCGACGCCAACCGAGCCGCGCGGCGTCTACTTGCAGCTGGGTGCGTTCTCGACGCGCGAAAACGCCGAGGACATGCGCGCCAGGATCTACCGGCAGCTTGATTGGCTGTCCGATGCCATCGCAATCCGGCCCCAGGGAAAGCTTTACCGGCTGCATCTCGGTCCCTACCCCGACCGCGCGGCGGCCATGGAAATGGCCGGACGCATTCAAACCTCGCTCGAGCTCACGCCGATTGTGGTGGTGCGTTGAAGGCGCCCGTAATTGCCGCGATTCCGTACCCTGGTGCGCGCGCCGTTCCGCACGACGGGCCCGGAATCGCCACCGGTATAATTGGCGCCTTGCAGGACAATATGCTGCGGATTCACGCCACCATCCTCTGCTTGCTGCTTTCCTGCGCCGCGCTCGCGGATACTCCGCAGCCGCCGACGCTGGCGGCGCGCGCTTGGCTGCTCTTGGACGCCACGAGCGGCCAGCCGATTGCCGGCCGCAATCCCGGCGAGCGCGTCGAGCCCGCCTCCCTGACCAAGCTCATGAGCGCGTACATCGTCTTTGCCGCCCTCAGGAACAGCGCTCTCTCGCTCCAGCAGACCGTGCGCGTGTCAGAGCGCGCCTGGCACGCGGCCGGCTCGCGCATGTTCATCGTTCCCGGAAGCCTGGTGACCGTGGAGGACTTGCTGCATGGCATGATCGTGCAATCGGGCAACGATGCCTGCCTGGCGCTTGCCGAGGTGACTGCAGGTTCGGAGGAAGCCTTCGTCGAGCGGATGAACCGCGAAGCGCAGCGCCTGGGATTGAAGGATACTCATTTCGCGAATTCGACCGGTCTCCCTGACCCGGCGCATTACTCCACCGCGAGCGATCTAGCATTGCTTACCAACTCGCTGATCCGGGATTTTCCGGATCAATACAAGCTGTACGCCGAACGCGAGTACCGCTACAACAACATTACGCAGCGGAATCGCAATCGCCTGCTGTGGCTCGATCCGAACGTGGACGGGGTGAAGACCGGTCACACTGAGAGCGCCGGCTATTGCCTGATCGCTTCGGCCCGGCGCGGCGGCCGCAGGCTGGTTTCCGTGGTCATTGGCGCGCCCTCGGATAGCCTGCGGGCGCAGGAGAGCCAGAAGCTCCTCAATTTCGGCTTCCAGTCCTACGATGGCGTGCGTCTGTACGGGAAGGATCAGGAGGTCAGCAGACTCAAGGTGTGGAAAGGCAGCGCGCGCGAGCTCAGCGCGGGCGTCGCGGCGGATCTGTACGTGACAGTGCCCAAAGGGACCGCGGACAAGCTTCAAGCGGATCTCATCAGCCTGCAGCCGCTGGTTGCTCCGGTCGCCGCGGGTCAGCGCGTCGCGACGCTGCGCGTGTCGTACGGAGGTCGTCCGCTTGGCGAGTATCCGGTGGTCGCTCTGGAGGGCATCGGCATTGCGGGGTTCTTCCGCCGCGCCTGGGACGGCATGGCGCTCTGGTTGAAATGACGACCCGCGGCCCTCATCCCGAGCGTGCGCGCCGAAAGAGCCTGCTCTTGGAGGTGTCATGGTGTATTTGAACGGCGAATTCATGCCGGTCGAGCGGGCGAAGATATCGGTTCTCGACCGCGGCTTCATCTTCGGTGACGGCGTGTACGAGGTGATCCCGGTCTATTCACGCCGGCCATTTCGCCTGCAGGAGCACCTCGCGCGGCTGCAGTCGAGCCTCGACATGATCCGCATCGGCAATCCGCACTCGAACGCGAAATGGAGCGAAGTGATCGGGAAGATCATCGCGGGCAACCCCTGGTCGGACCAGAATGTCTATCTTCAGATCACCCGCGGCGCGGCCAAGCGCGATCACGCTTTCCCGAAGGACCTGAAGCCTACCGTGTTCATCATGGCAAACGAGCTGATACATCCGACCCCGGAACTCATGCAGAGCGGAGTTGCGGCGATCGTGCTGCCCGATTTCCGCTGGCTGCGCTGTGACATCAAGTCCACCTCGCTGCTTGGAAACTGCATGCTGCGCACGCAGGCGGCCGACGCGGGCTGCGCGGAGGCGATCCTGGTTCGTGACGGCCTGCTCACGGAGGCCTCTGCGAGCAATGTCTTCATCGTCCGGAACGGAACCGTTCTGACCCCGCCCAAGTCTCACCTGATATTGCCCGGGATTACCTACGACGTCGTGCTTGAAATCCTGCGCGCGAACGCAATCGCCCACGAGGTGCGGCCGGTGGCCGAGAGCGAGCTGCGCTCGGCGGATGAGGTCTGGGTGACTTCGTCCTCGCGGGAAGTGCTGCCGATAACCACACTGGACGGCAAGCCCGTCGGGAGGGGAGAAGCCGCGGGTAAGCCCGGGCCAGTTGCAAAGCGCGTCTACGATCTCTACCAGCAGTTCAAGGCGAGCGTGATGCGCGCCCCGACACATGCCTGAGAACGCGACCCTGCTGGCCTTCCCCTGCGATTTCCCCATCAAGGTCATGGGCAAGACGCAGGCAGGGTTCGCACAGGCGGTGATCGAGATCGTGAAGCGGCACGCGCCCGATTTCGAGCCGGCGACGCTCGAAATGCGCCCCAGCCGCGAGGGCAAGTATCTCTCGCTCACCTGCACGGTCCGCGCGGTGTCGCGAGGGCAGCTCGACGAGCTCTACCGCGAGCTGTGCGATCATCCCATGGTGACGATGGTTCTCTGATTGGCATGATGCAAGACGCCGCAAGATTGTTTTCCTCCGCCAGGCCCGGGAAGATGGGACTCCAGGCACGCGCAACGCCGCTCATCAGGAATCTCGGTCTTGCCGATTTCTTGCCGACCTATGATGCAATGCGGCGTTTCACAGACGCACGGGGCGCGGCGACTCCGGACGAGCTGTGGGTATTGGAGCATCCGCCCGTGTACACGGTCGGTTTGGCGGGCAGGGAGCAGCATCTCCCGCGCGGCTCCGAAATTCCGCTCGAGCGCATCGACCGCGGCGGGCAGATCACCTATCACGGGCCGGGGCAAGCTGTTGTTTATGCGCTCGTCGATCTCGCGCGACGCGGTCTGACGGTGCGGGGCATGGTGAATCTCCTCGAGGCAGCGGTGATTGACACGCTCGCCGCGCACGGCGTGCACGCGATCCGCAAGCCCGGTGCGCCGGGCGTCTACGCGGAGGGCGCCAAGCTCGCCGCGCTCGGACTCCGCGTGCGACGCGGCTGCTGCTACCACGGCGTCGCGCTCAACGTAGACATGGATCTCGCGCCGTTCTCGGCAATCGATCCCTGCGGCTATCCGGGACTTGCCGTCACCCAGACCGCTGCGCTCGGGATTGCGGGAAGCGCGGTCGAGCTGGGCGGCGAGCTCGCCTCCCGCATCGCCCGGCTGATCGAACGCATATGAACGCGCTCGGAGAAAAGAAGAAAGGCGCGGCGAAGACGCGCATCCCGATTGCAATCGTGTCCGCCGAGCGCCTAGCGAAGCCCGAATGGATCCGCGTGCGCGCTGCCTCTCCCGGATCGCGCTTCCATGAGATCAAGCAGATTCTGCGCGACAAAAACCTGCACACGGTCTGCGAGGAAGCCTCCTGCCCGAATATCGGCGAGTGCTTCGGCAAGGGCACGGCGACGTTCATGATCCTCGGCGACCTGTGCACGCGGCGCTGCCCGTTCTGCGATGTCGCCCACGGCCGGCCGCTCCCGCCCGATTCCGAGGAGCCCGCCCACCTTGCGCAGACCATCGCCGCGCTGAGGCTCTCTTATGTCGTCGTCACCAGCGTCGACCGCGACGACCTGAAAGACGGGGGTGCGCAGCATTTCGTCGATTGCATCCGCGCGGTACGGCAGGCGTCGCCGGCAACGCGCGTCGAGGTGCTGGTGCCGGATTTCCGCGGACGTCTGGAACGCGCGCTCGAGGTATTGGACGCGGCGCTTCCCGACGTGATGAACCACAACCTCGAGACGGTACCCCGGCTCTACCGCCGGGCGCGGCCGGGCGGCAACTACCTCCACTCGCTCAGGCTCCTGAAGGACTTCAAGGCGCGCCATCCTCAGGTTCCGACCAAGTCGGGGCTGATGGTGGGGCTGGGCGAGACCGACGAGGAGATCCTCGCGGTAATGCGCGACCTGCGCGCGCACGAGGTGGACATGCTCACCGTCGGCCAGTACCTGCAGCCGTCTGCGGGACACTTGCCGGTGGAACGCTACGTTCACCCGGGGACCTTCGCAATGTTCGAGCGCGAGGCGGCGAAACTCGGTTTCACCCACGCCGCGGTCGGCCCGATGGTGCGCTCTTCCTATCACGCCGACCGGCAGGCGCATGCAGCCGGTGTGGGCTAGGAGGCGGCTTGCTTCGCACCTCGGGATATCTTGCCGCGCTGCTCTTCTCGACGACTGCATCGGCAATCGGCCTCGACGAAATCTCCAATCGCGACGCCGTCGCGGGGCTGAAGGAAGGACTTGCGAGAGGCGCGCGCGCCGCAGTGGCGAAGCTCGGCAAGGAGGACGGCTTCTTCGGCAACGACCGCGTCAGGATCCCCCTGCCGCCCTCCCTGAGAAGCGTGGAGGCGGTGATGCGCTCGATCGGCATGGGCGCGCAGGCCGACGAGCTGGTACTGCGCATGAACCGCGCCGCCGAAGCCGCAGTGCCGCAGGCAAGAAGTCTCCTCGTCGACGCGGCGAGGAAAATGAGCGTGCGGGACGCGAAGGGTATCCTCAGCGGCGGCGAGGATGCCGCAACGCAGTATTTTCGGCGCACGACTTCCGAACCGCTTGCGAAGCGCTTCCGGCCAATCGTCAAGAAAGCGCTGGCCAAGGTGAGGTTTGCGGAAAAGTACAATGAGATCGCGGCGAGCGGAGCAAGGTTGGGTCTGGTGAGAAATGAGGACGCCAACCTGGATGACTACGTCACGCGACAGGTGCTCGACGGAGTGTTCGTGGTGATCGCGGAAGAAGAAAAGAAGATTCGGCAGGATCCGGCTGCGGCGGCGTCGGCGATAATCCGGAAGGTTTTCGGCGCGGTCCGAAAGTAGCGCTGGAGGTCTGCGCCCGAGCCGCTGTCCCTAGAAGTAGACCCGCGGGACCCCGGGCTCCCGCGAGACTTCATACAGCGCCGAGCGCGCCACGTTCGCCACCTTGCGCGCGCCCGCACGCGAAAGCAGTGTTTCGCTCGCGTAGTCGCCATCCTCGTCGCATACCAAGCGCAACTCCACGATGGAGAGGCGGGCGGCAAAGGCGCGCCGCAGAATGCGGTCGTTGAAGATTGCGAGCGCCGCAGCGGCGACTCGCTGCTGCAGGGGCTCGAAATATCGGGCGGGAATGAGGGTGCAGACGATCGTCGGCAGGCCGGTTTCGGTGGAGGCCGCGATCAGCCGCGCAAAGAGCTCGTCGAATGAATCGGCCGCCGAGGCCAGGGCGTCGAGTGCGCCGCGAATCGACTGCGCGCCGCGCTGAAGCAGGCCGCTCGTCTCGATCGCCCAGCCGCCTTCGACGCAGATGCCGATATGGCTCGCATCCGCCGGGATCGCGCCGGCGGCTTGCTGCCGCAATATGTCGGGCGCATCGAGAACGGTGAGCTTCCAGGGATTGCGCGGGCGCGGCACGAGTGCGCTCTCGGGATCACCCTCGCCGAGATCGATGTTTTGCAGCGCGTCGCCCAGAAGAACAAGATGCCGGATGACGTCGGGTGAGGCCGCTCCTGCCTGACCGGGATTTTCGTTCATGAGTCCTCCTCTAGACGGCCGACGTCTTGTGGCGCCGGTCCGGTAAGGTCTTTCCTTCGACTAGTGTCGCACCCGCACAGGACCCAAGGCGAGTCGGGCAAGTCCTACAATAAATGTCAGGCGGGCCCGCTGTTCCCTGCTGCGACCTGCGGGCGAGGCAGCTCTGGGTTGCCGGCGCTCAATGCGCCTTCTCCCAGTTGGGCCCTGAGCCTACGTCCACCACCAGATGCACCTTGAGCTTCGCCACGCCGCTCATCAACTTTGGCAGCTCGACTTTGACGCGACCGACCTCGGTCTCCGGCGTTTCGAGCACCAACTCGTCGTGCACCTGCATGATGAGCCTCGAGGCGAGCCGCTCGCGGTCAAGCCAGTCCTGCACGGCGATCATGGCGAGCTTGATGAGGTCGGCCGCGGTACCCTGCATCGGGGCATTGATCGCCGCGCGCTCGGCGCCGCCGCGGCGTGCCGGATTGGAGCTGTTGATCTCCGGAAGCCAGAGACGGCGGCCGAATACTGTTTCGACGTAGCCGCGCTCGCGAGCCGTCTTCCGCACGTCTTCCATGTACTTCGCCACGCCGGGGTACCGGGTGAAGTAGCTCGCAATATAGGCTTGGGCGGTGGCCCGCTCCAGGCCCAGCTGCTGCGCGAGCCCGAAGGCCGACATGCCGTATATGAGCCCGAAGTTGATGGTCTTGGCGTAGCGCCGCTCTTCGGGCGTGACTTCCTGGAGCGAGCGGCCGAATACCTCCGCGGCGGTGGCGCGGTGGATGTCCTCGCCCGCCTCGAAGGCGCGCAGCAGATTTTCGTCGCCCGAGATGTGCGCCATGATGCGAAGCTCCACCTGCGAGTAGTCCGCGCTGACGATGACGTGCTCCTTGGGCGCGACGAAAGCCTCGCGGATGCGCCGGCCCTCGGGAGTCCTCACCGGTATGTTCTGCAGATTGGGATCGTTGGATGCGAGCCTTCCGGTGACCGCGGTCGCCTGGCCGTAGGTGGTATGCACGCGGCCGGTGCGCGGGTTCACCATTCTCGGGAGCTTGTCGGTGTAGGTGGACTTGAGCTTGGAGATCTCGCGGTATTCGAGCAGCATCTTGGCGAGTGGATGATCGAGCGCCAGCCGTTCGAGAACCTCCTCGTCTGTCGAGGGGGCCCCCGAAGGCGTCTTCTTGATTACGGGCATGCCCTTTTTCTCGAAGAAGATGTCGGCGATCTGTCGGGGCGATCCGAGATTGAATGGCTGCCCCGCCTCCCGGTGCGCCTGCTCCTCAAGCCTGAGCATCTGGTAGGCGAACTCGCGGCTCATCGTGTCGAGCTGTTCGGCGTCTATCAGAACACCCTTGCGTTCCATCCGGAACAGGACTTCGCGCACCGGGATTTCGATCGCTCCGTATACGTGGGCGAGCCTGCCATCAGCCATGAGCCTCGGGTGCAGCGTTTGATGCAGCTGCAGGGTAAGGTCGGCGTCCTCGGCCGCGTACGCGGCGGCGCGCGCCACCTCCACCTGCTCGAAGGGGATGCGTTGCGCGCCGGTCCCCGTCACCTCGTCGTAAGTGATCGTCTTCACTCGCAGGTGGCGCTCGGCAAGCGAATCCATGTCGTGCCGTGCGTGACTCTCCAGCACATACGATTCGAGCAGCGTGTCATGCGCGACGCCGCGCAGGGCCACACCGTGATTTGCCAGGACGTGCTGGTCATATTTGATGTTTTGCCCGACCTTCGCGCATCGGTCGTCTTCCAGCCAGGACTTGAGGAGCGCGAGGGCCGCCTCGACTCCGAGCTGGGCGGGCGCCCCCGCGTAGTTGTGGGCGAGCGGCAGGTAGGCGGCCTGCCCCGCGACCGCGGCAAAGGACAGGCCGACCAGTTGCGCCTGCATCGGGTCGAGATTTGTCGTCTCGGTGTCAAGCGCGACCAGTTCGGCCGACTCCAGGATCTGCAGCCAGCGCTTCAGATCGGACGCGGTCGCAATCGTTTCGTATCGTCGCTCGACGCGGGTCCGCGCGGGCACGGGTACCGCCGCAGACGCTGGGGCTTCTCGCGCGCTCCCCGCGGTGTCCTTCAGCCAGTTCTTGAACCCGAGACGGGCAAAAAGCTCCACGACGCGCTTTTCGTCTCGCGGGCCGAGCTTGAGATCGTCGAAGTCGAAGGGCAGCTGCACGTCGCACTTGACCGCGAGGAGCTCGCGGGCCCTGGGCAGCCAGTCGAGCGCCTTGCGCAGGTTTTCGCCGACGGCGCCGCCGATCTCGGGCGCGTGCGTGACGACCCCGTCGAGCGATCCGTATTGTGCGAGCCACCTTGCCGCCGTCTTCGGGCCGACCTTCTCGACACCCGGCACGTTGTCCACCGAATCGCCGACGAGCGTCAGGTAGTCGAGCATGCGGTCGGGCGGAACGCCGAACTTGGCCCTCACGCCTTCCGGGTCGAGCCGCTCGTTCGACATCGTGTTGACAAGGATCACGCGATCGGTCACCAGCTGTGCGAGATCCTTGTCGCCCGTGGAAATTACACAGTTCAGTCCGCGCGCTTCCGCGTGGCGTGCGAGCGTGCCGATGACATCGTCGGCCTCGACGCCCTCGATCTGCAACAAAGGCCAGCCGAGCGCGCGGATCGCCTCGAAGAGCGGTTCGATCTGCGAACCGAGGTCGTCCGGCATCGGCGGCCGGTTCGCCTTGTACTGGGCGTACAGCTCGTCGCGGAATGTCTTGCCGCGCGCATCGAACACGCATGCCAGGTAAGCGGCTTTGTAGTCGGCGAGCAGCCGTCGCAGCATATTGAGGACGCCGTAGATCGCGCCGGTCGGCTCGCCCGCCGCGTTGCGCAGGTCCGGCAATGCGTGAAATGCGCGGTACAGATAGGAGGACCCGTCAACCAGCAGCAGCGTGTTTTCCAAGGGAAGGTGTTGGCGACAAAGGTTTCGAGATGCATCGACGTCGCCCCTCAAGAGAGGCGAAAGCGGCAGGCGATAGCCCGGCGCCTGCCCGCATTATGTCAGAATTCGTCGGACCCCCGAGCGCAGGGAGAAGAGGCCGGCGCGCTCGTTGTCGCCAAGGTCGGCGCGTTTCGTTCATCACGGCGACGACGTCGCGGCAGTTCTGCTAGACTCCCCTCATAGAAATTGCTCGTTGGGCTCATGCTGCGTCGAGTTCTCGTTTCAGCGCTCTTTTCCGTCGCGTTTCCGCTCGCGGCGCAGCAACCGCCCAAGCTCGAGCCCCTTCCGGAACCTCCGCCGCCGGCGCCGGGGATGTCATCCGACCAGCCGGGTGAACCGGCGGTGCGGATCGAACCCGGATCGAGTGGGCAGATCGACGAAAAGCTCATCGACGGAAAGCGCGTCGTGCATGTGACCACCCCTCTGGGCCAGGAGTACTACCTGATCGAGGATCAGGGGACCGGTCCAGGCATGCGGACCGAGGGCATCGATCGCGGCGTGCGGGTGCCGCTCTGGGTGATCCGCAGGTTCTGACGCCGGCGCGAGCGCCGGCCGTCGCTCCGCCGCCATGTCCGTCTTCACCCGCGTCTCCGCCGAGGAATTGTCCGTATGGCTCAGGCGCTACGCCATCGGGACGCTCGTTGACTTGCAGGGCATCGCTGCGGGCATTGAAAACACGAACTACTTCGTTACCACATCGCACGGCCGCTTTGTGCTGACGCTTTTTGAGAAGCTGACTCCGGCGGAGCTCCCTTTTTACCTGAACCTCATGGCTCACCTTGCCCGCCATGGAATCCCTTGCCCCGCTCCGGTCGCCGACGGCGGCAACAAGTATCTCGGGACTCTGAACGGGAAGCCGGCGACGCTCGTCACCTGCCTGCCTGGCTCTCCGGTGATGACACCCGAGGCACGGCACTGCGGGCTTGTCGGCTCGATTCTCGCCGACATGCATCTCGCCGCAAGGAGCTACGGCGGCAAGCTCGAGAATCCCCGGGGACCGGCCTGGTGGAAGAGCGCAGCGCGCGAAGTCGCGCCCTTCCTCGACGGCCCCAGGCGCGAGCTGCTCGACTCCGAGCTCGCGTTCCAGGCAGTGCACCGCGGGCTCGATCTGCCGCGCGGTGCGATTCACGCCGATCTGTTTCGTGACAACGTTCTCTTCGAAAACGACCGCATCGGCGGGGTGATCGACTTCTATTTCGCAGGCATCGACGCGCTGCTGTTCGACGTTGCCATCGCGGCAAACGACTGGTGCATCGGGCCCTCTGGTGAAATCGAGGCTGCGCGCGGATACGCGCTGCTTGCCGCGTACCGCGCCCGGCGCGAATTCACGCTCGAGGAAATCTCAGCCTGGCCCGTGCTGCTTCGCGCAGCGGCGCTGCGTTTCTGGCTATCGCGCCTCTACGATTTCTATATTCCTCGCCCCGGCGAACTCACGCATGCCCACGATCCGGAGCACTTTCGTCGCGTGCTCGAAGCTCGCCGGGCACACTCCTTTCCTCTCGGATGACCCGGCGATGCGGATAGTTCCGGCCCGAAACGGATGGCTTTGGCTGGTAAAGGGCTTTGCGCTTTTCCGGAAGAGCCCGGCGATGTGGATCTTTCTAGTGCTCACCTATTGGATCGGGATGGCGCTGCTCGGACAGATACGCTACCTGGGCATGGCGGTATCCACCGTGCTGCTGCCTGCGGTCTCCGTCAGTTTCATGATCATGTGCGCCGATCTCGATCGGGGGGTGACTCTGAGGCCGTCGTTGCTCATTTCGGGTTTCCAAAGCCGGCTCGTAAGCTTGTCGGTGCTCGGGGTCTTGTATCTGCTGTCGATCGCGGGCGCGCTCGCAATCGCTTCCATTGCAGACTCCGGCGCCCTCCTGGAATGGGTGATCCTCGGGCGGGAGCCGCCAGTCGGCGCCATTCGCGACGGCAGCGTCTCCCGTGCATTCGCGCTCGCAGCTGCAGTAGGAACGCCGATCATGATGGCGTTCTGGTTCGCTCCGGTGCTCGTCGCCTGGGACAGAATGGGTCCCGGCAAAGCGCTTTTCTACAGCTTCTTCTCGGTGCTTCGAAACTGGCGGGCGTTCCTCGTCTATGGAGGAGCATTCGTTCTCGCAGGCGCCGCGTTTCTGCTGCTCACCGGCGCGATTGTAGTCATCACCGGTGGACTCGTGGCGGCAATGCACTTCTTCGGTATCGCATTCACGCTGCTGACGCTGCCGACGATATTCGGCAGCTTCTATGCGGGCTATCGCGACATTTTCCCCGGGAGCGCGAAGCCGGAGGAACCGGCCTCGAGATGAGAGCGCCCGTCGGGGCGGGTTCTGCTATCCTCTTCGCGAATGCAGCCCAAGCTTCCTGCACAACGCCCCGCAGGGCTCGGTCGGGTGTAGCATTGCCCGGCCAATCCTGCGATCTGTGCAATTCCGTGGGAGGGGACCTGCTCTGGGGGGACGATTTCTGCCGCATCGTTCTGGTCGACCAGAGGGACTATCCGGGCCTGTGTCGAGTGATCCTCGGCAGGCACGTCGCGGAAATGACCGACCTCGCGCCCGCTGAGCGGACGCGCCTCATGAATGCGGTGTTTGCGACCGAAACAGCGGTGCGCGAGCTTCTGCATCCGGACAAGATCAATCTCGCGAGTCTCGGTAACGTGGCTCCGCACCTGCATTGGCATATTGTCCCGCGCTATCGCGGGGATCGGCACTTTCCCTTCGCTATTTGGGCCGAGCCCGCGCGCACGGACGCACCCCGGCGCGAGGCTCCCGACCGCGGCGCGCTCGTTACTGCGCTGAGACGGCAGCTGGACTGACAAGAATGCAGAACTTCAATCCCCCCGAAATTCGCCCGGATGCAGCGCCAGAATTCAGCGACGTCTCCGGCTGCGCCAAGTGGCTTCAGGCCTTGCCGCTGATCAACGTTGCCCCGGCTCACGGCAAGCTTCTTGGAGAATTGAAGGAACTGAACGGATGCAGCATCGCACCGGCCGAGCGGCTGAAAATCATGGAGTTGTTGCGCGAACCGGTGACTTTCGTGCAGAAGGAGTATGCGAAGAAATTCTCCAGCCGACCCGCGCCGCTCGCCAAGCTGGAGCGCGACGTCTTTCGGAGCGTGATCGCGCTGTGGGACGGGCTATCGGACGGCTATCGACACTGCCTGCAGGCGGCCGCGGGCGGCACCTCGGGCATGAATGTCGCGCTCCTTTGCCAGCGCGTGCTCTGGTGCATGGGCCAGAAGTTTGTTGCCCTTTATGAAGCCTATCGGGACGTCGACGCGCAGGACTGGGGGGCGCTCCACCGCGCCTACGGATTTGCCGAAGAAAAGGGTGTGGCCACGCAGGCCGCAGCTCATCCGGTTCACAAGAGCGAGCAGACGACCTGTGCCGAGACCTACGCGCAAATTCTGCTTCTGGATCTCGCCAGTCCCTCCAAACTCACGCTGCGCCAGATCGAGCTGATCTCGGCTTGGCTGGAGCAATGGGCGGACAAGGTTTCTTTCGCCCGAGCACCCAGTGCCCCCGAGGAATCCGTGCTGCCATTGGCCGTCGATCTCGCGGGCGGCGCGGGAGCATCGCGCCGCGCGGCGCAGGGGGACGCTACCCGCTACCTGGACCTGGGCGACATTGGCAAGGGCCTGCGAAGGCGGGTAGGTCTGCTGCGCAAAGGCGAGTCGCCCGGAAGCCTGGGGCTGGGCGAGGACGTGACCGCGACGCTGGCAGAGAGTCTGCTCGTCATGCTCTATCGGCGCTGGCACGAAGACAAGCAGTCGCGGACAATGCCGCGGCGCAGCGTCTCCGGCACGGCGAAAATCTGCTCGGGAATGGCGGCCATTCACTACTTCGTCACCGGCCAGCCGTTCCGGCCGCGGGGCGCCTCCCGAGAGCTATCCAAGGCAGAGCACGAACAGATCGCGACGCTCGGTCGCATTGCGACGCACCGGGAAAATGACGCCGCTCCCGCCGTGGATTTCGTATCGGAAAACTGGGAAATGAAGGACGAGAGCGCCTCGGGGTTGCGGCTGGAGCGGTCCGACCCGGATGCGAGCTCGCGCGTGGTTATCGGCCAGTTGCTTGGCATCCGTCCACCCGATGCGAAAGGTTTTCTCCTCTGCTCCGTGCGCTGGCTTTCGGTCTCCCCCGAGTTTAGTCTGCGCATCGGAGTGCAGATCCTTCCCGGGGTACCGGTCGGCATCAGTGTCCGACCGGCAGGCGGCCCAGGCGAACCGACGCAAGCCCTGCTGCTTCCGGCGATCGCGGCGCTTAAAACGCCGGATACACTGGTCTTGCCTGCCGGCTGGTTCAAGCCGCAGCGTGCCGTCGAAATTCTGGGCGACGCCGTACTCAAGCTCCAGCTCGCCTCGGTGGTCGATCGCGGGGCGGACTTCGAGCGGGTCACCTTCGACAGGGCTTAGACCGTTCCCGGCCTCTGGGCTGGGGCAGGCCCCCCAATTTTCACCGGACAAACCAGCGGTTCTGCCAAGTTTTTCACACACCGACCGCACAGGAACCGGCATCAATGCCTACGTCATAGTACATTGTCATCGCAAGCTTGCCCCAGAGGGATTTCATGCCCCAGAGCCACATTCTTGGCCCCGCTCTTCCTCGATTTCCCGAGTTGACAGATCGCGAGGTCGGGGTGGCGCGCGGCGACTCGCGACCGGCGGAAGACTCGCTTCTGTCCCTGCTTGGGGAGATCGAAAAGGCCCCCCCGAGACCTGCCGCATATCTGCATACTCTGGAGCGACTGCGAAAGCCGGTACTGCACGCCCAGGAAAATCTTGCCAAGCGCTTTGCCGACGCGCCCATCCCTCTGGGCGAGGTGGAGAATGCGGCGCTGATCCAGGCGCGGGATTTGTGGGTCGCGGTTGCTCGCGCCTACAGACGGCTTCTAGGCGAGGCGATCAGCGGAAAACATGTCGAGCTAAAGGGCTCGGTGGCGCTCCTGTGCCAACGTGCGCTCGCGTGCACCGGCGAGCTCATGGTCGCGCAATATCTCGCTCGGCGGGAAATGGAAGGCGGGTACTGGCGCGCCTTGCACGAGGCCTATGCCGTCGCAGAGTCCCACGGCGTGACCGGGTCCACCGTTGACGACGTACGCCATGACGCCACGCCGGCCTCGGCGTACGCGGAAATGCTGCTGATGCATCTCGCCGACCCTTTTGGTCTCTCAGCGCAGGAATTCGCCAGGGTGCGCCGGTGGGCAGGCCACTGGGCCGACAAGGCACGGCTGGTGCGCGACGCTCCCTCTCAAGGCGGCCACGCCGTGGATATGTCCGGCTCTTGCGGGCCCGCGTGGGCGAACGCTGGCACGAGCACCCGCACCGTGCGGTTCCTGGACCTCACCGAAGTCAGCAGCTCGATCAAGAAACGTCTTCGCCGACTCGAGGAAGGCGCGGATCCCGGAGAACTCGGCTTGGGACACGACTGCACGCCGAGGGTGGCAGAAAACCTGCTGAGGACCTTGGGGCGCGCCTGGCTGGAGCCGCCGGCAGCGCGCGCTTTTTCGCGCGCGGGCGCCACGTCGCCTACGCTGCTCGCGAGCGGATTTTCCTCGATCCACCGCGCACTCTCCGAAAATCCTCTTGGGGCGGAGGCGGCGAAGGCGAGCTATTCCTACGGCGAGGCCGATCGCCTGCACACCCTTCAACGCGCCTACGAGGCGGGCGTGAATTGGGACAGCCGCGTGCCGGGCCTGGAGAATTGGGAAAGGTTCGAGGAATCGCCCAAGGAGTTCCGGCTGCGCCGCAAGGAACCGGGTGCGAGTCTCGCGTTCCGGCAGTTGGTGGCGCTGCGTCCGCGGGGAGCGCGGCAGTTCATCCTCTGCGAGGTGCGCTCGCTCAGCGAAGACGCGGACCACACTCTCACCATTAGCGCGCGCCCCCTTCCCGGCATAAGCAAGACCTGCACGGTCAAGGCGGTGGAGCCGGGAACGCAGCAGCCGGCCCAGGCGCTGATGTTGCCCGCCGGACAAGGTTTGCCGTCCGCCTTCCTCTTGCCAGCGGGCTGGTTCCGAAGGGGGCGCGAGATCGAGGTTCGCGTCGGCGGGCAGGTGACTCGCGTCAGGTTGTCGGCCTTGCTCGACCACGGCTTCGACTACGAGCGCGTCCAGTCCGGCAGCCCGTAGCCGTCGGTAGTGCCGGGCAGGGCAGCGCCCCTTCCTGGCGACCCTAGCGAGGAGTCCGCGCTGCGCGCGCGGCCCCGACGGGTATCATAGGGACCGTTTTGCCCATTCAGAGCACCGTGGCAGCAGCGGACCGACCGATTCCCACCGAGATTACCCTGCACCAGAAATCGCGGGTGCTCGAAATCTCGTTTTCCGACGGCAGACGCTTCGAGCTCCCGTACGAGTTCCTGCGCGTCTACTCGCCATCGGCAGAAGTGCGCGGCCACGGGCCGGGGCAGGAAGTGCTGCAAACCGGAAAGAAGGAAGTCGAAATACTCGACCTCGAGCCTGTGGGAAGCTATGCCGTCCAGCCCAAGTTCTCGGATGGGCACGCGACCGGTATCTATTCGTGGGACTATCTCTACGAGCTTGGCGCGAACCGATCCTCGCTCTGGCAGACCTATCTCGAGCGTCTCAAGGCAGCCGGTGCCCGACGCGAGCCGTGAGCGAATGCGTCGGTGCCCGGGCCCCGGCAACCTGCTAGCATGCCGCCAATGAGCCAGACCGACTTCGGATACCAGAGGGTCGACGAGAGCGCGAAAGCCGCCCGTGTCGCCGGTGTCTTTTCCACGGTGGCAGCCAGGTACGACCTGATGAACGATCTGATGTCGGGCGGCTTGCACAGGCTCTGGAAGGTCTTCACCGTTCTGCAGAGCGGCGTGCGCGAAGGCCAGCGCGTTCTGGATGTCGCTGCGGGGTCCGGCGACTTGGCCCTCGAATTCTCGAAGCGCGCGGGCGCCTCGGGCGAGGTGTGGCTTACGGATATCAACGGTGAAATGCTGCAAATCGGCCGCGACCGCATGCTCGATCGCGGCCGTCTGCTCCCGGCAGTGCGCTGCGACGCGGAGCGACTGCCCTTCCCATCGAATTACTTCGATTGCGTGAGTGTGGCGTTCGGCCTGCGCAACATGACTCACATGGACCGGGCACTCGCCGAAATGCAGCGCGTGCTTCGACCCGGAGGGCGGCTGCTGGTACTGGAATTCTCGCGCGTCTGGGCACCATTGGCGAAAGCCTATGACTGGTATTCGTTCAAGGTGCTTCCTTGGCTCGGGGGGAAAATCGCGGGTAACGAGGCGGCGTACCGGTATCTCGCCGAATCGATTCGCGTGCATCCCGATCAGGAAACGGTCAAGCTGATGCTGGAACGCGCGGGGCTCGAGAATGTCGAATACTTCAATTTGACTGCGGGCGTTGTGGCCCTGCATCGGGGTTACAAGTTCTAAATCGAGGAGAAGGACGGATGAAGAAACTGATCATTTCATTGCTTGCGCTGGCCTTCTCGGCCGGGGCGCTCGTAGACGCTGCCCAGGCTGCGAGACTGGGCGGCGGCCGCAGCCTTGGAGCGCAGCGTCAAATCACCGTACCCCCCAGGCAGGCGACTCCCCCGACGCAGAAGCAGCAGGCAGCCGCGCCGCAACCGGCCGGCTCCAACCGCTGGCTTGCGCCCCTGGCCGGGCTTGCCGCCGGTCTGGGACTCGGCTGGCTGTTGGCGCAAGGCGGCTTAGGTGCTTCCATGGGTGTGCTGCTGATGGCCTTGCTGGCGGGCGCTGCGGTGTTCGCGTTGGCACGGCTAGTGTCCAGGCCGAGGACGCAGGGGCGCCCCTTGCAGTATGCAGGACCTAGCAGGGGAGCCTCCGCGCCGCAACCCCTGGAAGGCTCCGCCTATCAGAGCGCGCGGGCAAACCATGGCGGCAGCGTTCCGGCGGATTTCGATCTCGAGAGATTCCTGTCGGAAGCCAAGCGCAATTTTCTGCGCCTGCAGGATGCGAACGATCGCCGCGATAGGGCCCCGATCCGTGAAGTGACCACCCGGGAGATGTTCGACGTGTTGGAAGGCGAACCGACCGGGCGATTCCAGGCGCAACAGACCGATGTCGTGGCACTGGACGCCTCTCTCCTCGAGTTGGTCACCGAGGGCGGCCTGCATTGGGCGAGCGTTCGTTTTTCCGGGTCGATCCGCGAGAGGGCGCAGCTGCCCGCGGAACCCTTCGAGGAAGTCTGGCATCTCCAAAAACCAGCGGACGGCTCGTCAGGCTGGCTACTGGCCGGAATCCAGCAGGTGAATTGACCCTCCGCGCCCGGGAGCGCGGCAGCATGCTGGAACGCGGTGCGATTGCGGCACTCAACCATCTGCTTGCCCAGCATGCCTGGGCTGCAGAGCGCCTCAGGGTCTTCGCTGGACAGAGCGCGGAAATCCGCAATCCGCCTTTTCCGGACTTGCGCGTGACTATTCTGGAGAATGGTCTTCTTGATCGGGCGAGTGCCGAAACCGCGACCTCGCTCGTGGTAAAGCTGAGGCCGGCTGCTCTGCCCTTGCTGCTCGCCCGCAGCGAATCGGCGTTGCGCGAGGTCGAAATCGAGGGCTCGGCCGATTTTGCCAACGCGATACAGCATCTGTTCCACAATCTGACCTGGGACGTCGAGGAGGATCTTTCAAGATTTCTTGGCGACGTCGTGGCGCACCGCCTCGCATCGCAGGTCAGAGTCTTCGCCGCCTGGCAGCGCGAGGTCGCGGCACGCGCGGCTGAGAATCTCGCCGAGTACTGGACCGAGGAGCAGCCGGTGCTCGCTCGGGCTCTGGATGTCGAGAGATTCAACCGCGAGGTTGGCGCGGTGCATGATGACGTGGAGCGGATCGAAAAGCGCATAGAGCGCCTGGAGCGAAGCGCCAGGCGCTGAGCGCAACGCACCCGGGTCGAAAGCGCCAATTCTGGTAAATTGGCCGTTTCCCCCGACGCCAATCCGGTCGTTTTGTTCCGTCTCGCCAAGATCCTCTGGATCGCCTCCCGTTTCGGTCTGGACGAATTCGCGCTCGCAGAGGGCAGTCGCCTCGCGCGCGCGCTGGCCGCCGTCCTCTTCTTTCGCTCGCTCACCGAGCCCCGTGCGGTGCGACTGCGCCGCGCGCTCGAGGCTCTTGGTCCCATCTTCGTGAAATTCGGCCAGGTGCTTTCGACGCGCCGCGACCTCTTGCCAGCCGACATCGCCGACGAGCTGGCGAAGCTCCAGGACCGGGTGCCGCCGTTCGCCGCGGAGCTGGCCGTGGCGGAGGTCGAGCGCTCGTTTGGCAGGAAGCTCGATCAGGTTTTCGAGAAGTTCGAGCGGCAGCCGGTGGCGAGCGCCTCGGTCGCGCAAGTCCATTTTGCCGTGCTCCCCGGTGGCGCCGAATGCGCGGTCAAGATCCTGCGTCCGGGGATGCTCCCGGTGATAAGCAAGGACTTGGCGCTCCTCAATGCGAGCGCCGGGCTGATCGAGCGCTTCTGGGCAGACGGCAGGCGCCTGAAGCCGCGCGAGGTCGTCGGCGAGTTCGCGCGGCATCTGTTCGACGAGCTCGACTTGATGCGCGAAGCGGCCAATGCGAGCCAGCTGCGGCGCAATTTCCCGGACTCGCCGCTGCTCGTCGTGCCCGAGATCTACTGGGACTGGTGCACCAGCACCGTCATGACCATGCAGCGCATGCGCGGCACACCGGTGAGCCAGGTGAGCGAACTGCGGCGCCAGGGGGTGGACATCCCGAAGCTCGCCCGGACCGGCGTGGAGATATTCTTCACGCAGGTCTTCCGCGACGGGTTCTTTCACGCCGACATGCACCCGGGGAACATCCTCGTCACGCCCGACGGCCGCTATGTGGCCCTCGACTTCGGCATCATGGGCACGCTCACCGAGGTCGACAAGCAATATCTCGCGCAGAATTTCCTCGGTTTCTTTCGGCGCGACTATCGGAGAGTGGCGCAGGCGCACATCGAGGCCGGTTGGGTCCCGGCGGGCACGCGTGCAGACGAGTTCGAAACCGCGATACGAGCGGTGTGCGAGCCGGCCTTCGACCGGCCGCTGAAGGAGATCTCGTTCGGACGCACGCTCCTGCGGCTGTTCCAAACCTCGCGCCGCTTCAATGTCGAGATCCAGCCGCAGCTGGTGATGCTGCAGAAGACGCTGCTCAATATCGAAGGCCTGGGGCGCCAGCTCGACCCCGATCTGGACTTGTGGAAGACCGCCAAGCCCTATCTGGAGAACTGGATGCGCGAGCAGGTCGGTTTCAAGGGCCTGCTGCGCACCATCCGCAAGGAGGCGCCGCACTGGGCCTCGGTCCTGCCGGAACTGCCACGCCTGCTGCATCGCGCGCTCGGCGGAGACCATCTCGGGCACATCGAGCGCTCGCTCGACGCGCTGCTCGCCACCGAGCGGCGGCGCACGCGCGCAATCGAGCTTGCCGTGCTCCTTCTGGCCGGCATTCTCGCCTGGTTGGCGCTATCCGGCCTCTGAGCGGCCGCTATAATCGCCTCAGTTCCGTGCACCGCACTGGCAATGGCTCTTCTCGAAATACGCAATGTCTCACGGCGCTTCGGCGCGATGACCGCCGTCGACAAGGTCAGCATCACCATCGAGGCAGGTGAATTCTTTACGCTCCTCGGTCCATCGGGATGCGGAAAAACGACGCTCTTGCGCTTGATCGCCGGCTTCGACCTGCCCGACGCGGGGGCGATTCTCCTCGACGGCCGCGACATGGCGGGCACCCCGCCCGAGCAGCGACCCATTCACACGGTGTTCCAGAGCTATGCGCTGTTCCCGCACATGACGGTGTCGCAGAACATCGCCTTCCCGCTGAAGATGGCGGGAAAGACCTCGGAGGAGACCCGCTCGAAGGTAAAGGAGGCGCTCGCACTAGTGCACCTCGAGGAGAAAGGTGCGCAGTTTCCGCACGAGCTCTCCGGGGGCCAGAAGCAGCGCGTGGCGCTCGCCAGGTCGCTCGTCAATCGACCGCGCGTGCTGCTCCTCGACGAACCGCTCGGCGCGCTTGACGCCAAGCTGCGCGAGGAGATGCAGATCGAGCTGATCGGATTGCAGCGCGACGTCGGCGTGACCTTCGTTTTCGTTACCCATGCACAGAGCGAGGCCCTGGCGCTCTCGCACCGCATTGCCGTAATGAACGTGGGCCGCGTCGAACAGCTCGACGAGCCCTCGAAGATCTATGGCCTGCCGGTCAACCGCTTCGTCGCGGATTTCATCGGCAAGTGCAACATTCTCGATGCGCGCGTCCTCGAGACTTCCCCGGGAGGCCTCAAGCTCGAGGTGAAAGGCCTGGGCGAGGTCGCGGCGCCCGCGCGGGAAGGCGCACGTTCGGGGGAACACGGCGTTCTCGCGTTGAGACCCGAGCAGGTGCGCATCGGCGCACCCGATTCGCACCACGACCTCAAGAACCACTTCACGGGCCGGGTGCACGATCTTCTTTACGTCGGTGACATCACCACCTACATCGTTGAGCTGCCGAACGGCACCCGGATCGAGGCGCTGCTGCCCAACTCGGCCCCCGGCCGCGCCACCTTCTTTGAGATCGGCGACGCAGTCAGGGTGGCGTGGCGCCACGACGCCGGAAATTTTCTGCGTGATTGAAGCACCGTGACCAGACCGCGCGCCGAGACCGTCACGCGCTGGCTGGTCAGCGGGCCGCCGTTCCTCTTTCTGTTCGTCTTCTTCGCGCTGCCCTCGCTCATCATGGTGGTGGCCTCGTTCCGCTACCCGGGGGAGTTCGGGGGGCTAGCGCCGCTCGCCGCGACCCGGCCCGGCGAGGACGCCGGGATCACCGCCGAGAACTACGGGGTCTTCTTCGGCGACTGGATCTACTTCCAGATCCTCGCCAAGTCCTTCGGTGTCGCGCTCCTGACCACGCTCGTGTGCCTCGTAATGGCCTATCCGCTCGCGTTGCTCATCGCGCGCAGCCCCAAGCGTCACCGCGACTTCATGATTCTCCTGGTGGTGCTGCCGTTCGCGAGCAATTTCCTCGTACGGGTGTACGCCTGGATGATCATACTCGGCGACCAGTCGGTGTTCCTGCGGCCGGTCAACTACGTCCTCGCGCATCTCGGAATCGAGCCGATATCGCTGCTCTTCACCGGCTTCGCCGTAGTCGTCGGGATGGTATATGTGCACCTGCCCTTCATGATCCTGCCGCTTTACACCAATCTGGAGAAGCACGACCCCGTGCTGCTTGATGCCGCGCAGGACCTGGGGGCCAATGCCTGGAGCCGTTTCTGGCGCGTGACCTTCCCCCTGTCGCTGCCCGGCATCTTTTCCGGGGCGGCGCTCGTCTTCATCCCGGTACTTGGCATGTTCGCCATCCCCGAGATCCTCGGCGGCAAGGACGACTGGATGGTCGGCAACATGATCAAGGAGGCCTTTCTCGGCACGCGCGACTGGCCCTTCGGCTCGATGTTGTCGATCATGCTGACCCTCGCCGTACTCGCCGTGGCTGCGCTTGCAGCCTTCCTCGCGAGAAAGGGGACGGCGCGTGCGTAGAACCTGGGGGCTGTGGGGCGCCTCGCTCGCCGCGTACGCGTTTCTCTACGTGCCGCTCGCGATCGTGGTGCTGTTCTCGTTCAACGATTCCAAGCTGAACGCCGAGTGGGTCGGCTTCACCCTCGACTGGTACCGTACCCTCTTCGTCGACGAGGCCATGCTCCGCGCCGCGCGCAATTCGCTTTTCATTGCGGTCACCGCCTCGATTGCCGCCACCGTGCTCGGCACGATGGCAGGGATCGCCATGCACCGCTACAAGCCGAAGCTGCTCCCTTTCATGGTGCTGACGCCGGTGGCGATGCCCGAGATCCTGCTCGGGGTCTCGCTCCTCGTGTTCTTCATCTCGGTGTTTGGCGAGCAGGCCTTGAGCCTCGGCACGGTCATCATCGCGCATATCAGCTTCAGCATCGGCTTCGTCGCCATTATCGTGCGCGCGCGCCTCGCGGGAATGGACGAGTCGATCTTCGAGGCGGCGCGCGACCTGGGCGCGACGCCCTGGCAGACGTTCAAGCTTGTGACCCTGCCGCTCATCATGCCGGGAGTGATCGCCGGAGCTCTGATGAGCTTTACGCTTTCCATCGACGATTTCGTCATCACTTTCTTCACCACCGGCGTGGGCGTCTCTACGCTGCCGCTGCAGATCTACACCATGATCAAGGTGGCGGTGACCCCGGAGGTGAATGCGGTGTCGACCCTGCTCATGGCGCTCACACTGACCATGATCGTGATCGCCTCACGCCTCGCGCCCGATGCGCTGCGCGGGCAGGGCTAGCGCCGTGCGGCTGCTGCCTGCGCTGCTGCTCGCGTTCGCTTCGCTCCAGGCCCGGGCGGCGGACGTTCTGCACCTGTACAACTGGAACAACTACATCACGCCCGGCACGGTAGCGGGTTTCGAGAAGCTCTGCTCCTGTAAGCTGGTGCAGGACTACTACGCCGACAACGAGGAAATGCTGGCGAAGCTCGCGGCGGGCGCGAGCGGCTACGATATTTTGGTTCCTACAGGCAATGCCGTCGAGAACCTCATCAAGCAAGAGGCGCTGCGTCCCGTCGACAAGAGCCTGCTCGCGAACCTGAAGAACATCAAGCCCGAGTTCATGGGCGAATTCTTCGACCCGCAGAACAGGTATTCGGTCCCTTACGCCTATTCGGTGACGCTGATCGGCTACAACGTCGAGAAGATGCACGAACATGCCATTCCGACCGACACTTGGGCGGCGATCTTCGAGCCGAAATACCTCGAGCGTGTCCGCGGCAAGGTCACCGTGCTCGACAGCCAGCGGGAGCTGATGTCGGCGGCGCTCAAGTACCTGGGCTATTCGGTCAACGACACCGACGAGAACCACTGGAAGGACGCGCGCGATCTGATCCTGCGCGCCAAGCCCTACTGGGCCGCGTTCAACGCCTCCTCCTACATCAAGGAGCTCACCATCGGAAACATCTGGCTCGCGCACGGCTACTCGAACGACATGTTCACTGCGGCGCAGGACGCCAAGGCTGCCGGGCGCAGATTCACCATCGGCTACTCGACGCCGAGAGAGGGCGCGGTGCTTGCGCTGGACAACATGGTGCTGCACAAGAGCGGGCCGCGGCCGGACCTCGCGCACCAGTTCATCAATTTCATGCTCGAGGGCGCCAATTCGGCGCAGCTCACCAACGCCATTGGCGCGGGCAATCCCAACGCGGACTCGATGCGCTACATTCGTCCGGAGATCAGGAACAACAAGGCGGTGTTTCCGGACAAGGCGGCGCTCGCGCGCATGGAGATGCTGCACGACCTCGACCGCAGGCAGAGGCGACTCCTCAACCGCATGTGGATCGAGATCAAGGTTCGCTGACCGATGGCTCGCGGCGGCGCGGAGGTTCCGCGTGCGCCGCCTGCCGCGTCCGATCTCGGCTACAATTCGCGCGGCCGCGTTGCCAGTCCGCCTGGAGGAGGAATTCCATGTTTGCACGACTGATGCCGCACGAAGGCCGCTTCTTCACCGAAGGCCGCGCCCGCAATATCAGGGGTGTCGCCGGCAATATCGTTTGGGTCTGGATCTTCACCATCCCGAGGGCGGCGTTCATCGCGTGGCTGCTGGCGACCGAATACTTCTGAAGTCCGCGAGCGACCGGCTGCGGGCGATCGAGGCCGACATCACTTCCCTAGCGGTCGACGCCATCGTCAACGCTGCCAACACGAGCCTGCTCGGCGGCGGGGGCGTGGACGGCGCCATCCACCGCGCGGCCGGGCCCGAGCTGCTCGCGGAATGCCGGACGCTCGGCGGCTGCGCCACTGGGGAAGCGAAGGCCACGCGCGCGTACCGGCTGCCGGCGAAATACGTAATTCACACCGTCGGACCAGTCTGGCGGGGTGGAGCAAGCGGCGAAGGCAGCTTGCTTGCTTCCTGCTACCGCAGGAGTCTCGAGCTCGCAATCGCACTCGGAGCGCGTAGCATAGCCTTCCCCGCCATCAGCTGCGGGGTGTACGGCTACCCGATGCGCGAAGCCGCCGCGATCGCCGTGCGGGAATGCCTGAGTTTCATGCAGCAGCACGATGCAATCGAGACCGTCACTTTTGCGCTGTTCGACGCCGATGCGCTGGCCATCTATCAAAAGGAATTGGAGCGACGGTCTTCCATGAAAGGATCGGCCCGCGATGCCCGGTGAGCGTCCCTCCACGCTCGCTCGTTATTTCTTCGTCGCCTACGGGCTCTTGGTCGTCTATGCGAGTCTGCACCCGTTTTCGGGCTGGCGCGATCGCGGTCTACCGCCCCTCGGATTTATCACGGCACCGTTTCCGCGGCCGATTCCGGCATTTGACGTGATCGCGAATGTCATCGGCTATATGCCACTCGGCTTTCTCGCGGCGCTGGCAGCCTATCCCGTGCTGCGTCGTCGATATGCCTTCGCATTCGCCTTCATCTGCTCGATACTGCTCAGCTTCACGCTGGAATTACTCCAGCTCTACCTACCCACGCGCACGTCCTCCAACCTGGATCTTCTGGCCAATACGGCAGGCGGCACGCTCGGCGCGTTGATCGCGCTGGCCGCGACGCGGGCGCTGATGGACTCCGGAGGGCTGCACGACCTGCGCAACCGGCTGTTTCTTCCCGGAGGCCGAATCGACCTGGGTCTGGTGCTGCTCGGGCTGTGGCTGTTCGCCCAGCTCAATCCGGAAACCATCCTGTTCGGCACGGGAGACCTGCGCGACCTGTTCAAGGCGCCAACGGGGAAGCTCTATCCTGCGGAAGTGTTCCTGCGGGTGGAGGCCGGCGTCGCGTGCGCAGGCGGCCTCGCCGCAGGCCTGCTCGCCTCCTGCCTTACCGGGCGCGATCAACCAGCGCGGATTGTCGTAGTTGCAGTCATTGCGGCCGCGCTTGTAACGCGCTGCTTCGGGTTCGGCTTGCTCATCAGCTCGCAGGATGCGCTGGCGTGGGTAACTCCAGGAGCATTTTTTGGGGTCGCCGCCGCAGTCGTGCTGCTGCTGCTTACCGTAGGGCTTCCACGCAACGCACAGCTCGCGCTGGCGGGTCTTGCCCTCCTCGCGGCTACGGCGATCGTCAACCTGGCGCCGGCGAATCCCTACAGTTCGGTGGCCTTTTCCCTTTGGCAGCAGGGGCGCTTCATGAATTTCAACGGCCTGACTCGGCTGGTTGCCATTGTCTGGCCGTTCGCGGCGATGTTCTACATGATGCTGCTCGCCGCGGAGCGCAGCCGGGCGTCGAGCTAGGCATGGCGGGCGACCCAGCCGGCCACAGTATAATTAGTCGCGGCGCTCGTTCGAGCGGCGAGCAATCTCGGAAGGGGCATGCGTTCCGCTCCCCCTGCGCCGCTCGACTTCGCCATTTCGTCCGGAATTCAGCATGAGCTACTACGAACGACACGTTTTCTTCTGCTGCAACCAGCGGCAGGACGGCGAAGCCTGCTGCAACGACAAGGGCGCGAGCGCGATGCGCGACTACGCCAAGCAGCGCGTGAAGGACTTGGGTCTTGCCGGTCCGGGCAAGGCGCGAATCAATCAGGCCGGGTGTCTGGACCGCTGTGAAGAAGGTCCCTGCGTGGTGGTGTACCCGGAGGCCGTCTGGTACACCTACGTCGATCGCGCCGACATCGACGAAATCATCGAGGAGCACATCAAGGGCGGCCGCGTCGTCCAGCGCCTGCGCATATGAACCGCGCCGGCGAGCGCATCTTCGTTGACGGGGAGGTCGGCAGGATAGAGACGGCGATCGACCGTCCCGCGTTCGCCCCCAGAGGCGCTGCACTCGTGGCGCATCCTCATCCGCTCTATGGCGGAACGCTCGACAACAAGGTGGTGCAGACGCTCGCCCGGATCTTCGTCGAGCTGGGCTACGTTTCGCTGCGCCCGAATTTCCGGGGTGTCGGCCAAACCGAGGGCAAGCACGACGAGGGGCGGGGCGAAACGGAAGATCTGCTGCGCGTCGCCGCGCACGCAAGGGAGGTATTCGGCGACCTGCCGCTCGCCCTCGCGGGTTTTTCTTTCGGCGCCGCCGTGCAGACGCAGGTAGCGCAGCGCACGGCTGCACAACGGGTCGTGCTCGTAGCGCCCGCCGTGGGTCGCTTTCCTTCGGAGACCGTCCCCACGGACACGATCGTTATTCACGGCGAGCGGGACGAGACGGTACCTCTCGCGCGGGTGCTCGAGTGGGCGCGGCCGCAGGAATTGCCGATCGTCGTGGTTCCTGGCGCGGACCATTTCTTTCACCTGCGGCTGCACATCATCAAGAACATCGTGAAGAGTTCGTGGCGGTCCTAGAGGCGCACAATCTTCGCAAGACTTACGACGGGCAGGCAGTCGTCGCCGGGGTAAGTTTCAGGGTCGCGCCCGGGGAGTGCTTCGGGCTACTCGGGCCGAACGGCGCGGGCAAGACCACGACGCTCAGGCTCTGCCTCGGCCTCACTGATCCGGACGGCGGCACTGTCGAACTGATGCAGAGACGCGTTCCTGGGGAGGCGCGTGCAGCGCGCTTGCGCGTTGGTGTGGCGCCGCAAATGGACAACCTCGACCCCGATTTCACAGTCACCGAGAACCTGCTCGTATACGGCCGCTATTTCGGCCTTGCCGAACGGGTTATCCGTGATCGCGTCCCGCAGCTGCTCGAGTTCGCCGGGCTGGCACCGCGGGCCGAATCGCGCATCCAGACGCTCTCGGGGGGCATGAAGCGGCGCCTCACGCTCGCCCGCGCTCTCATAAACGATCCGGACATCGTGTTCATGGACGAGCCGACCACCGGGCTCGATCCGCAGGCGCGCCATCTCATCTGGGAGCGCCTGAAGCGGCTGCTCGCCGAAGGCAAGACTATCGTGCTCACCACGCACTTCATGGAAGAAGCCGAGCGCCTGTGCGCACGCCTCGCCATCATGGACCACGGGCGCTTTATCACCGAAGGCAGTTCCCGCGAGCTGATCGCGCGCCACATCGAGCCGCACGTCGTCGAGGTGCACGGCGACAGGGTCATGAGTTGGGCCGACGGCGAAGCCGCGACGCTTGCATCGCGGCTGGAGCGCAGCGGCGACACGGTGTTCTGCTACACGACAGAACCCGGGCCGCTGCTTGCGAGCCTCTCGCGCTGGGAGGAGCTTCGCTATCTGCACCGCCCGGCCAACCTGGAGGACGTGTTTCTCAAACTCACCGGCAGGGAGCTACGGGATTGAGCAAGATCTTTCATCTTCCCGCTCTGAGTTCGCGCTTCATCCCGGTGTGGCGCAGAAACCTGCTCGTCTGGCGCAAGCTCGCGATCGCCTCCGTGCTGGGGAACCTCGCAGACCCCCTGATCTATGTGCTCGGCCTCGGCTACGGACTCGGCTCCATCCTTCCCCGGGTAGAAGGCGTGTCTTACGTGACTTTCCTCGCCGCGGGCATGGTGTGCTCGAGCACCATGAACACCGCGAGCTTCGAGGCGATGTACTCTGCCTTCTCGCGTATGCACGTGCAGCGCACCTGGGATGCGATCATGAACGCGCCGGTCGATCTCGACGACGTGGTGCTCGCCGAGCTCGTCTGGGCGGCTTCGAAGAGCGTCCTCTCGGGTTTCGCCATTCTCGTCGTCATCTGGGTGCTCGGCCTGTCGGACTCGACGCTCTCCCTGTGGGTGATCGCGCTCGCACCGCTCATCGGCCTCACTTTCGGGGCGCTCGGTCTCGCGACGACCGCGCTCGCGTGGAACTACGACTTCTTCATGTACTACTTCACCCTGGTGATCACGCCGATGATGATGCTCTCGGGCGTATTCTTCCCTGTCGAGCAGTTGCCAGCGTGGTTCCAGATCCTGGGAGCGGTCCTTCCGCTCAGACATGCGGTCGAGCTCGCCAGGCCGCTGCTCCTAGGACGGGTCCCGTCCGACATCGCGCTGCACCTCACGGTGCTGCTTGCCTACGCCGCGGCCGGGTTCTATGCTGCGACCATCATGTTCCGCAGGCGGCTGCTCAAGTAAGCGTGCTCTGGGTCAAAGCGCTGCACATTGTTTTCATGGTGACCTGGTTCGCCGGACTTTTCTATCTTCCGCGGCTTTTCGTCTATCACGCGATGGCGGAGGATTCCCCCGGCAAGGAGCGCTTCAAGCTCATGGAGCGCAAGCTCTACTGGGGCATCATGGCGCCGGGAGCCTTGCTGACGATCGTATTCGGCGGGTGGCTCTGGGCCTACGGATTCTCGGGCGGCTGGCTCCAGGCGAAGCTCGCAGTGGTCGCGCTCATGATCGCGTACCACCTGTACTGCGGAAAGCTCATGGTTGATTTTGCGCGCGACCGCAACACCAAGTCACACGTCTGGTTCCGCTGGTTCAACGAGGTACCGGTCATATTTCTCTTCGCCGGAGTGATACTGGCGGTGATCAAGCCGTTCTAGTGCCCCGATTGCGGGCACATGTTCGCGGACTGCGGGTCGTGCTAATCTTGGCGTGGTTGATGCGTACATTTTTCACACATGAACGCGAAGGACATCACTCTTAGACCCGGACGTCCTGCCGACGCCGGAAAGATCGCCGCCATGTCGCGCGACCTGATCGAGACCGGCCTGGGCTGGTCTTGGAGTCCGGACCGCGTTGCTCGCTCGATATCGAACAAAGACACCTACGCCCTTCTCGCCTGCGACCGCGAGCGGGTCGTCGCGTTCTCGATCATGCATTTCGGCGACGAGCACGCGCACCTCAACCTGCTGGCCGTGCGTCCTTCGCACCAGCGGCTCGGCATCGGCCGGCGCATGGTCGAATGGCTGATTGAGTCCGCCCGGGTGGCTGGCATCGCCACCGTCCATTTGGAGCTACGCGCGGCGAACTATGTAGCGCGAAGTTTCTACAAATCGTTGGGTTTCACAGAATCCGCCTACATTCCAGGGTACTATCGCGGCCGCGAAATGGCGCTGCGGATGGTGCGGGTGCTGCGCAGCCCGGACATGCCGCTGCCGGCCTGGCCGGTGCCGAAGCTGCGCAAACGCTGAGTTGCCCCACAAGGCGGGGCGGTCGGAAATCTTCTCCCGTCTTCGACTATCAGTCGAGAGCCCCGGACGCGTAGGCGCGCTGGATCTCTGTGTCGAACTTCTTGTGTACCCGCTCGCGCTTCACTTTGAGCGTGGGCGTGAGGAGCCCGTTCTCTACGGTCCAAGGATCGCGAGTCGCAACCACGCGCCGAACTCGGATATAGCGCGGGAAGCCTCGCAGCCGCTCGTTCGCGTGGCGGATGAGGGTCCGCTCGTCGGCCTCCTGAGTTACGGTGACAAGGGTCAGGAACGGCCGGCCTTCGCCGATCAGGATGCCCTGCTCGAAAACCGGGTCGCCGAGGATGGCGAGCTCAACGTCCTGGGGCGGCAGCTTTTCGCCGTTGGAAAGGACGAGCACGTCCTTCAAGCGTCCGCTTATGAAGATCTTGCCTTGGCGCAGCTCGGCAAGGTCCCCGGTGTGCAGCCAGGCTTCGCGGTCCAACGCCTTTGCAGTCGCTTCCGGCAGATTCCAGTATCCCTTCATGATGCTGGGCCCGCGCACGAGCAGCTCGCCCCCGGTGCCGACCTTCACTTCAACGTTGTCTAGCGGGACCCCTACCGATTCGGGAACGTTGTCCTCGGGTCGATTGACGGCGATCACCGGCGAAGCCTCGGTCATGCCGTATCCCTGGAGCACAGGCAGACCGAGGCCCAGAAACAGCCACGCGATCGCCGGATCAAGCGGTGCCCCCCCGAGCACTGCAAGCCGCATCCTGCCGCCCAGCGTTGCGAGCACCGGCGCTGCGACTCTGCGCCGCAACAAAGCGAGCACGAGGCGATCGATCAGCCCGGCTTCGCCGCGAGCAGCTCGGCCACCGGCGGCCACAACCAGGTCGAACAGGCGCTTCTTTGCAGGAGCCTTGGCGAGCGCTTCGTTCACGCGCGAAGCAAACCGCTCGAATACGCGCGGCACGGCGAATATCACAGTCGGCCGTTCGCTTGCGAGATCCTCGACGAGTTGGGAGACAGAGCGGGCATAGGCTACCTTCGCCCCGAGGAAGAGCGGCAGGTAGTAGCCGCCGGTACGCTCGAACATGTGCGAAAGCGGCAGGAAGGAGAGGAACACGTCGTCCGGACGCGCCAGCCGTGTTCGGTCGCAGGCGGAGACGTTGGCGAGGATATTGCCGTGAGTGAGCATCACTCCCTTCGGTCGGCCGGCGGTGCCCGAGGTATAGCAGATCGTGGCAAGAGCTCCCGCGTCGAGCGGCACGGCTTCGAATTCCGGACCTTCCTTCGGAAGCGCGCTTTCGACCGACTCGTGGCCGCCGCCCGACTCCGCCGCGACGCATAGGATGCGCGAGAGCGCCGGACTCAGCTTCGACAAGACAGCGGCCATCCGGCCGGTTTCGACGACGAGCAGGCGCGCGCCGCTGTTCTCCAGGCAGAAAGCGATGTTCTCGGGGTTGTCGTCCACGTAGAGGGGCACGACCACAAGGCCAAGTCCCAGCGATGCCTGGTCGGCGGCCACCCAGTGAATGCCGTTCTTCAGGCACAGTGCGACGCGATCGCCGGCCGCGAAGCCCTGCGCGCGCAAGAACGCCTGCCAGCGCGCGGCGTAGGCAGCAATCTCGCGTGCGGAGATATCGAACCAGCGGCCGTCGAGATGCTGGCGGTAGAGAATGCGCTCGGGCGTTGCCGTCTGGGTCTTAAGCAGGCCCGCGATGTTGGGCATGGTGTATTCTCCCCCAGCCCCTTCATCATGCTGAAACTGCAGTGAGCCCGCAAGCTTTCTTTGCCTCCTGTCCCAGAGGCTTGGAGTCTTTGCTCGCCGGCGAACTCCGCGACTTCGGCGCCAGCGCGCTCGAAGCGGTCCCGGGCGGCGTAGCGTTCCAGGGAGACAAGCGGGCTTGCTACCGCGCCAACCTCGAGTCGCGCCTGGCGACGCGGGTGCTCGCACGGCTTGCACGCACACGGTACCGGAACGAGCAAGACGTGTACGAAGCCGCGTATGCGGTGCGCTGGTCCGACTGGTTCAGCGAACGCCAGAGCATACGCGTCGACGTCAATGCAGTCCGCTCCCCGCTGAAAAGCTTGGAGTTCGCGACCCTGCGCATCAAGGACGCCGTGTGCGATCGTTTTCGCTCCGACCGCGGGCGGCGGCCCGACGTGGACACGCGCTCGCCGGACATCCGTGTCCATGCATTCCTCGACCGAGACAGCATCACGCTCTATGTCGATACCTCGGGGGAGCCGTTGCACAAGCGTGGCTATCGCAGGGACGCAGGCGAGGCCCCGCTCAAGGAAAACCTCGCCGCCGGCATCCTTCGACTCTCCGGTTGGGACGGAGTCGGACCACTGCTCGATCCGATGTGTGGCAGCGGCACGCTCGCGATCGAGGCCGCGATGATGGCGTTGGGCATTCCGCCGGGGCATGCGCGCGGGTTCGGTTTCGAGCGGCTTGTGGGGTTCGACTCGAGAGCCTGGAAGGAGGTCCGCGACGCCGCGCTCGAGCGCGCCGCAGCGCCGCGCACGCTGCCGGTCTACGCGCGGGACCGCTACGGCGATGAGTTGAAGCGCGCGCGGGCGAATCTCGAGGCAGCGGGATTGTCCGGCTGCGTGGAACTCAAGCAGGCAGACGTTCTGGAAACCAGCGCTCCGGCCGAGCGTGGGGTACTCGTCGCCAATCCGCCCTACGGCGCTCGGCTCGGCGAGGACAAGGCACTCGCCGAGTTCTACCCCAAGCTCGGAGACACTCTGAAGAAGTACTACGCGGGTTGGCGCTGCTACCTGTTCTCCGGGGACACGCGGCTTCCCAAGCTCATCCGGCTGACGGCCTCAAAACGCACGCCGCTCTACAACGGTCCCATCGAATGCCGGCTCTACGAATACCTAATCGTGGCCGGCTCCCACCGGAAGAAGGCCGCCGCGAAAGAGTGAGCGCTGCCGGCGCTAGTGCGTGGACCTGGTCGTGCTCGACACGGCTATGAATATCTCGCGCAGAAAGACCATCAGAGCGAGGATGAAGGCGAGCATCGCGCCGATGAAGAGCAGCCCGATGAACCTCGACATGTCGATCGCGATGAAGGCGTCGACGAACGCCACGGCGATCAACAGGCCGACGAAGAGCGCGCAGATCACCGCCAGCACCATAGAGCCGTAGACCAGACGCACGCGCCGGACGAGCACGGCGAGCTCCGCACGCACCCCTTTCTGTCCTTCGGGAGTGAGCTGGCGCAGCCGCTCTTCGAGCGCACGGCTGCGATCCACGGCGCGGCCCAGGCGCGTCGTGAGAACGCCGATGATCGTCCCCACAGCGGTGAGCAGGAATACCGGCGCAACGGCGAGCTGGATAAGCCGCGTAACGTCGATCATGGTTTCCGGATTCATGGGAGGCTCCCTGTGCCCGATCGCGCCTACACCATCGCCTTTCGCAGCGCGTGCTTGAAATGGTGGATGTGGTTGAGCGCAACCTTGAGCTGCTTGCGGTCCTTCGCGGCGAGCGCCTCGTCGCGCTTTTTTTGCCACTCGCGGATCTTCGCCTTGACCCCGCCCTTGTCGACACCTTTCACCTCGTGGTGAACGTGCATGTCGATGTTGAGCGCCTTGCAGATCGCCTCCAGCAGGTGATCCTTGTTGAGCTGGGTATAGCCCTTGACCGCCTCGTGCTCGATGCCGGCAGCGATCTCGCGCAACTCCGCCAGCGGCTTGGCTTTCAGCTCGGGAAAGGTATGCGCCATGAGGCACTCTCCTCTAGTAGCGGGAATGATACCTCGTCGGGGCCCGGCCGGCTGCCCTCGGGCAAACAAGCTGCCGAGCGGTGAACCCAGGCTGCGAAGAGGCCGTCAACCGGCGAGACGCAATCCAAGTTGCAGTAGTTCATCCCAGGGGTCGCCGCTTTCCACGCCCTTGACGACGCGATCGATGCGCGCCGCGTGTTCCAGGGCCGCAAGCAGTGCCCGGCGGGGGAGCTTTTTCGCCGCGCGGCTCACCAATGTCTGGCGTGCGTCGCCCCACACCCGGGCTTCGCGAAGGACATCAGCGGGGGTCCGCCCCGCCGCGATTCCCTCCTGCACGCGGGCTATCGCACGAATTTCGTCGGCGAGGATCCACAGTACGCGGGGCGGCGCCTCCCCTTCGCCTCGCAGGCCGGCAAGCATGCGCGCAAGGCGTGCGCGCTCACCCGCGAGGGCGGCCTGAGTGAGTTTCTGCGCGTCGTACCTCGCCACGTTCAGCACGGCTTCGCGCACGGCATCGAAGCTGAGCTCTCCCTCGGGCAGTAGGAGCGCGAGTTTCTGGATCTCCTGGTGCGCGGCGAGGAGATTTCCTTCGACGCAGTCGGCCAAGAATTGCAGCGTTTCGGCGTCGGCGCGTAGTTTCTGCCGCGCGAGCCGCGCGGCGATCCACCCAGGCAGCCGCATGCGCTCGACCGGATAGACGTTGACCACCACACCCTTGGCTTCGAGGGCTTGGAACCATGCGGATGACTGCCCGGCCCTGTCGAGGCGCGGCAAGGTGACAAGTGTGAGGGCGTCCGGCGGGAGGTTCGCGGAAAAGGTCTCGATCGCCACAGCGCCTTCGGTTCCCGGCTTCCCCGAGGGCAGGCGCAGCTCGATCAGCTTCTTGTCGCCGAAGAGCGAGAGACTCGCGCCGCTCGCTGCGAGCTCGCCCCACTGAAAGCCGCGCTCCGCTGTGAGCACCACGCGCTCCGAGAACCCGCTCTCGCGCGCCCGCGCGCGGATCGCGTCGGCCGCCTCCAACGCAAGCAGAGGCTCGTCGCCGTGCACGACGTAGAGGGCCTGCAGTTCGCGCGCAAGATGCCCCTCCAGCTGTTCCAGTCGAAGTGCGGGCATTCCTAGTTGCCTTGGGGCTGCGCCGACTTTGCGGCCACCAACCGGCGCAGGATCTGCTGGACCATGTCGCTTTGCATGTCCCGGTAGAGCAGCGTTTCCTCGGTCTCCTTCGCCAGCACCTGCGCGTCGCTGTAGGTAACGTCGCGAGTAAGCTGAATTTCCTTCGTCGGCAGATATACCTGGCCGCTCTTCGGATCCGAAACGCGAAAGCCCACGCGGTAGCGCAGCTGATACTCCTGCACCCGGCCCGCGGTGTTGAAGGAAAGGATGACCTTGTCGCGCGTCTCTTCCGTAAACCCGAGCACGGCCTGCGCCTCGGCCGGCGAGTCCACCAGGCGCGTCTTGCTTGCCGCGGTGAGGTTGCGCTTCAGCTCCACTACCAGCGGGCTTGCGCCCGGAATATGCAGCGTCTCGAACGGCAGTTGCGCCTGTCCGCGCAGGTGGAAGCCGCAGCCTGCGAGGACGGTCGCAAACAGGGCGGCGAGCGCTGCGCGCATTCCGCGATCAAACGACCACGTTGACGAGCCGTCCCGGGACCACGACCACTTTCTTTACCGCCTGGCCGTCGGTGAAGCGCGTCACCGATTCGTGCGCGAGCGCGAGCTTCTCGAGCTGCTCGCGGCCGGCGGACTTCGGCGCGCGCATGTGGCCGCGGAGCTTGCCGTTGACCTGGAGCACTAGCTCGACCTCGTCCTGGACTAGCGCCGATTCGTCCACTTGCGGCCAGGGCTCGCGCATCACGTCGCCCGCCGGCTTCAGCTCGCGCCAGAGCGCGTGGCAGATGTGCGGGACGATGGGGGAAAGCAACAGCACGACGACCTGCAGGGCTTCCTGGCGCACGGACCGCGCGAGCGCGCTCGCATCCGAGAGCTTCGCGAGCGCGTTCATGAACTCCATCACTGCGGCGATCGCCGTGTTGTACTGCTGACGGCGGGCGTAGTCGTCTGTCACCTTGGCGACCGTGCTGTGCAGCTCGAAGCGTAGTGCGCGCAGCTCGGGCGAGAGAGCGCCCCCGGAGTACGCAGGTGCCAGTCCCTCGACAACGTGCTCATATACCGTGCGCCACAGTCGGCGCAGGAATCGCGAAGCTCCCTCGATCCCCGAGTCCGACCAGACGAGCGTGTCCTCTGGCGGAGAGGCGAACATCATGAACTGCCGCGCGGTGTCGGCACCGTACTTTTCGATCAGGTCCTGTGGATCGACGCCGTTGTTCTTCGACTTGGACATGGTGCCGATGCCGTCGGACTCGACCGGTTTCCCGTCGGATCGCAACATAGCGCCCACGCGCACACCTTTGTCGTCCACCTTAAGTTCGATTTCTGCCGGATTGAGGTAGGTAATGCGGCCATCCCCCGACTTGCGGTAGAAGATCTCGTTGAGCACCATGCCCTGAGTGAGAAGACGCGCGAAGGGCTCATCGACCTTCACCAAGCCGAGGTCGCGCATGACCTTGGTCCAGAAGCGCGAGTAGAGTAGGTGGAGAATGGCGTGCTCGATTCCGCCGATGTACTGATCGACCGCCATCCAGTATTCCGCGCGCTCATCGACCATCGCCTTCGCCTGGTCCGGGCAGGCGTAGCGCATGAAGTACCAGGACGAATCCACGAAAGTGTCCATGGTATCGGTCTCGCGCTTCGCGGACTTTCCGCATTTCGGGCATATGCAATTCAGGAACGACGGCGTCTTGGCAAGCGGGTTGCCGGTGCCGTCCGGAACGAGGTCTTCGGGCAGCACCACCGGCAGGTCCTTGTCGGGAACCGGCACGTCGCCGCAGGCGTCGCAATGGATGATCGGGATGGGCGTGCCCCAGTAGCGCTGGCGCGATATACCCCAGTCGCGAAGGCGCCAGGTGACCTGCTTGTCGCCGAGATCTTTTTTCTTCAGGTCGGCCGCGATCGCATCGACCGCGCCCTGGTAGTCCAAGCCGTTGTACTTCCCCGAGTTGACGCACTTGCCGTAGTCGGCGTACCAGGGCTGCCAGGCATAGATGGAATAGGGACGTCCCTCGACATCGATCACGGACTTGATCGGCAGGCCGTACTTCTTTGCGAACGCAAAATCGCGCTCGTCGTGCCCCGGCACGCCCATCACCGCGCCTTCGCCGTAGGCCATGAGCACGTAGTTGCCGACCCAGACCTCGATTTTCTCGCCCGTGATTGGATGCGCGACGAAAAGGCCCGTCGGCATGCCCTTCTTGTCCAGTTGCGCGAGCTCGGCCTCCATCACCGAGCCGCGCTTGCACTCATCGACGAATGCGGCGAGGTTCTTGTCCGACTTCGCTGCGAGCGCCGCGAGCGGATGCTCGGCTGCAACCGCGCAGAACGTCGTGCCCATCAAGGTATCGGCGCGCGTGGTGAAGACGCGTAACAGCTTCCTTTCTCCGCCGAGCTCATAGGGGAAACCTATGTTGACGCCGTGGCTCTTGCCGATCCAGTTCGCCTGCATGGTCTTGACGCGTTCGGGCCAGCCTGACAGCGTGTCGAGCGCGCCGAGCAGCTCTTCGGCGTACTTCGTGATCGCCATGTAGTACATCGGGATTTCCCGCTTTTCGACGAGCGCTCCGGTGCGCCAGCCGCGGCCGTCGATGACCTGCTCGTTGGCGAGAACGGTCTGGTCGACCGGATCCCAGTTGACCGTGCCGGTCTTCTTGTAGACGAGGCCTTTCTCCAGCATGCGCAGGAACAGCCACTGGTTCCAGCGGTAATAGTCGGGGTCGCAGGTCGCCAGCTCGCGCTCCCAGTCGATCGCAAAACCGAGCGACTGTAGCTGCTTCTTCATGTAGGCGATGTTGTCGTAGGTCCATTTCGCCGGCGGAACGCCGTTCGCCATGGCCGCGTTTTCTGCGGGAAGTCCGAATGCATCCCAGCCCATCGGCTGCAAGACGTTGTAGCCGCGCATGCGGTAAAAGCGACTCATCACGTCGCCGATGGTGTAGTTGCGCACATGCCCCATGTGCAGCTTGCCTGAAGGGTAGGGGAACATCGACAGGCAATAGAACTTCGGGCGGGCCCCCCCGACGGGCGGGTCCTGCGCGCGGAAAGCCCCTGTCCGTTCCCAATATTCCCGTGCCTCCTGCTCGACGCTCTTCGGGTCGTACTGGGATTGCATGAGTGATCGTCGATGCAAAAGCGTCGATTATAACCGCGCAGGTTTCGGGCGGTTCGTTTCCGGGCGCCCTCTGAGTTTCGATTTCGGGGCCCTGAAGTAAAATGACGCCTTCCAGATGCCACTTCTCGAAAACCTCAACCCCGAGCAGCTCGCCGCCGTCACGCTTCCGGACCAGTCGGCGCTGATTCTCGCGGGGGCCGGCTCGGGGAAAACGCGCGTGTTGACGACGCGCATTGCGTGGCTGATTCAGACCGGAAACGTCAGCCCCAGCGGCGTTCT
Source organism: Burkholderiales bacterium (assembly GCA_036555245.1). Classification (GTDB taxonomy): domain Bacteria; phylum Pseudomonadota; class Gammaproteobacteria; order Burkholderiales; family SG8-39; genus VBDM01. Next base: position 54,046 of record DATBLP010000054.1, read on the forward strand.
CGCCGTCACCTTCACCAACAAAGCGGCGAAGGAGATGCTGACCCGCGTCGCCGCAATGCTCCCGATCAGCACCCGCGGCATGTGGGTCGGGACTTTCCACGGTATTTGCAATCGGCTGCTTCGCATGCATCACCGGGATGCGGGCTTGCCGCAGCTTTTCCAGATTCTCGACTCGCAGGACCAGCATGCGGCCGTGAAGCGCGTGCTGAAGGCCATGAACGCGGACGAGGACAGATTTCCCGCGCGGGAAGCCCAGTATTTCATCAACGCCGCGAAGGAGGAGGGAAAGCGGGCAAAGGATGTGGAGATCGCGGACGAGTTCACGCGTCGCTACGCCGAGATCTACGCGGCCTATGACGAGCAGTGCCAGCGCGAGGGCGTGGTGGACTTCGCCGAACTGCTGCTGCGCACTTACGAGCTCCTGTCGAGGAACGAGGTGCTGCGCGAGCACTACCGGAGCCGGTTCCGCCACATCCTGGTCGACGAATTCCAGGACACCAATCGCCTGCAATACCGCTGGCTGAAGCTGCTCGCCGGCCCGAAAACCGTGATGTTCGCGGTCGGGGACGACGACCAGAGCATTTATCGCTTTCGCGGCGCTCACGTCGGCAACATGAGCGAGTTCGAGCGGGATTTCCGCGTCGAGAACGTGATCCGCCTGGAGCAGAACTATCGCTCGCACGGGCACATCCTCGCCGCAGCCAACGCGCTCATCAGCCACAACCGCAAGCGCCTCGGCAAGAACCTGTGGACCGCGGCCGGGCGCGGCGAGCCGGTGCGCCTGTACGAGGCGCAGAGCGACGGCTACGAGGCGCGCTGGCTCGTCGAGGAAATTCAATCGCTGCATCGGTCCGGACTGCGCCTCGCCGACATCGCCATCCTGTACCGCTCCAACGCCCAGTCGCGCGTGATCGAGCATGCGCTATTCTCGGACGGCCTGCCCTACCGGGTATACGGGGGACTGCGCTTCTTCGAGCGTATGGAGATCAAGCATGCCCTTGCTTACTTGCGACTTGCGGCCAATCCCGAAGACGACGGTGCCTTCCTGCGGGTGGCAAATTTTCCGGCGCGCGGCATCGGGACCCGCACGCTCGAGCAGCTTCAGGAGGCGGCCAAAGCGGGCGGCATGAGCCTCCACAAAGCGGCCGCGGGGCTCTCGGGCAAGGCGGGGACGGCGCTTGCCGCGTTCCTGCGCATCGTCGATTCGATCAGAGCCGAGACCCGGGGCTTGCCCTTGCCCGAAATCGTCGAGGTCATGCTGGCAAAGAGCGGCCTGGTCGCGCACTACAAGAGCGAAAAGGAAGGCGCGGACCGCGTGGAGAACCTCGGCGAGCTGGTCAACGCGGCCGCCGCATTTGTCGGCGAGGAAGACGAGCACGACCTGCAGGCATTTCTCGCGCACGCCGCGCTCGAATCGGGCGAGACCCAGGCTGCCGAAGGCGCGGACGCACTGCAGCTGATGACAGTGCACTCGGCCAAAGGCCTCGAATTCGCGGCGGTGTTCATCACCGGTCTCGAGGAGGGGCTGTTCCCGCACGAGCAGAGCGTTCTCGAGGATGACGGCTTGGAAGAGGAGCGCCGGCTCATGTACGTCGCCATAACGCGCGCAAGGACGCGCCTCTACCTCTCGCACGCACAGACGCGGCTGCTGCATGGGCAGACCCGCTACAACGTAGCCTCGCGCTTCATCGATGAGATCCCCGAGAACGTGGTGAAACGGCTGAGCTCGGCGCCGAGGCGCGAGGGGCTCGACGACGTGGCGTGGCCCGAGCCGGCACGAACCGCAGCGGCCAGCAAGGCCTACCACGGGTTCCGCATAGGCCAGTCGGTGCAGCACCCCAAATTTGGTCAGGGCGTGGTCGTCAGCGCCGAGGGCTCCGGGGCGGACGCACGGCTGCAAATAAACTTCGGGAGACAGGGCATGAAGTGGTTGGCTTTGGAATACGCCAAACTGACTGCCGCATAGCGGCAGTCAGTTTGCCCAAAGTGGACCTCAGCCGACGCCTCGGTTTCCGCGCTTGAAAGGGTTTTGGGACCGCCCGTCTACCGGTTCTTGTCGAACAGAGGGAGCTGGCTCGCGCCCACGAGCGCGGCCTGTTCGACGGCGCGCTTCGCGTCATCGAGCGTTGCCGCTTCGCCGGCATGGTTCCCGGCTTCCCATCGGTAGATCCCGTCCCATTCCTTCTTGGGACCGAGTCTGACGATCCCCAGGCGTTCCTTGCCCAGCCAGTAGCCGTGGGACAGGTAGCCGCGTTCCCAGAATGCCCGCGCTGACTTCTTGGAGCTCCTCGCCATCCGTTCCCCCTCGCGGGAATTCTACGCTCCACCTGCGTGGAGGGAAATCCGGGGCTCGTGTAGTATCGGCCTCCACCCCCAGAAGGGGATAGTCAGAGGACCCCGTTTAGGGGGTACCAAGAATACTCATGAAAATCGACTACCTCGAGCGAATTCTCAGGGCGCGCGTATATGACGTTGCGGTCGAGACGCCTCTCGAGGTCGCGCCCAATCTCTCCGCGCGTCTCGGCAATCGCATTCTCCTCAAGCGTGAGGACATGCAGCCGGTGTTCTCATTCAAGTGCCGCGGTGCCTACAACAAGATGGCGGGCCTTTCCGCTGCCGCGCTAGCTCGCGGCGTCCTCGCGTCCTCGGCCGGCAACCACGCGCAGGGCGTGGCGCTCGCCGCGCAGAAACTCGGCTGCAGGGCGGTGATCGTCATGCCGGTTACCACGCCGAAGATCAAGGTGGACGCCGTCAAGGCGCGCGGCGCCGAAGTGCATCTGCACGGCGATACGTACGACGAGGCCCAGGTCGAGGCCCGGCGCATCGAGCGTTCGCGCAAGCTCACATTCGTCCATCCCTATGACGATCCCGATGTGATCGCCGGCCAAGGGACGATCGGCATGGAGATTCTCCGCCAGAGCGCGCAAGCCCTTCAGGCCGTGTTCGTTCCCATCGGAGGCGGCGGTCTGGTCTCGGGCATCGCATCCTACGTCAAGCGGCTGCGCCCCGCGGTCAAGATCATCGGAGTCGAGCCGGTTGACGACGATGCGATGGCGCGCTCCTTGAAGGCGGGACGGCGCGTGGTCCTCGATCATGTGGGCCTCTTCGCCGACGGGGTCGCGGTAAGGCAGGTCGGGGAGGAGACCTTCCGGCTGTGCCGGAAGCTTCTGGACGGAATCATTCTGGTCGACACCGATCAGATCTGCGCCGCAATCAAGGACGTGTTCGAGGACACACGCACGATCCTCGAGCCCGCAGGAGCGCTCGCCGTCGCAGGGGCCAAGGCCTACGTCGCGCGATCGGGCGTGCGCGGCAGGAGACTGGTCGCGGTGGCGTCGGGCGCGAACACGAACTTCGACCGCCTGCGGTTCGTTGCCGAGCGCGCCGAAGTCGGCGAGCATCGCGAGGCGATCCTCGCGGTCACGATCCCCGAGAAGCCCGGCAGCTTCAAGAAGTTCTGCGCAACTCTGGGCGCGCGCAACCTCACCGAGTTCAACTACCGCATCGCCGACCCCAGGCAAGCACACGTATTCGTCGGGGTGGAGGTTCACAATCGTGACGAGACCGAGCGGATCGTGAAAGTCCTCGGGCGCGAGGGACTGGAAACGCTCGATCTGTCGGACGATGAGATGGCCAAGCTGCACGTGCGCCACATGGTTGGAGGCCATGCTCCAGCCTCCATGCGCAGACCCGGGCGCGCCGGGCCGGATGAATTGCTCTACCGGTTTGAATTCCCCGAGCGGCCCGGAGCCCTGATGAAGTTCCTGTCCAACATGCGCACCGACTGGAACATCAGCCTGTTCCACTACCGCAACCAGGGCAGCGACTACGGGCGAGTGCTGGTCGGCATGCAGGTACCGCCCACCGCCATGCGCGAATTCCGCAGGTTTCTGCAGACACTCGGCTACCCGTGCGTGGACGAGACACGCAACCCCGCTTACCGTTTGTTCCTCGGTTAGGGAAGCTGGCGGACCGCCGGCCCGCGACACCGCGCATGCTCTTGCGGCTCTTCCCGATTCAGGTTTTCGGTTCTTCGCCGAAATAGCCCGGAGCTATCTCTCCCGCGTAGCAGGGCGGAGAGGAAAAAGCCGCGTCATCAATGAGCTTGAGGCCCTGCGGCTCGCGACGATATACGCCACGCTCGGTAACCACGAAATCGGCCGGAATGTCGTGAGGCTGAGGATGGATGGTCCGCAGGTACGCCTGCTCGTAGGCGATTCCGATGACCCGGGGCCGCGTCTCGATCGCGGCGAGCGTACGGTCGAAGAAACCGCCCCCGTAACCCAGTCGGAATCCGCCGCCGTCCCAGCCGAGCATGGGCAGAAGTACGCTGTCGGGCCGCACCTCGGGGGAGCCTACCGGATAGGGAATGCCGAGCGGGCCCTCGACCAGCCTGATCCCCGGGTGCCATTCACGGAAGATCAGCGGAGTTCTTGGGGCGACCACGACCGGCAGTGCGGTTACGGCTCCGCGACGGCGAAGCGCTGCAGCGAGGTGGCGCGCGTCGTACTCATTCTTGTACGGCCAGCAGAATGCGAGAATCCCGTGCACCAAATCCCCGAACGTGCGTTCAACGTTCTGGTCGATGCGGGCGCGCAGCGCGGCAAGCGCCTCTGGGGTGAGCGCCACCCGCTCGGCGAGCAGCCGTGCGCGTTCGCGTCTGCGCCAGGCGGACAGGTCGGAAGGAACCGTGTCATCTTCAGCAGGCAAGTGAGGCAAGTCTTTCATCCGTCTTGGAAAACGCCATGGTATTCTACAAAAGGAGGAAAGAAAATTGAGGCGCGCGCTGCGTTGTACTGCTGCGGCAACGTTGTTCCTCGGCGCGTTCGCGACGGGCCGGGCCGCCAATCTCGATCCGCAGGATACAGCGATAATTGCCGCCCGCAACGCATTCGAGTCGCGAAACAAGGCCCGGGTCGATGCCCTTCTGCCCAGGCTGGAGGGCCATACGCTCGAACCCTACGCCGAGTATTGGAGCCTTTTCCTGCGTCTTCCGCGTGCATCTGCAGAGGAGGTCCGGGACTTCCTCGGACGGTATCCGGGCACGGTGCTCGCCGAGCAACTGCGCGGCGACTGGCTCAAGGTGCTCGGCAAGGCTGGGCGCTGGGAGTCGTTCAATCTCGAGTACCCGGCCCTCGCCAGCGACGATCCGGAGGTGACCTGCTACGCGCTGCTCGGGCGGTGGAGGCGCGACGACGCGACGGCCGCGGCTGATTTCAGACCCTTGTGGAATGCACCGCGCGAGCTCCCGGAAGGCTGCGCGACCGTCGCCACCGAGATGCGCAAGGCCGGTCAGTTGAGCACGCACGAAGTCTGGGAGCGCTTTCGCGTTCTGGTGGGCGCGGACCTGCTGTCCGCCGCCAAGCGGCATCTGCGGTACCTGCCTCGCGACCAGCATGTCGAGGCGAGCCGGCTGAACTTGATTTTTCGCGCGCCCCTCAAGTTCTTCAAAAAACCTCGGGCCGATCTCGGCAAGGTCGCCGAGCGCGAACTCGTGATCGCCGCGCTCACGCAGCTTGCCGACGAAGACCCGCGCGCCGCGGCCCGCATGTGGAGCGCGGGACTCGCCGAGGCATTCCCGGCCGAAGACCGCAGCTATGCATGGCTGATGCTTGCCCTGCGCGGAGCACGCCGGCACCTGCCCGAGGCCCTCGACTGGTTCGGCGCTGTCGGCGAGCGGACGCTCACCGACGATCAGCTCGCGTGGCGCGCGCGGATCGCGCTTCGCGGGCAACAGTGGGCCGAGGTGAGAAACTCGATCGACCGCATGTCGCCCTTGGCGAAGGCCGAGCCTGCGTGGACCTACTGGTACGGGCGCGCCGAACGCGCACTCGGCGAACCGCTCGAATCGAGAGGCTATTTCGAGCGCATCGCGGGCGAATACCACTTTTACGGGCGTCTCGCGGCGGAAGAGCTTGGCATCGCGTTCCACGTCCCGTCTCGCGCCCCGCTGCCGACAGAGGAAGAGATCGCCGATGTAGCGGCAGTGCCGGGTTTGAAGCGGGCCCTCGCCTTGTATCGGACGGATCTGCGCGCCGAGGCCACCCGCGAATGGCTGTGGACCATTCGCGGCATGGACGACCGGCGGCTTCTCGCTGCAGCCGAGCTGGCGCGCCGCAATGAGGTCTGGGATCGTGCGATTGGCACTGCGGATCGGACGGTCGTCACGCATGATTTCTCGGTCCGTTATCTCGCACCGTATCGCGAGCTGCTCGCCGAGCAGGCGCGCACCCGGGAACTCGAGGAGCCATGGGTGCTCGGCCTCATTCGCCAGGAGAGCCGTTTCATCACCCGCGCGAGGTCCTCGGCCGGGGCCACCGGGCTGATGCAGGTGATGCGCGACACGGCAAGGTGGGTGGTGCGGAGAACGCGCATGAAAGGCTTTTCCTGGGCTCGCCTCTCCGAGCCGAACGTCAACGCGGCGCTCGGCACGTACTACCTGCGCCATGTGCTCGATCAGTTCGATGGGAATCCGGTCCTTGCTGCGGCTGCCTACAACGCCGGGCCCACGCGTGCGCGCCAGTGGCGCGGCAGCGAGCCCATTGAAGGGGCGATCTTCGCCGAGACGATCCCGTTCGGGGAGACGCGCGACTACGTCAAGAACGTGATGGCCAATACCTTCTACTATGCCGCTGTGCTTGGCGCCGAGGCGACCCCGCTCAAGACGCGCCTCGGAGTGGTCAAGCCCCGATCCGTCCCCGACGTGGTGGCCATGCAAGACTCGCGCGACCTTCCCTGAGAAGCAGGGAACCGGCAGCGAGCCGAGGAACCGGCGGCTTTTTTGCGATAATGCGGCTTCCGTGCGTTTGGTAGTTCAGGCCATTTCATCATGAGCCGATTCCTGGTCCTCGGGGGCAGCGGTTTCGTCGGCCGCCACCTGATCCACGCGCTTTCGCAGGAAGGCCATATTGTCGTTGTGCCCACGCGCCGGCGCGAGCGCGCCAAGCACCTGATCCTCCTGCCGACCGTGGACGTCATCGAAGCCGACGTGCACGAGCCGGCAAGCTTGGCCCGGCTCGCTGGCGGTAGCGACGCGGTGATCAACCTGGTCGGCATACTTCAGGGGTCTTCCGGCTCTCCCTACGGCCCGGAGTTCGCGCGCGCCCACGTCGAGCTTCCGAAGAAGATCGTCGAGGCCTGCGTGAAGAACCGGGTCGGACGGCTGCTTCACATGAGCGCGCTGCAGGCGCAGCCGGATGGCCCCAGCCAATACCTGCGTTCCAAGGGCGAAGGCGAAGCCTGGGTCCTCGCGGCGCAAAACGAGCTCGCGGTGACGGTGTTCCGGCCCTCGGTCATATTCGGACCGGAAGACCGATTTCTCAATCTGTTTGCGAGGCTTCAGCGCTGGCTTCCCATCCTGTTTCTCGGCTGCCCGGAGGCGCGATTCCAGCCGGTGTTTGTCGGGGACGTGGTGCGTTGCATGGAATCGAGTCTCACCGATCGGGACAGCCATGGCGCGCGCTACGACCTGTGCGGCCCGCGCGTCTATACCCTGCGCGAGCTCGTCAAGTACGCGGGTGCAGTGAGCGGGCACCCGCGGCCGATCATCGGATTGTCCGACCGCTTCTCTTATCTTCAGGCCTGGGCGATGGAATGGCTTCCGGGCGGGCTGCTGTCGCGCGACAACTACTATTCGATGCAGGTCGATAGCGTTTCCGGCAGCAAGTTTCCATTCGGCATTGAACCCATGCCGCTCGAGGCGGTGGCACCGGCCTACCTGCAGGGCGGCGGCTCCGCCTCGCGCTACGGCGGACTCCGCTACAAAGCCGGCCGTTAGCTTCCGGAATTTCCGCCCGCGTGAAAATCTACGCTGTCGGCGGCGCGGTACGCGATGAGCTTCTTGGCCTGTCGGTGACCGATCGCGACTATGTCGTTGTCGGCAGCACGCCCGAGGAAATGGTGCGGCTGGGCTACAAGCCGGTCGGCAAGGACTTTCCGGTGTTCCTTCACCCCCGGACCAACGAGGAATACGCGCTGGCGCGCACCGAGCGCAAGGTCGCGCGCGGCTACAAGGGGTTCCAGGTGCATTCGGCGCCGGATGTAACGCTCGAGCAGGACCTGGAGCGGCGTGACCTCACCATCAACGCCATGGCCCGCGACGAAACGGGACGCCTGGTCGACCCCTTCGGCGGAGCGGGCGATCTGGAGCGCGGACTGCTGCGGCACATCAGTCCTGCTTTTTCCGAGGACCCGGTCCGGATCCTGCGGGTGGCGCGCTTCGCCGCCCGCTTCGGCTTCGCCGTTGCACCGCAGACGATGGCATTGATGCGAAGCATGGTTGCGAGCGGCGAGGCGGACGCTCTGGTGCCAGAGCGTGTGTGGCAGGAGTTTTCCCGCGGCCTGATGGAGGGCGAGGCAGCCCTCATGTTTCGAGTGCTCGCCGAGGCGCGGCTCCTCGAGCGGCTCCTTCCGGAACTCAAGCTTGCGTTCGAGAACGGGCGTCCCGTCAACGATTCCGCGCGCACTCTAGTGCGCGCGCTCGATTGCGCCGCAAGAGAGCGGCTCGGCCTCGCGCCGCGCTTTGCGCTCGTGGCTTCGCGATCGGGGTCCGGCGATTCGACGCGCGCCTTGAGCGAGCGTCTCAAGGCCCCGGGTGACTGCCGCGATCTCGCGTTGCTCGTCGTGCTGCATGGCGAAACAGTCAGGCGGGCACCGGGATCCCGCGCATCGGAAATTCTGTCGCTTCTTGAGCGTTGCGATGCCTTGCGCAGGCCGGAGCGGTTCCGCGACCTGCTGGCCGTGTGCGAATGCATCGATAGCAGTGAACGGGGCTGGTGCGAGATTCCTTATCCGCCGCGCGTGACTCTGCGGCGAGCGCTCGCCGCAGCCGTTGGCGTCGATGCCGGCACGATCGCCGCTGCAAGCGCTAAGGCCGATATTCCAGCGAAGGTGCGCGAAGCGCGAGTCGCAGCGATCGAGGCGCTCGGATGAGCAGCCCGTCACAGAATCCGCGCGATCAGCGTGAGGACGAGCGAGAGCAACACGGTGCTGGTGAACGGGAGGTAGTACGTCCGGCCTTTGTGGCGGACCACAATGTCGCCCGGCAATCGGCCCAAGCCCAGTCTGGCGAACCAGGGCGCGAGCGCCGTAAGCACGAGCAGCGCGACGACAAGCGTGAACACCCATTTGAGCATGGCGCCACTCTAACTCAGCGGAGAAGACATGATCGAGCTATACACCTGGACCACGCCCAACGGCCGCAAGATCTCCATCATGCTGGAGGAATGTGGTCTTACTTACAACGTGCACAAAATCAACATCGGCGCGCGCGAACAATTTTCTCCCGAATATCTCGCCATCAACCCGAACGGCAAGATTCCCTCGATCGTTGATTCAGACGGCCCGGATGGGGCACCGATCCAGATGATGGAGTCGGGTGCGATCCTAATCTACCTTTCTGAGAAAACCGGAAAACTGTTCCCGCAAAGCTACCGCGGCCGATACAAGACGCTCGAGTGGCTCATGTTCCAGATGGGTCACGTCGGACCGATGTTCGGGCAGGTACACCATTTCGTGCGCAATGCGAAGGAGCAGGTGCCCTATGCGATCGAGCGCTATGTCAGGGAAAAGGACCGGCTGTACGGGGTGCTCGACAAACGCCTAGGCGAGACCGCGTACCTGGCTGGAGATTATTCGATCGCGGACATCGCCACTTATCCGTGGGTGGCGCGCTACGAGTGGCACAAAACCGACCTGAACGCTTGGCCGAACGTGAAGCGCTGGTTTGACGCCATCAGCGCGCGCCCGGCGGTGAAGCGTGGCATGGCGGTTCCCTCCTAGTGCCCGCGTTAGGGATCACTGTTTCCTCGCGTACTTTGCGAGGAAGGCGTTGATCTCCTCGAGTTTGAGCTGGGGCTCCCGCGCGTCGGGTTGAGTCCCCACGACCCGATTCATCCATTCCATGTTCCTCTCCATGCGCGCAACCACCGCGGGCCACTCGGAGGCCGTGTGACGCTTCGGATCGGGCAGCACATGACATTGCTGGCAGGCGAGCTTGAACGACTGGCCCTCGGGCAGGTTCACTGCGGGATATTTTTCCGGGTCGAGGGGCCGTTGCCCGTGCTTGCGCAAGTATGCGAGCAGGACTTCCGCCTCGGAAACGCTCGGCGCCTGCACGCCAGCCATCATGTCTTGCATGAGGTCGCCCATGTTGCCCCTACCCCTCATCCGCACTACCATGCGCTCGAAAATTGCTGGCCATTTCTCCGACTGATGCATGGCCGGATTGGGCAGATTGTGGCATTGCACGCAGTACTGCACAGCAAGCCGCGCCCCGCGCGACGCAGGCTCGGGCAACTGACGCGAAGCGAAAGTGGGTGGGAGAATGCGCTCCAGCATTGGCCCGTGCGGGCTTTCGGCCCAGCGCTTCTTCGCCTGCGCAACGAGTTGGGCCGCATCCTGCGCGCTTGCCGCAGCGGCAAGAACCAAGAAGACCACCGGCACCAAAGCAGCGGGCCGCATGCCGCGATTATACCGGCCGAGACAATTCCACCGTGGCGCTGAGCCCCGCCATTACTTCTTTGCCGCGCCGGCGGCCTCCTTTTCCATCATCGCTTTCAGCTCGCGCGCCTTCTTTTCCGCGGCCTTCCTGACATCGCCCTTCTTCATGGTGTTCTTCTTCATTTCGCCGCGCATGGGTTCGTCCATTTTCATCGGCTTTCCAGAGGGCGCATCCGCAGGGTAGGCGCTGGCGCTGGCGGCGAGTCCCGCGATCGCTATGATGGCGCGGATCGGTCCCATGTCCTCAGCTGCCGCTGAACCAGTTGTAGCCCTGGTCTTCCCAGTACCCGCCGGGATATTCGTTGGTAACGAACATCGCCATGATGTGCTTCGGATTCTTGAAGCCGAGTTTCGTTGGAATGCGCAGCTTCATTGGAAAGCCGTACTTGGGCGGAAGAATTTCGTCGGCATAGCGGAAGGTGAGAAGCGTCTGCGGGTGAAGCGCCGTAGCCATATCGATGCTCGTATAGTAATCGTCCGCGCACTCGAAGCCGACGTATTTCGCCGTGGTATCGGCGCCGATCCGCTCGAGAAAGGTCGAAAAGCGCACGCCGCTCCACTTGCCGATTGCGCTCCAGCCCTCGACGCAGATGTGGCGAGTGATCTGGGAAGTCTGCGGCAGCGCATACAGCTCTGGCAGCGTCCAGGGCTTCTTTTCGCGCACCAGACCCTCGATTTCCATCTTGTAGCTCTTGCCGTCAACGAGGGTCACTTCGTCCTCGCCGTAGAAAGCGTTGAAGGGAAAGGGTCTGGTGATTGCGCTCTCCGGAAACTCCGGCGCAAGCTTGTTCGAACTGAACAGCCAGCTTTGAACTCTGTCGTTCCAGCGCGACATGCCGGTGAGGAGTCTTTGCACGCCTTCATCGTCGGTCAGGTCGCATCCTGAGAGAAGCGCGAGCGCGCCGAGGGACAAGCCCTGCCTCAGGAAGAGCCGTCGCTCGATGGAGCGAATGAGCCTCGGCGACTGATGAGCAAGGCTCGTTTCCATGGCGCGTTTCTTCATGAGGTCCTCCTGACTCGGCCCGTGATCATGGTCGGCAATGTGCGCGGGACGAAGATCGCCATGACTATGTGAACGAGGACGATGAGCACCGTCAGCGCCATGGCGCCAAAATGCAGGAAGCGTGCGCCCTCGTACCCGCCCATTGCCGAGGCGATTTCCTGGAACTGCACCGGCTTCCATATCGCAAGCCCCGAGAATACGAGGACGACGAGACACAAGATGATGGCGAGGTAAGCCGCGCGCTGCGCCGCGTTGTAGACGCTCAGATCCTCATGCGCGAGTCTGCCGCGCAGCGCCTCCAGCACGTCGTGCAACACTGCGCGCGGCGTGAGCGGAAAGAGCTTTCGGCGGAAATGTCCCGAGAATATCCCGTAGCTCACGTAGACGATGCCGTTTAGCACGAGGAGCCACATCGCGGCGAAATGCCATTGCAGGGCGCCGGCCAGCCAGCCGCCGAGCGTGAGCTCGTTCGGAAACCGGAACGGAAAGAGCGGCGAGGCGTTGTAGATACGCCAGCCGCTGGCGACCATGACGAGAATCGCGAGCGCGTTGATCCAATGTGTGACGCGCACGACCAAGGGATGGACTTTCACCCATTCTGCGTGCTGCCCTTGCGCTGCGTCCATCGAGTCTCCTTGGTGCGCTGCTGCCGACCCGCCTTGGTCGGCAAACACAGGCTACACCTTACAGCGCCTGCCGGCGGTCCCCTTCGCTGAATCCGAGGAGCGGACCAGGGAATCCCCGGCCAAGCGCGATCACTTTGAATAGCTCCCCCATCTCGGCGGCGCTCATGAGCCGGTTCGCCTGGTTCGCGAGCGGCAGAAACCTAGCGCCGTCCTCGGCAGGCGTTCTGGACATGATCTGCGTAATCCCGCAATTGACGAGGAACTGGGCCTGGCCGGTGTAACCGAGCAGATCCAGCCCGCTTTCCCGGGCTGTGCGGGCGATTGCACTGAAATCGACATGGCAGGTGATGTCCTGCAGTCCCGGCGCGAAGAAAGGATCGGGGTGGGCGTGATGGCGGTAGTGGCACATGAGGGTGCCGTCCTTCCGCTGCGCGTGGTAATACTCTTTGGCAGGAAAGCCGTAATCGATGAAGAGGGCCACGCCCCTCTCCAGGATCTGCGCGAGGCTGCGAATGAAGCCGAGCGCGGCGAGTTGGATTTCCGTGCAAAAGCCTTCCGGAAGATCCAGAGCCCGTGCAGCTGCAAGCGGTTCACCCGAGGCGATTCGCCAGGACCAGTCGAGCCGGTCGCTGCGGACGCCCACGCCGGCTTCCTCGATTCTTCCGCCTTCGACCCGCACCACGGTGGCAGGCATCGCGTCGAGGACTTCGTTGCCGAGCACGACTCCCGAGAACGCAGGCGGTAGGCGGTTCAGCCACGCGACGCGCTCGAGAAGGTGGGGGACTCTCGCCGCGAGGGTATCACGGCTGCGCTCACGCAGGTCGGCGGAAAGTTCGAGAATGAGATAGTTACGCGGCACGCGGCCCGAGCGCTCCAGCTCCTCTAGCAACGTGGCCGCGAGCGCGCCGCTGCCGGCGCCCACTTCGAGCACCTCGTCAAAGCCGGATTCGAGTATCTGGTTGACCTGACGCGCGAGCGTCTGGCCGTAGAGCGGCGAAATCTCCGGCGCCGTGACGAAATCTCCCGCCTTTCCGAGCTTGCGACTCCCGGCGCTGTAGTAGCCGAGTCCCGGTGCGTACAAAGCAAGCTCCATATAGCGAGCAAAGCTTATCCAGCCGCCGTTTGCCGTGATTTGTTCGCGAATGTGCGTGACCACCCGGTCGCTGTGAGCGCGTGCCTCGGGCGTGGGTTCGGGTAGCGGCATGGAAAGCTGGGGAGGAGTATTCCGGTATCATTCTAGGTCATGTCAGAAGCGCTTTCAGGAAAAGTTGTGCTCATCACCGGAGGCGTCAAGCGCGTCGGTGCGGCGATCGCGCGCCGTCTGCACAGCCAGGGTGCGAAGGTCATGCTGCACTACCGGAGCTCGGAACGCGAAGCGAATGCTTTGCGGACCGAGCTGAATGCGCAACGCGACAATTCCGTCGCTCTCGTGCAGGCCGATCTGCTCGATCTCGCGGGACCGTCCGAGATTGTGAAGAACACCCTCAGCCGCTTCGACAGGCTGGATGCGCTCGTGAACAACGCCTCCGCTTTCTTTCCCACTCCAGTGGGCGAAATGACACTAGCGAACTGGGAGAGCCTCATTGGAGCCAATCTGCGCGCCCCACTTTTCCTTTCTCAGGCCGCCGCACCACACCTGAGAAGGTGGGGCGGCACGATCGTCAACATTACCGACATTCATGCCGAACGGCCGCTCAAGAACTATGTCATCTACTCGGTGGCCAAGGCAGGACTCGCGGGCCTCACGCGCTCGCTCGCGCGCGAGCTCGCGCCCGAGGTGCGCGTCAACGGCGTTGCGCCCGGTGCCATTGTTTGGCCCGAGGACGGCTCGTGGGACGAAGTCACGCGCCAGCGCATCGTGTCGCATACTTTGCTCAAGCGAACGGGCGATCCCGACGACGTCGCGCGCGCCGTGTATTATTTGATTGCAGAAGCGCCGTATGTGACGGGGCAGATCATCGCCGTGGATGGCGGCAGGAGCATCAACCTGTGAATGCACCAGAAAGAATCCAGCTCTCTCGTAAGCAGCAATTCGAAGCGGGCAAGCTCGAAAAGCGGTTGTGCCGTCTCGCCGGCGAAGCGATCGGCGACTACGGCATGATCTCACCTGGAGACCGTGTCATGGCGTGCCTGTCGGGCGGCAAGGACAGCTACGCCATGCTCGACGTTCTCATGAAGCTGCGCCAGCGCGCGCCGGTGGAATTCGAGATCTTTGCAGTCAATCTGGATCAGCGCCACCCGGGTTACCCGGAGCACGTGCTGCCCGACTATCTGAAGTCCCTAGGCGTCCCGTTCCGCATCGAGGTGCAGGATACCTATTCCGTCGTAAAGCGCATCGTTCCGCAGGGGGAAACCATGTGCGGGCTGTGTTCGCGCCTGCGCCGCGGCGTGCTTTATCGGGTCGCGCGCGAGATCGGTGCGACGAAGATCGCGCTCGGGCACCACCGCGACGACATCCTTGAGACCTTCTTCCTCAATCTCTTCTTCGGCGGCAAGATGAAAGCGATGTCGCCGAAGCTCCAATCCGACGACGGTAAGCATATAGTCATCCGCCCGCTCGCTTACGTCGCCGAGAGCGATCTCGAGACCTATGCCGAGATCCGGAAATTCCCGATCATCCCCTGCGACCTGTGCGGCTCGCAGCCGACTCTGCAGCGGAAGCAGGTGAAAAGAATGCTCGCCGAGTGGGAGAAGCGCAATCCCGGGAGGCTAGAGTCGATGTTCCGCGCGCTCTCCGACATCGTGCCCTCGCATCTCATGGACCGAAAGCTCTTCGATTTCGCCGGGGTACGCGCTTTCGGGAAAGCGCAGGACGATGGGGACAAGGCTTTCGATCAGCAATAGCACCCCACATGAGACTTCGAGCCCGCATCGCCGCCTTTGTGATCGCCTTGGGCATCGCTGCGCTCGCGCTTGCGCTGGTCAGCTGCGTGACCGCGCAGGACTGGCGCACAGCGAGCCAGGAGCCCGTCGGCCTCGCCCCCGATCCGGCCGTCACTCCCGAGCCGATCGTGCAAGTCTATGCGGCCCGCGTCATAGGCTGGCGTGGCGTTTTCGGCGTGCACACTTGGATCGCCATGAAGCGCGCCGCGGCCCCGGAGTACACGGTGTACGAAGTCATCGGCTGGCGGCTACGCTGGCAGGACACGGCCCTCGTGGTCCGACATCGGGCACCCGACGCGCGCTGGTTCGGAAGCGCACCGGAACTGATCGCAGAAAAGCGCGGGACCGGAGTCGAGGAGCTGATCGCACGCATCGACGCGGCCGCACGCAGCTACCCCTGGGCC
This sequence comes from Burkholderiales bacterium, assembly GCA_036555245.1. GTDB lineage: Bacteria > Pseudomonadota > Gammaproteobacteria > Burkholderiales > SG8-39 > VBDM01. The sequence goes on from DATBLP010000054.1 coordinate 69,462, forward strand.
GGCGAATACACCACGTGGCCTGGACCGAACTCCAATACCTTCACAGCCTGGGTGCTGCGGGCAGTGCCTGAGCTCGGAGCCGATTTGCCGCCGACCGCAATCGGCAAGGATTACTTCGGGACGAAAGTCTTTGCCTCGGCGCCGAGCGGGCGCGGGTTCCAGTTTTCCCTATTCGGACTTGCGGGACTGACAGCCAGCGGCGTGGAAGGTCTAGAGATCAATCTGCTCGGGCTCACCTTTGGACTGAATCCCTTTGATCCCGCGCTCAAGCTTCCGCTCGTGGGACGGCTTGGGGCGGCACGCCCGGCCGCCAAGGCGCTCGACCCGGGAGTCGATCAGGCAGGAGCAGCCCGGGCGAGAGTGAGCGGGAGCCCCGCCGCGGCACCTGCGCTCTAGCGACTTCGGCGACAGGGATTTCACTTTAAGCGGACGGATCCCAAGTAGTTTGATGCTCTGTATTCCTTTTCTTGTCAAACTCGGATTGACATGCTAGGCTTTGCTCCGCTATGAATTGCGCAGAACGCCTCGTATCGATCTTTGGCAGCCAAGCCGAAGTCGCGCGCGCGTTCCGGCTTGACCGCGCCGTCGTCAATAACTGGGTCAAGTCCGGGTATGTGCCGGCGCGCTGGGCCGCCGAGGTCGAACGCGTCACCAACGGCGGCATCCACGCGGTGGAAGTACTTAACGAGGCCTCGGCCAAGAAGCCGGTAAAGGTCAAATCGCGTCCCGACGATCATCTGTTCGGGTCGCCTCTTTCGGGAAAGGAAGCCATGAACAATTTCGCACCCGCCAAACGCATCAGCTCGTTTCACCCGCCGCAGAGAACGCTCATGGGTCCCGGCCCGACCGAGATCCATCCGAGGGTGCTGACGACCATGAGCCAGCCGGCAATCGGGTACCTCGATCCCGTTTTCGTCGAGATGATGGAAGAGCTGAAAGCGCTCCTGCGTTACGTGTACCAGACCAAGAACCCCCTTACCTTCCCGGTCTCGGGACCCGGCTCGGTCGGCATGGAGTACTGCTTCGTCAACCTGGTCGCGCCCGGCGACAAGGTGATCGTATGCAGGAACGGCGTGTTTGGCGGCCGCATGATCGAGAACGTCGAGCGCTGCGGCGGCAAGGCCGTGATCGTCGAGGACGAGTGGGGCTCTCCGGTCGATCCGAACAAGCTCGAGGATGCGCTCAAGAAGAACCGCGACGCGCGCGTCGTGGCATTCGTGCACGGCGAGACCTCCACCGGCGTGCAATCGGACGCGAAGACGCTCGTCCAAGCCGCCCACAAGCATGACGCGATTGCGATCGTGGACGCGGTGACCACGCTCGGCGGATCGCCCGTGCTCGTGGACGAATGGGAGATCGACGCCATCTACTCGGCAAGCCAGAAATGCCTCTCCTGCACGCCGGGCCTCTCGCCCGTTTCCTTCTCGGAGCGCGTCGTGGATTACGTGAAGGCCCGCAAGGACAAGATCCACTCCTGGTTCATGGACATGAACCTGCTGCTCGGCTACTGGGGAGCGACGACGCGCACCTACCACCATACTGCGCCGACCAACTCGCTTTTCGGCCTGCACGAGGCGCTGCTATTGCTGCGCGAGGAGGGCATGGAGAACGCGTGGGCGCGCCACCAGCGCCATCACAATGCGCTTAAGGCGGGCCTGGAAGCGATGGGCCTCCGGTTCCTCGTAGACGAGAAGTACCAGCTGCCTCAGATGAACGCGGTGCGCTGCCCCGAAGGCGTCAACGAGGCCGAGGTGCGCAAGCGGCTCTTGAACGAGTTCAGCATCGAAATCGGCGCCGGGCTTGGCCCGCTCGCGGGGAAGATCTGGCGCATCGGCATCATGGGCTACTCCTGCCGGCCGGACAACGTGATGCTGTGCTTGTCGGCACTGGGCTCGGTGCTCTCCGACCTTGGCATGAGGATCCATGTCGGCGATGCGGAAGCCGCGGCGCACAGTGCTTACGCCTCGATGCACGCCAAGGCCGCGCAGCAAAAGCAGAAAAGCCGCGCCGCGGCCTGACGTAACCCTCTCTGTTGCAGGGTCTTGCAAGCCCGCTCGATGCGGGCTTGCGCTTTGTTGAGCGATCGCTCATAATGATTGAGCAATCGCTCAATCCCCAGATCACCTCCACGGTTCTGCATGGCCCGGCCCGCCGCTTCCCACGTCACTTCCCGTTCCTCATCGGGCGATCAGAAGGAACGGTTGATCTCGGCCACCGAGCAGCTGCTGTGCTCGCGGGGTTTGGCGTGTGTCACAACGCGTGATATTGCGCGCGCAGCCAAGGTCGCTGAGGGCGCGCTCTATCACCATTTCGGCGACAAGGCCGAGCTGATCCTCGAGGTCGTGCTACACGGAGTCGGCGAGTTCCGGGAGGTGCTGGACAGTCTGCCCTTGCAGGTCGGGCAGAATACCGTGCAGAAGAATCTCGAACGCGTGCTGGAGAGCGCGTTTCACTTCCATCACCGTGTCGCCTCGCTGATGTGCTCGCTTTTCGCCGACCAGCAGCTCCTTGCGCGCGTGCGCGGCATCATGAACGAACGCTGTATCGGGCCAGGGCGCACTACGTCGACCCTCGCCGCGTATCTGCGCGCTGAGCAACGGCTGGGGCGCGTATCGGAGGACGCCCTGACCGAGCCGGCGGCCGAGCTTCTGCTCGCCGCAAGCTTCAACAGGGCCTTGCATGACCATTTCTACGGGATAAGGGACGAGCTTAGGGTGCGCCGCTGTCTGAGGGACGCCGTCCGGGCACTGCTTGCAGGTCTCGGCCCGGAGAGCGCGCGGACAAGAGGAAAGGAAAAACGATGAGTGCGCGCTTTTCGCTCTGGCGTCTCACGATCGCCGCTGCAGCCGCCTTGCTTTCGGCCTGCGCTGTCGGCCCCGACTACCGCGCGCCGGAGACCCCTGCGGCCGGCCCATACACCGAAAAGCACCAGCCGGTACAGACCGAATCGGCTCCTGTGCACGGCGGCGAAGCCCAGCGCTTCGAAGTCGGCGCGGAGATCTCGGCCGACTGGTGGAAACTCTTCGGCTCACCGGAACTCGACAAGCTCATCCGCGCCGGGCTGGCAGGCAATCCAACGCTGGATGCAGCGCAGGCGGCGCTGCGGCAGGCCGAGGAAAACCTCAATGCCCAGTATGCCGTGCTCTACCCGAGCGTGGATGCGAGCCTGTCGGCGAAGCGTCAGCGCATCACCGGGGCGGCCTTCGGAAATCCGTCGATCCCCACCAGTGTGTTCAACCTCTACAACGCCTCGGTGAACGTCTCCTACGCCATCGACCTTGCCGGTGGGGCACGCCGCGAGTTCGAGGCGTTGGAGGCCACGATCGACTTCCAGCGCTTTCAGCTCGAGGCCGCTCATCTCTCTCTGACGGCCAATATCGTCACGACCGGGTTCCGCGAAGCGTCGCTGCGCGAGCAGGTCCGCGCGACGCGCGAGATCATCGAGGCGCTAGATCGACAGGTGCAGCTGGTAGAGAAGCAGTTCGCGCTCGGCGCAATCTCCCGCTCGGACGTCCTCGCTCAGCGGGCCCAGCTCGCCCAGACGCGCGCCAACCTGCCGCCGCTCGAGAAAGCGCTCGCACAAACGCGCAACCAGCTCGCGGTCCTGATCGGCAAGCCTCCCGCCGAGGCTGGGCTGCCCGAGCTCGACTTGACGGCGTTCCAGCTGCCGACGAGCCTCCCGGTGAGCCTCCCGGCAGATCTGGTGCAACAGCGTCCCGATGTGCGCGCGGCCGAGGCCTTGCTGCGGCAGACGAACGCGCGCATCGGCGTGGCGCAGGCGCTCATGTTCCCGCAATTGACGCTGAGCGGCAGCTATGGAACGGCGGCCACGCGCACGGCCGAACTCTTCGATCCGGGAACTCAGCTGTGGAATATCGGCGCGAGCCTGCTCCAGCCAATTTTCCACGCGGGGCAGCTGCAGGCGAGGAAACGCGGCGCAGTCGCCGCCTACGAGCAGGCGTTCGCGCAGTATCGCCAAGCCGTGCTCGGCGCGTTCCAGAACGTGGCCGACGTGCTCCTCGCGCTCGATTTCGACGCGGCAGCGCTCAAGGCGCAGGCCGAGGCCGAGGCGGCGTCGCGCGAAAGCCTCGAAGTGACGCGGGCACAGCTCCAGTTTGGGGCGGCGAACTACCTCGCGCTCCTGAACGCCCAGCGCCAGTACGAGCAGGCGAGGATCGGCCTGGTGCAGGCGCAGGCCACGCGCTACTCGGACACCGCGGCGCTGTTCCAGGCGCTCGGCGGCGGATGGTGGCGGCGCAGCGGCCGGGGCGAGGCTCCCGCCGCGCTCGCGGACTGAGCCGGAGCCGGGGGAAGAGAATCTTTGGAGTCCAACTCATGACCAAACGCATGATCATCATGCTCGCTCTCGTCGGAATGCTGTTCGGCGGGATATTCGGTTTCAAGGCCTTCATCGGAAGCTTCATCAAGAAGAAGATCGCCGAGCAGGGTATCCCGCCGCAGACGGTATCGACCGCGAAGGCAGGGATGTCGGAATGGCAGGGCGAATTCCAGGCCGTGGGAACGCTGCGCGCGGTGCGCGGTGCCGACATCGCCCCCGAGGTACCCGGCGTGATCACGACGATCCACTTCCAGTCGAGCCAGGAAGTCCGGGAAGGCGCACCCCTGGTTCAATTGAACAATGAAGCCGACCTCGCAAAGCTGCAGTCGCTCACCGCCGCGATGGATCTTGCCCAGGTTGTCTACGAGCGTGACAAGAAGCAGCTGGAGATCCAGGCCGTGAGCCAGGCGGTCGTTGACGCGGACGCGGCGAACCTGAAGAGCGCCAAGGCGCAGCTCGCCGAGCAACAGGCGCTCCTCAACAAGAAGCTCGTGCGCGCGCCGTTTGCCGGGCGTTTGGGAATCCGCGCCGTCGACGTCGGTCAGTACGTGACCGCGGGAACCAAGCTCGTGACACTGCAGGCGCTCGACCCCGTCTACGTGGATTTCTTCGCCCCGCAGAAATCGCTCGGCCAGATCAAACTCGGGCAAAAAATCACCCTGAAAACCGACGCTTTTGCCGGCGAGCAGTTCGCGGGCGAGATCAGCTCGATCGACCCCAAGGTGGATCCGGCGACTCGCAACGTGCAGATCAGGGCGACCGTGCGCAACCCGAAGCGCAAGCTGCTGCCGGGGATGTTCGCCACCGTAAGCATCGCCTCGGGAGGGCCGCAGCGCTTCCTTACCCTGCCGCAGACCGCGGTCTCCTATAACCCCTACGGCAACACCGTGTTTACCGTCGAAGAACGGAAGGGCGAGGACGGTAAGACCGCACTCTTGGCACAGCAGAAGTTTGTCACCACCGGTGAGACGCGCGGCGACCAGGTCGCGATTCTTTCCGGGATCAAGGAGGGCGAGACCGTCGTGACGGCAGGCCAGATCAAGCTGCGCTCGGGCGTGCCGGTGGTCGTCAACAACTCGATCCAGCCGGCGAACGAGCCGGCGCCGCAACCGAAGGACCAGTAGGCCGGAGGCCCGGAATGAAGAAGTTCACGGATATTTTCATCGAGCGGCCGGTCCTCGCGACGGTCGTAAGCCTAACGATTCTCGTGCTCGGCTTGCGCTCGATCGGCCTCTTGCCCGTGCTGCAGTATCCGCGCACGCAGAACGCCGTCGTGACTGTTACGACGACCTACGTGGGCGCGGATCCGGCGCTGGTCGCCGGATTCATCACCACGCCGCTCGAGAATTCGATCGCGCAGGCGAACGGCATCGATTACATGAGCTCGGTGAGTCGCCAGAGCGTGAGCACCATCACTGCGGCGCTGCGGCTGAACTACGAGCCGGACAAGGCGCTCACCGAAATCAACACCAAGGTCAACGCGGTCCTCAACCAGTTGCCGCCGGGCTCGCAGCAGCCCGTGATCAAGGTTCAGATCGGACAGACGCTCGCGGCGATGTACATCGGCTTCGCGAGCGACGTGCTCACGCCTAACAAGATCACCGATTACCTGATCCGCGTGGTCCAGCCGAAACTGCAGGCAGTCGAAGGCGTGCAGACGGCCGAAATCCTCGGTGGAAAACTGTTTGCGCTCCGGGCATGGCTCGATCCGGACAAGCTGGCCGCCTACAACCTCACCGCCGCCGACGTCAGCGCCGCTCTCACGGCCAACAACTTCCTTTCCGCGGTCGGCGCGACCAAGGGTCAGATGGTCCAGGTCAACCTTACCGCATCGACCGACGTCCGGACGGTGGAGGATTTCCGTAACCTCGTCATCAAGCAACGGGGTGGCGCCGTCGTGAGGTTGAGCGACGTCGCGAATGTGACTCTCGGGTCCGAGGACTACGATTCGGAAGTCGGCTTCGACGGGAAGAAGGCCGTGTACATCGGCATGCAGGTCGCGCCGACAGCGAACCTGCTCGAGGTCATCGCGCGCGTGCGCGACGTCTTCCCGGGCATCCAGGCCCAGCTGCCCCAGGGCCTGCAGGGCCAGATTGTCTACGACTCGACCAAGTTCGTGAACAGCGCGATCGACGAAGTCGTCTGGACCATCGCCGAAGCGCTCGTCATCGTGACGCTCGTGGTGTTCGCTTTTCTCGGCTCGCTGCGCGCGGTCCTGATACCCACGGTCGCGATTCCTCTCTCGCTGGTCGGAACGTTCACGATGATGTTCGCGCTCGGTTACTCGATCAATTTGCTGACGCTGCTCGCCCTGGTCCTCGCGATCGGCCTGGTGGTGGACGACGCCATCATCGTAGTCGAGAACGTCGAACGCCACCTCGAGGAAGGCATGAAGCCGACCCAGGCGGCGATCCTCGCGGCGCGCGAGCTCGCCAACCCCATCATCGCGATGGCGCTCGTGCTGGTGGCCGTGTACGTGCCGATCGGGTTCCTCGGCGGGCTGACCGGCGCGCTTTTCACCGAATTCGCGTTCACGCTGGTCGGCGCGGTGATCGTGTCGGCGATCGTCGCGCTGACGCTCTCGCCCATGATGTGCGCGCGGATGCTCAGGCCGCACGATCCCAACCAGAGGGGTTGGGACATAAAGCTAGTCCTCTTCCTCGATAACGCGTTCGATACGCTGCACAGACGCTACGAGCATCTCCTGGGCAGAACGCTCAACTACGTGCCGGTGACGGCCGTCTTCGCGGCCATCGTGCTCGGGAGCATCTATTTCCTCTATGCGACCGCGAAATCCGAGCTCGCCCCTGCGGAAGACCAGGGCGTGATCATCAGCTCCGCGCAGGCCGCGCCCAACTCCACGCTGCAGCAGCGCCAGCTCTACACGCGTCAGGTCTTCGAAACAATCAAGAAGCACCCGGAAACCGATCACGTGTTCCAGATCGATATCCCGGGGCAGACGCTCGCCGGAATGGTGCTGAAGCCCTGGAACGAGCGCAAGGCCACGGCCGCCCAGCTTCAACCGGGCGTGCAGCAGGAGCTGGCAAGCATCGCCGGCCTGCGTGCGGTGGCGTTTCAACCGCCCCCGCTTCCCGGGGCCTTCGGCCTGCCGGTGCAGTTCGTGATCCAGACGACCGAGCCCTTCGAGCGACTGAACGAAGTGGCTTCGGCTTTCTATCAGGAGGCGCAGAAGAGCGGCAGATTCTTCTTCGTCGACAATGACCTGCGTTACGATCTGCCGCAGTCGACGGTCGTGATCGACCGGGAGCTGACGGCCCAGCTCGGCCTCACCATGAAGGACGTAGGCGCGGCCCTGTCATCCCTGCTCGGCGGCGGCTACGTCAACTACTTCAGCTTCCACGACCGAGCCTACAAGGTCATTCCCCAGGTGCAGCAAGCCGATCGGCTGAACGCTGACCAGCTGAAGAGCACTTATATCCGGACTGCGAGCGGGGACTCGGTCCCGCTCTCCACCGTCGTGCACATCACGACCAAGACCGTTCCCCAGGCGCTCAACCGCTTCCAGCAGCAGAACTCCGCCACGATTTCCGGAGTGCCCTTCATCGGCGTGACCCAGGGGGACGCGATCGCGTACCTGCAGGACCTCGCCGCAAGGACGCTGCCTCAAGGGTACTCGGTGGACTATTCCGGACCGTCGCGGCAGTTCATTCAGGAATCGAGCGCGCTGCTCGTGACATTCTTCTTTGCGCTCATCATCATCTTCCTCGCGCTCGCGGCGCTCTTCGAGAGTTTCCGCGACCCGCTGATCATCCTCATCTCGGTTCCCATGTCGATCTGCGGCGCTCTCATCTTCGTAAGCCTCGGAATCGGCGGGGCGAGCCTCAACATATACACAGAGGTGGGGCTGGTGACCCTGATCGGGCTCATCAGCAAGCACGGCATCCTGATCGTCGAGTTCGCCAACAACCTGCAGAATCAGGGAATGTCAAAACGAGAGGCGATCGGCCGCGCGGCGGGCATCCGGCTGCGCCCGATCCTGATGACCACGGGAGCGATGGTGTTCGGCGTCGTGCCCCTCCTCATCGCGAGCGGGGCGGGCGCGGTGAGCCGCTTCCACATGGGGCTGGTGATCTTTAGCGGTATCGCAATCGGGACCCTGTTCACGCTCTTCGTCGTTCCGGCGATGTATCTGCTGCTCGCGGCCGACCACTCGAAGCGGACGACGGGCGAAGCATTGCCGGCACCGGGCGGGCACACGGGAACACACTGAGTCCCCAGGTGCGGTTCCGGTGACAGCGCGGATAGGCATCGTCGGCGCGGGGCCGGTAGGCGTCGTCGCTGCGGTCGCCTGCGCGAAAAAGGGGCTGGAGGTCCATCTCTTCGAGGCCGAGCGCGAAGTGGACCACAGCCCACGAGCGGCGACGACACATCCTTCCACCCTCGAAATGCTCGCGGACATCGGGCTCCTGGACGAATTTCGTTCAGTGGGACTGGTGGCGCGCCACTTCCAGTTTTGGGACGGCGCGAAGACCCTCGTTGCTGAGTTCGATCACGAGGTGTTGCGCGAGGAAACGCCTTACCCCTACGTCGTGCAGACGGAGCAGCACAAGCTCTGCGAGCTCGGCCTGCGGCGGCTTTCCGGCATGTCCAACGTCCACGTATGGATCGGCACGAGCGTCTCGGACGTGTCCCAGGACGCCGACAGCGTCCGCATTGTTGCTGAGAACGACGCGGGTGCGGAGTGCCTCGATTTCGACTACGTCATCGGCTGCGACGGCGGGCGGAGCACCGTGCGCAAGTGCCTGGATGTGGAATTCGAGGGCTATACCTGGCCGGAGCGTTTTCTCGTGCTCACCACGCTATTCGACTTCCAGGCCGCTCTCGGCTGCTGCCATCGCAGCTACATCTCCGATCCCGCGGAATGGACCAATCTCTTCAAGGTGACGGGCGATGATCTCAAGGGGCGCTGGCGCGCCGTATTCCCGGCGGGGGAAAACGAAAGCGACGAGCAAGCCTTTTCGGAAGTGGCGGTGAGAAGGCGCTTGGGCAGACTGGTCGACGGGCATCCGCTCGAGCTGCTTGTACATCGGAACATCTACCGGGTGCATCAGCGTGTGGCGAAAGCGTTTCGCAGAGGCCGGATTTTTCTCGCAGGCGATGCTGCGCACGTCAACAACCCTGTGGGAGGCCTCGGCCTGAATTGCGGGATCCACGACGCCATGGAGCTTGCCGAAACGCTGCGCCTTGTCACGAGTGGTGAGGCAGGAGAACATCTGCTCGATCGCTATGAGCGCCGCAGGCGGCCGCTCAACATCGAATACGTGCAGCAGCAAACCGTTGCCAACAAGCGGCGTCTTGAGGAGCGGGATCCCAAAGTTCGGCAGGCGAACTTCGACGCGTTGCGGCGTGCGGCCGCCGACCCAAAGCTGCACAAGGAGTTTCTCATGCGTACTTCGCTAATCGAAAGCGCGCGCGAGGCGCAAAAAATCGATTGAGCGGGCTATCTTCGCCGCGGCGCCCGGTGCTCGCCCAGCGCGCCCGCCTTGCGTTCGATGACATCGCGGAGACGCAACATCCGCGCCTGTTTCTTCGTGACGATCGGGTGGTGGCGCAACTCATCCAGTGTCTCGCCCACTTTCCAGCAGTTCTTGCCGTTGGTGACCCAGATCTTCGGGTCCAGCCTGCGCAGGTCGAAGGGACCGGCGTAGCTTCTCAGAGTCTTCTGCCCGCGCTTGTTGGCGTATTCGTGCAGATACGACATCACTAGCTCGCGCAAGCTGCGGTAGACCGGGTCGCGCCAGCGCAGGAGCGGGGGATTGGTCTTCGATATGGCGCCCCAATAGCCGCCGCGACGGAACAGCGCGACCACGTGATCGTAGTCGCGCTCGGCGCGCAGATCCAAAAGCAGCGGCGGCTCGCCGTGTACCCACAGCGCACAGGCGGCAAGCATCGCGCCCTCGATGCAGTGCGCCCTGCGTTGATGGAGCACCTGTCTCACAGACAGTGAGGTCTGGCCCCCGATCTCGAAATTGGCCGACAGCGAATTGAGATAGGCCTGGATCTTCTCCGGAGCCGAGAGGCGCCGCAGAACGGCAAACTCAGCTCGGGTGAGACCCAGACAATCGCGGCGCGCGGGTCGGATTTTCAAGCTTCGATTCCTTGAGAGTGGCGGGCGCACGGCGGCTCGCCCGGGTCCCGCCACACCTGCCAGGACCGATCGAAGCGAACGTGAACGTTCCGCCGTCGCGCCGGTCTCATCGGACAATTGCCGGCGCGGACGGGGCCGGTACCCCAAAAAGATACAGCGATGTTAGGCTCTCCTTCATGATCATGGCCCTCAGTGTCCGCCGGATGGGCAACCTTATCGGATTTCTCGCCTGCGCGGGGATGCTCGCTTTTGGCTACTACCTGCAGTTCGTCGTCGGCCTGGAGCCTTGCCCGCTGTGCATCATTCAGCGCTTGTTCCTTGCGGCGGTCGGCATCGTGTTTCTTGTCGCGGCCATCCATCACCCGGCCGGCCGGGTCGGCGCCAGCATCTATGCCGGCATGATCACGCTTCTCGCTGCTGGGGGCGTTGCCGTCGCCGGACGCCATGTGTGGCTGCAGCACATTCCCGCCGAACAGCGCCCGACGTGCGGCCCTGCGCTCGATTATCTCCTGTCGGCCTTTGGTCCGGTCGAGGGACTGAGGCGCGTTCTGCGCGGCTCCGGGGAATGCGGCCTGATCGACTGGACGCTATTTTCCTTCAGCATACCGGAATGGACGCTTGCCGCATTTCTGGTGTTCATGGCCGGGGCGCTGATCCTTGCCCTGCGGCACTGACGCTGCGGGAATTCTCCATCCGCTCTCTACGCAAGGTCTTACCCCGGCTACGCGAGCGGTTCTGCCGACCGCCGCAATCAGACCTGCTTGAGCGAGGCTTCGATATCGTTGACTGCGGCTTGGCCCCGGTCGACAAGCGCATCCTGCAGCACTTCGCCAAGCAGCAGCACCGCCGGACCCGCACCTGCCTTGAGTGCAAGCTCGGGCGATTCCACCAGCGTCCCATGGAGTGCTTTTCGGTCCGGAAGCGTCGCGCTCTCCACCACAGCGAGCGGCGTTTCTCCGGGTTTGCCGCGCCTGATCAGTTCGGAGCTGATCGCCTCCGCGAGGCCTGCTCCCATGTAGATCACCGCCGTGTCGGCCGCGAGCACGCTCGCGGCCCAGTCGTTGTCGCGCGCGCCGCTTGCGGCACGCGGGGTCACGAAAACAACATGGCGGGCGAGCCCACGGCGGGTGAGGGACACTCCTAGCTCGGCCGCTACGGCCATCGTGCGGCCACTCCGGGAACGATCTCGAAATCCATCCCCGCCTCGCGCAGCGCCTCGATTTCCTCCTGGGCGCGACCGAAGAGCATGGGATCGCCGCCCTTGAGGCGGGCTACGACTCGATAGCGGCGCGCCGCATCGACCAGACGCTTGTTGATGAATTTCTGCGCGGTCGAATGACGGCCGGAGCGCTTGCCCACTGCGATCTTGTCGGCGCGCCAGGCGAGATCAAGCGTTCGGGGATGCACGAGCGCATCGTGGAATACCACGCCGGCGCGCCTGAGTACCTCTGCTGCCTGCAGGGTGAGGAGATCCGGCGCTCCGGGACCCGCACCTATGAGATATACCTTACCCATCGATCAATCCCGCCATCGTCTGGTTGGTCGCCTCGTCAATCAAAATAGCGGACCCGGTAGTGCGGTTCAACTCGCTCGGGTCGGCGAAAATCGGTAGCGCAAGTACACGGGATTGGCGACTGTTTTCAGGGTTTCAGTCATGGGTTCCCTTCGGCGAGGCGCCGTCGGAACAAGGGAGCGGGCCGCAGGACGGATGTCTGGTAGGCGTCGCTGAAGGTGGCGAAGACGGAAAGTGCTTCCTGCGCGTCTTGATCCTCGCGCAAAGCGAACGCATCGAAGCCGCACTGTTCCATGAAGTACAGATGGTCGTGCAGCACGTCCCCGATCGCGCGCAGCTCGCCCTTGTAGCCGTAGCGCTCGCGCAAGAGGCGGGCGATGGAGTAGGCCCGGCCGTCGCCGAATTTGGGGAAATTCACGGCGATCAGCGCGAACCGTCCCGTGTCGTCCCTGATCGATTCGGGATCTTCGTGCGCGTCGAGCCACACGCCGAGGTTTCTCGGATGAGCGAAGAAGTCTTCGCGGCGCTCATGCCAGAGCCCGAGCGGGACGATCACATCGCCGCGCTGCGCCAGCTCGGGCAAACCGCCCGCCGGCCCGAGCTCAAGCAGCTGCCAGTTGTCGGCGACGATGCGCCGATCTTTGATCAGCCTTGCCATATACCGATTCCTTGAAGGGTTCGATCCCGACGCGGCGCACGACGTCTATGAAACGCTCGCCTTCGCCGTGGCGCCGCGCGAGATAGCATCCGATCAGCCGCTCGATGACGTCGGGCACTTCGGCGCGCGCGAACGACGGTCCGATGACCTTGCCAAGCGAGGCGGCGACGCCCGGGCGGGTCTCGCCCTGGTTGCCGCCGATCTCAATCTGGTACCACTCCTCGCCACTCTTGTCGACGCCGAGAATGCCGATGTGGCCGACGTGATGATGCCCGCAGGCGTTCATGCAGCCGGAAATGTTGAGATCCAGCTCACCGATGTCATGGAGGTAATCGAGGTCGTCGAAACGCTGCTGGATGGCTTCGGCGACCGGGATCGACTTGGCATTGGCGAGCGAGCAGAAGTCCCCGCCGGGGCAGGAAATGATGTTGGTGAGCAGTCCCAGGTTGGGAGTGGCGAGGCCGATCTCCCTCACGTCCCTCCAGAGCGCGTACAGATCCGATAAGCGCACGTCGGCAAAAATCAGGTTCTGCTCGTGCGAGACGCGCAGCTCGCCGAAGGAGTAACGGTCGGCGAGATCGGCGATCGCGTCCATCTGAACCGCCGTTACGTCGCCTGGAGGCACGCCGGTCTTCTTGAGCGAGAGCGTAACCGCGGCGTAACCCGCGCGCTTGTGCGGAAAAACGTTGCGGGCATGCCAGCCTGCAAAGGTGCGGTCGGACGCCAGCGCCGCGCTCAAACGCGGGTCCGCCGCGGATAGCGCGGCGTAGGTCGGCCGAGTAAACCGGCTCTCGATGCGCGTGATTTCCTCGGCGATGAGCGTCGAAGGCCCGTCCTTCAGGTGCGCCCACTCAGCCTCCACGTCGTCTCTGAAATTCTCCTGGCCGCGTTCCTTCACGAGGATCTTAATGCGCGCCCGGTGGATGTTATCGCGCCGGCCGAAGCGGTTGTAGACCCGCAGGATCGCCTCGAGGTAGGTCAGAAGATGTCTCCAAGGAAGGAACTCTCGAATTACAGACCCGATCATCGGTGTACGGCCAAGGCCTCCACCCACGAGCACTTTGAACCCTGTCTCGCCGCGGGCGTCGCGCACGGCGTGCAAGCCGATGTCGTGCATCGCGACCGCCGCACGGTCGGATCTGGCGCCGTTCAGGGCAATCTTGAACTTGCGCGGAAGGTAGGAAAATTCCGGATGGAAGGTCGACCACTGCCGGATCACCTCGCACCAGGCAAGTGAGTCCACTATCTCGTCGTGCGCAACACCGGCGAAATGGTCGGTGGTGATGTTGCGGAACGAGTTGCCCGAGGTCTGGATCGCGTGCATCTGCACGGTGGCGAGTTGGGCGAGGATATCGGGTACGTCTTCGAGCTTCGGCCAGTTGATCTGGAAGTTCTGACGCGTGCTGAAGTGGCCGTAGCCGCGGTCGTACTTGCGCGTTATATGCGCGAGCTTTTTCAGCTGCTTCGTCGAGAGCAGCCCATACGGAATCGCGATGCGCAGCATCGGCGCGTAACGCTGGATATACAGGCCGTTGCGCAACCGCAGCGCCCGAAATTCGTCGTCGGAGAGCTTGCCCGCAAGAAAACGGCGCGTCTGATCGCGAAACTGGGCGACGCGCTCGTCAATGAGCTTCTGGTCGATTTCGTCGTAGGTGTACATGGTCGTGTGGAAGGGGCTTGCCGCCGATAAGCTGAAGTGGCCTGACGAGGAGGATGCATGCTAAGCTCTGGCCCTAATACCTCAAAAGACTTTTAAATTAGGATTTAATAACCTGTAGGTATTTTAATAAGGCTATGAATTTCCAGCAGTTGCGCTACATCCGTGAGACGGTCAGGCAGGGGCTCAACCTCACTGAGGCGGCGAAAAAACTCTTCACGTCGCAGCCTGGCGTGTCGAAGCAGATTCGCGAGCTGGAAAACGAGCTTGGCGTCGAGATCTTCGTTCGTAACGGTAAGCGCATCACCTCGCTCACCGAACCGGGCCGGGCAGTGGTTGAGGTGATCGAGCATTTGCTGCAGGAAGCCGAGAACCTAAAGCAGGTGGGGCGCGAGTTCCGCGACCAGGCGGCGGGCACGCTCGCGATAGCAACAACGCACACGCAGGCGCGTTACTCTTTGCCGAGGGTCATCAGCGCCTTCAAGGAGCGCTATCCGAGGGTGCACCTCACGATCAAGCAGGGCAATCCGCCGCAGCTCGTCGAGATGGTGATCGCGGGGGAGGCCGACATAGCGATTGCCACTGAAGCGCTCGACCAGTATCCGAAGCTGCTAGCCCTTCCCGGCTACCAGTGGCATCACTGCATCGTCGCGCCGCCGAAGCATCCGCTTCTGAAGGAAAAACGCGTGACCCTAGACGCGTTGGCGAGGTTCCCCATCGTTACATACGATCCGGCGTTCGCCGGGCGCGGTCGTGTCGACGAGGCTTTTCGGGCTCAGGGACTCGCGCCCGACATCGTTCTATCCGCCGTCGACTCCGACGTTATCAAGACGTACGTGGAGCTGGGTCTGGGGATCGGCATCGTCTCCACAGTCGCCTTCGACGAGAAGCGCGACCGGTTCCTGCGCGCGATCGATGCCGGACACCTGTTTGGGAACATGACGACCCGCGTTGCGGTACGGCGCGGCGCAGCGCTACGAGGTTTTGCCTATACTTTCATCGAGCTGTTCTCGCCGGCGCTGACGAAAAAGCTGATCGACACGGCGCTCGCCGGAAAAGGGGAGATGTACGAGCTCTAGTCGCCGCTCGGCGCGATGCGGAAGGCGATAATCGAAGGCAGGGCGTTGAGTGCTTCGGAAAGGTGACGCGTATTGCCCCGCTCAGGGGAGTGGATCACCATCTGATATTCAAAAATCTTCCCGTCGCCAGTGACGCAGTAGTTCATATTGGCGACGGCAAAGCCCTGCCTTTCCACAATCCCTCGCAGCTCCGCTTCGGCCAATGTCGCGCTTCGCACAAACCCCACCGTAAGATTGGCGTAGAACTCGATCGGCATCCTCCGCTCGATCCAGCGGAACACGGACAGCACAATGAGTGTAAGGGCGGTCGAGATTCCAGCAGGAAAGTAGAAACCGATGCCGATCATGATGCCGATCGCGGCGGTGATCCAGATCGAGGCGGCAGTGGTGAGGCCGCGCACCGTGAGGCCTTCTCTCATAATCACGCCGGCGCCGAGGAAACCGATGCCGGTCATGATGCCCTGCGCCATGCGGGTCGGGTCGACGCTGATGCGCTCCAGGGAATATGCAGAGAACCACGTGTCCTGGTATACGGTCACGATCATCAGCATGCAGGACGAAAGGCACACCAGAGCATGCGTGCGAAAACCTGCGGGGCGGCCGTGATAGCTGCGCTCCAGGCCGATGATACCGCCCGCCCCAAGCGCTATGACAAGGTGCAGCGCGATTTGCGCGTATTGTTCCATATCGAGCTCATCGCCACGTCTAGAGGGTCGCACCCATCATCGTGACGAAAAGACCTTATACCCGCCCTGAATCCAATAGAGCGTCATGCGCTGGAGCCGCAAGACGTCGCATCAGCGTTTGCCTGCAAGCACTGCGCCACGGAACGTGGCTGTCCGTGCCTCTCTAGGATACCGCCGCAGCCCGGGGGCGGCCAGCCGGCGGGCCTATTCTGCTAGTACCGATAGTGGTCGGACTTGTACGGCCCTGCCTTGGGAACGCCGACATAGCGCGCCTGTGCATCGCTCAACTCCGTGAGCATCGCGCCGAGCTTCTTCAGCTGCAGCCGCGCAACCTTTTCGTCGAGGTGCTTGGGCAGGATGTACACGCCAAGCGGGTACTTGTTCGAATTCTTCTGGGCCTCAGTCCAAAGCTCGATCTGAGCGATCGTCTGGTTGGCAAAGGACGAGCTCATTACATAGGACGGATGCCCGGTCCCGCAGCCGAGGTTCACCAGGCGTCCTTCGGCGAGCAGGATGATGCGCTTGCCGTCGGGGAAGATGATGTGATCCACCTGCGGCTTGATGTTTTCCCACTTGTATTTCTTGAGGGCGGCCACGTCGATCTCGTTGTCGAAATGGCCTATGTTGCACACGATCGCCTGGTTCTTCATCTTCTTCATGTGCTCGTGCGTGATCACATGGAAATTGCCGGTGGCGGTGACGAAGATGTCCGCCTTGTCGCAGGCGTAGTCCATGGTGACCACGCGGTAGCCTTCCATTGAGGCCTGCAAGGCGCAGATGGGATCGATTTCGGTCACCCACACCTGCGCGGACAGCGCGCGCAGGGCCTGCGCGCTGCCCTTGCCCACGTCGCCGTAGCCGCACACTAAGGCAACTTTCCCCGCGATCATGACGTCGGTCGCACGTTTGATTCCGTCCACGAGCGATTCCCGGCAACCGTATAGATTGTCGAACTTCGACTTGGTTACCGAGTCATTGACGTTGATGGCCGGGAATTTCAGCCGGCCTTCCTTCGCCATCTGGTACAGGCGCTTTACTCCGGTCGTGGTTTCCTCCGTGACGCCCTTGATCTGCGCGATGCGCTTGGAGTACCAGCCGGGCTGTGCCGCCAGGCGCTTCTTGATGGCGGCGAAGAGGGCTGTTTCCTCCTCGCTGGTGGGATGCGCGACCACCGAGGGGTCCGTTTCCGCTTTGGCGCCGAGGTGAAGCAGCAACGTGGCGTCGCCTCCGTCGTCGAGGATCATGTTGGCGAACTTGCCTGCGCTTTCGGGCCACTCAAAGATCTTGTGGGTGAACTCCCAGTATTCCTCAAGCGACTCGCCCTTGTAGGCAAATACCGGCGTCCCGCCCGCGGCGACCGCGGCGGCGGCATGGTCCTGCGTCGAGTAGATGTTGCAGGAAGCCCAGCGCACTTCCGCACCGAGCGCCTTCAGCGTCTCGATCAGCACGGCAGTCTGGATCGTCATGTGCAACGAACCCGCGATACGCGCGCCGCGAAGCGGCTGCAGCGCCGCGTACTCTTCGCGAATCGCCATGAGACCGGGCATCTCCGTCTCGGCGATGGCGATTTCCTTGCGCCCCCAATCAGACAGCGCGAGGTCGGCGACGCGGTAATCGGTAAAGCCCTTGGACTGCGGTACGGCACTCATCACGCCCTCCTTTCAATTTCGAAAAAAGTTCGTGAGCGCCGTTTTGCGGTGACACCCCGAGCCTGGCAAGTCTGGCGACCCGTTGCAACGCTCCTCGGGGAGACCTGAATTGTACCTAGTGGACGCCTCCGGCGCCAAGGGTCCGGCTGGCCCCACAACCGTTTCGCGCGGCCCTCCTGTCCTGCAAGTCGTGCCTAGGCTGTGACCGGGGTGCCCTTCTTGATGCCGGCGTCAGACGCCAGCGCCTGGGCTTTGTCGGTCGCCTCCCAGGTGAACTCCGGCTCGTCGCGGCCGAAGTGGCCGTAGGCTGCGGTCTTCTCGTAGATGGGCCGAAGCAGGTCGAGCATCTGGATGATTCCCTTGGGGCGAAGATCGAAATGCTTCTGCACCAATTCCGAGAGCCTCTCGTCGGAGATCTTGCCCGTGCCCTGCGTCGTGACCATGACGCTCGTGGGCCGCGCCACACCGATGGCGTAGGAAACCTGCACCAGGCATTTCGTGGCGAGCCCCGCGGCGACGATGTTCTTCGCCACGTAGCGCGCTGCGTAAGCGGCCGAACGGTCGACCTTGGAAGGGTCCTTTCCAGAGAACGCGCCACCGCCATGCGGGGCCGAGCCGCCGTAGGTATCGACGATGATCTTGCGGCCGGTGAGCCCGCAGTCGCCCTTGGGCCCGCCGATTTCGAAGCTGCCGGTCGGGTTGACGTGATAAGTGATTTCGCCCTTCACGAACTTCTTCGGCAGCACCGGCTTGATGATCTCCTCTATGACCGCTTCCTTGATCTGTTCGTGTGTTATTCCCGGCTTGTGCTGGGTCGACAGCACCACGGTTTCGATCGAATCGGGCTTGCCGTCGACGTACTTGATCGTGACCTGGGATTTGGCGTCTGGCCGCAGCCACGGCAGCCTGCCGTCGCGTCGCACTTCCGATTGGCGCTCGACCAATCGGTGTGCGAGATAGATCGGCAGCGGCATCAGCTGGGGAGTCTCGTCGCACGCATAGCCGAACATGAGGCCCTGGTCGCCCGCACCCTGCTCCAGGTCCAGTCCCTTGCCTTCGTCGACGCCCCGAGCAATGTCCTGTGACTGCTTGCCGTAGGCGACGATCACCGTGCAAGTGGAGGAGTCGAAGCCAATGGTTGGATCGTTGTAGCCGATGCGCTTGATGGTCCTGCGCGCAACCTCGTCGAAGTTTACCTGCGCCCCGGTGGTGATCTCCCCGGCGAGCACGACGAGATTGTCCTTCACCAGGGTCTCCGCCGCGACTCTCGAGCGTTTGTCCTGCGCTAAAATAGCGTCCAGAATGGCGTCAGAAATTTGATCGGCGACTTTGTCGGGGTGGCCTTCCGAAACGGATTCCGACGTGAAAAGATAGCTGCTCATGCTGGTGGAATTCCCTGCGAAAAAAGACGTGCAAGTCTAGCACAGCACTCGGGCGTATCGAACCCACTCCTATCCCACATTCGTCCCACTTACATGCTATTCCTGCTGCGGCTGGTGGCGCGCCTTCCCCTGCCGCTGCTGCACGCCGCGGGTGTCGCGCTCGGCTGGATGGTTTACCTGCTCTCCCCGCGCTACCGGAGGATCATCGGGTCCAATCTCGACACTGCGGGCCTGGGTGGATTTCGTTTTTGCTCGGCGGTGATCGCCGAATGCGGCAAGGCCGTGCTGGAGGTTCCGGCGGTCTGGCTGCGGACGCATGCGCGCGCGGCCGAACTCGTGGTCGAGGTCCACGGATGGGAACACGTCGACAAGTCCGTGAAGTTGGGCAAGGGCATCATCGTGGTGACTCCGCACCTGGGTTGCTGGGAGATGGTGGGGCAGTATTTCAGCAGCCGCATTCCGATGACCGTGATGTACAGTCCGCCGAAGCTGCGCGTGCTCGAGCCCTTGATGCGAGCTGGCCGGGAACGGGGCGTCGCCATGAGAAGCGTTCCAGCCGACCTCTCGGGCGTACGCGCCCTGCTCAAGGCGCTCAGACGCGGCGAGGCGATCGGAATGCTGCCCGATCAGGTTCCTGGCACGGGCGAAGGCGAGTGGGCGGAGTTCTTCGGCAGACCCGCCTATACCATGACGCTGCTGGGGCGGCTCGCGGAACAAACGGGCGCACCGGCGCTGCTATGCAGCGCGGAGCGGCTACCGTGGGGGCGCGGCTACCGGTTTGTCGTCGATCTCTTGCCGGGTCCTCGCCCGTCCGAATCGCCGGCGCGCGCGCTCAATCGCTCGCTCGAACAGATGATCCGCAGTCGTCCGGAGCAATACCTGTGGAGCTACAACCGCTACAAGGTGCCGGCCGGGGTACAGCCTCCTGCAGTGGAACACCAATGAGGGCATCTTGCTAACGCGCCTGGCGGTCGCCCTGGTGTGGCCGCTGCACTTCCTCCCGCTGTTCCTGCTCGCGCCGATCGGCTCGGCTCTGGGCCGGCTGCTCTATTTCCTCGGGCGGGAGCGCCGCAACGTCTGCCTGGTCAACCTCGCGCGCTGCTTCCCGGACAGGCCGGAGGCGGAACGCGTCGCGCTCGCCAAAGCGCATTTTCGCGCCTTCGGCAGAAGCATTCTCGAGCGCGCGATCCTGTGGTGGGCTTCCCGCGAGCGCATCATGCGTCTGGTGCGGGTGATCGGGCTGGAACGGATTCATGCGCTCAAGGGCCAGCCGCTGATCCTGCTCGCACCGCATTTCGTGGGCCTGGACGCAGGCTGCACCCGCCTCACTTGCGAGATAGACATGGCGGGCATTTACTCGAAACAAAAGAACCCGCTCGTCAATACCTTGCTCCTCTCGGGTCGGACGCGATTCGGGCGCCAGCGAGCCATCTCCAGGCAGGAAGGCGTGCGGCCGGCGCTTGCCGCTCTCAAAGAGGGCATTCCGTTCTACTATCTGCCGGACCTCGACTATGGCCCGCGCGACGCGATCTTCGTCCCGTTCTTCGGGGTTCCCGCCGCAACCATCACCGGACTTTCGCGCATGACGCGAATGACCGGCGCGCGCATCCTGCCTTGCGTGACGCGGATGCTTCCCGGCGGCTCGGGCTACGAGCTGCACTGTCTTCCCGTGTGGGAGAACTACCCGAGCGGGGACGAAGCCGCCGATGCGCGCAGGATGAACGCCTTCATCGAGGAGCGGGTGCGAGAAGCGCCCGAGCAGTACTTCTGGACGCACAAGCGCTTCAAGACGCGGCCTCCGGGAGAGGCAAAGTGGTACTAGGCAAGGTCGGCCAAAGCACGCGCCCGTGCGCAAGATGAGACTGAAATTTACGAAGATGCAGGGTGCCGGCAACGACTTTGTCGTGTTGGACGGCGTCAGCAGGCGCGTTGATGTCACGCCGCAGCTCGCCCGGCGCTTGGCGGACCGTCACTTCGGCGTCGGTTGCGACCAGATATTGCTCGTGGAAAAACCGGAACGCAGCGACGCCGATTTCCGCTACCGCATCTGGAACGCCGACGGCGGCGAAGTCGAGCAATGCGGCAACGGCGCACGCTGTTTCGTGCGCTTCGTGCACCAAAAAGGGTTGACGAGAAGAACCGAGATTCGCGTCGAGACGCTCTCCGGCGTAATCGCTCCGCGCCTGGAGGCAGACGGACAGGTGAGCGTGGAAATGGGCGCGCCGATCTTTGAGCCCGACCGCGTGCCTTTCGATACCTCGGGAATTGCACCAATTCGAAAAATCCCCCCCGACCCCCCTTTGACAAGGGGGGGGTCGTGGCCGCTGGAAGTCGCAGGACACACAATCCAAGTTGCGGTGCTCTCCATGGGCAACCCGCACGCGGTGCAGACAGTCGCAGATGTGAACCTCGCACCGGTCGCGGCCGAAGGCCCCCTGATCGAGCGGCACGTTCGCTTTCCGCAGCGCGCAAACGCCGGATACATGCAGGTGCTAGACCGCGGGCACATTCGCCTGCGCGTCTGGGAGCGCGGGGCGGGCGAAACCCTTGCCTGCGGCACCGGGGCTTGCGCTGCGGTCGCGGCGGGAATCTGTGAGGGACTGCTCGACGCAAAGGTCCGGGTCGCGACGCGCGGTGGGGAATTGACGATAAGCTGGGCGGGCGGGGAGAATCCGGTCTGGATGACCGGACCTGCCGTCGCGGTGTTCGAAGGGGAGATCGAAGTTGAAAGCTGAAGACATTGCCCGCTATCTTCGGGAGAATCCCGCCTTCTTCGAACAGTACGCCGACATGCTCGCCGAGATATATATTCCCCACCCGCACGGCGGGCGTGCCATTCCGCTCTCGGACAGGCAGGTGCTGACCCTGCGTGAAAGAAACCGGGTGCTCGAATCGCGACTCGGCGAGCTGCTGCAGATTGGCGAGGAAAACGACGCGATCGGCGAAAAGATGCATCGGTTGTGCCTGGCCCTTCTTCTTTCGAAGGACTGGAACAGCCTGCTCTCGCTTCTCTACTTGCACTTGCGAGAAGACTTCGCCGTGCCGCACTCGGCGCTCAGAATCTGGGGCGGAGCGGGGGAAGGGGCGGAGTTCCAGCCCGTCGACGACGATCTGAAACAATACACCGCCTCGCTGACCGAGCCTTTTTGCGGACCGAGCGGCAATTCGCGGGCCGCAGCCTGGTTCGGAGAAGGGGCCTCGCACGTGCGCTCGGTTGCGCTGATGGCTCTGCGCGACAAGGAATGCTTCGGCATGCTCGCCTTGGGGAGCGAGGACGCATCGCGCTTCTATCCGGAAATGGGCACGCTCTATCTGAAGCGCCTCGGTGAACTCGCGAGTGCGGCGCTGACGCGGCTTCTTTAGCGGGCGGGCAGACGGGGATGAAAGCGCGCGATCCCCGCCGCGATTCGCTCGACGAGTTCCTCGGGCAGCTTGCGCACCAGCGGCGGCTGAGCGCGGGGACCGCGCGCAACTACCGGCATGCGGTGGAGCAGTTGTTCGCGCTGAACGAGGGCGTGGCTCTGGAGGAGATCGACGCACAGCGCATACGCCGCGGCGTATCACAGCTACACGCGCGCGGCGTGTCGGGCCGCACTATCGCCTACGTGCTGTCCGGATGGCGCGGGTTCTTCCGCTGGCTCGTCAGGCATCGCGGGTTTGCGCACAATCCCTGCGTCGGCATTCGGCCGCCGAAAAGCCCCAAGACCCTCCCCAAGGCCCTTTCCCCCGATGCGATGTCGCAACTGCTCGACGCGGAGGCAGCCGGGCCCGCGCAGGTGCGCGACAAGGCGATGTTCGAGCTGTTCTATTCGTCGGGGCTTCGGCTCGCCGAACTCGTGAGCCTCGACCTCCCCGACGGCGCAGACATGCTGCGACACGCCGAAGTAACCGTAACCGGCAAGGGCGCTAAGACGCGCACCGTGCCCGTAGGAAGCCGGGCCTGCACCGCGGTGAAGGCATGGATCGAGGAACGCACGGCGCTGGCGCTACCCGCCGAGCCTGCCCTCTTTGTTGGAGCACGCGGCGCGCGCATAGCCCCGAGCTCGGTGCGCCACGCCCTCGCTCAGTGGGCGCGGCGACTTGGGCTTCCGCAGCACGTTCACCCGCACATGCTGCGGCACTCCTTTGCCACTCACGTACTGCAATCCTCGGGCGATCTGCGGGCAGTGCAGGAGATGCTCGGGCACTCGAGCATCTCGACGACTCAGGTGTATACGCACCTCGACTTCCAGCACCTCGCGAAAGCCTATGACGCGGCGCACCCGCGGGCGAAAAGGAAAATGCCGATCGCGGTGAAGAAGCCGTGAGCGACACGCCTGTCGCAGGTATTCCGGCGCCGAGGGAGCTCTTTCTGCGATTTACGCAGGTCTCGCTGTCCGGATTCGGCGGCGTCATGCCGTTTGCTCGCAGGATGCTGGTCGAGGAGCGCCGCTGGCTGAGCGCCGAGGAATTCACCGATGTGCTCAGTCTGTGCCAACTGCTTCCCGGGCCGAACATCGTCAATGTCGCTGTCTGCGTCGGGGCACGCTACCACGGCATTTACGGCGCCCTTGCCGCGTTTGCAGGCTTGATGACCGCGCCCTTCTTCACCATTCTCATGCTGGGCGCGCTCTACACTCACTACGGCCATCTTCCGGCGGTGTCGGCGCTCTTTCGCGGGGTTTCGGCCGCGGCTGCGGGTCTCATCGTTGCGATGGGTCTCAAGATGGCGGCGAGCCGGCGCCTGCGCTCGGCGATGGCTCTGTTTGCTGTGGTCGCTTTCTTCGGCATTGCGCTCGTACGGCTGCCACTCATCGTTCTCCTGATTGCGGTTGCGCCGCTGAGCGTCGCCGCGACCTTCTGGAGAACCAAGTGAACGAAACACTGGCGCAACTCGCGCTGGATTTTTCCGCGCTTTCACTCATCGCCGTCGGCGGCGCAGTCACCGTGCTCCCCGAGATGCATCGCAGCATCGTTGAGGTCCATGGATGGATGAGCGCCGCGCAATTCGCCGAGCTGTTTGCGCTTGCCCAGGCGGCGCCCGGTCCCAACATCCTAGTGGTGAGTCTTGTCGGCTGGAAAGTAGCGGGTCTGAGTGGCGCTGTCGTTGCCACAGCCGCGATGTGCATACCATCGTGTGTGCTCACTTACGCCGTTTCGGGTGTTTGGCATCGCTTTCGCGGTGCACGTTGGCGCTCGGCCGTGGAGGACGGCTTGGTGCCGGTGACAGTGGGCCTGATGCTCGCGGGCGGCTACCTGATCACGGTGTCCGCCGATCATTCGATAGGAGCCTTCGCGATCACGGCGGCGACGGCGGCTATCGTTCTGACAACGAGGATCCATCCGCTTTGGGTTTTCGCCGGCGGCGGCTTGCTCGGCCTTGGCGGCTGGGTTTGAGTGGGGTTCATAGGTGCGCCGAGTCGCGATGAGCGCACCCACGCTCGTGCTGAAAACAGGTCGGGAGCGCTCCCTCCGGCGGCGTCACCCCTGGATATTCTCGGGCGCGATCGAGAGAATCAGCGGCTCACCCGAGAGCGGAGAGACCGTGCAAGTGCGTGCTTCCGACGGCGCGTTTCTGGCCTGGGCGGCGTACAGCCCGGTTTCGCAAATTCGCGCTCGTGTCTGGAGCTTTGATGAAGACAGGCCGCCGGGTCCGGGTCTTTTCGTGGAGAGAATTTCGGCGGCACTCGCACTGCGCCGCGCATTGATCCGGCCAGGGGCGACCAACGCGTTGCGGCTCGTCCACGGAGAATCCGACGAACTGCCCGGCCTCCTCGCCGACCTCTACGCGGACGTGCTGGTCGTTCAGATTCTCTCCGCGGGCTGCGAGCGGTGGCGCGACGCCCTGGTCGGAATCCTGCGCGAGCAAAGCGGCTGTACCTCGATCTACGAGCGCTCCGACGCCGAAACGCGCGAGCTCGAAGGTCTCGCACCCCGCAGCGGATCGCTCGTTGGCCCAGCGCCGCGCGGACCGGTCCGGGTCGTCGAGAACGATATCGAATACGAAGTCGACGTCGTCGCGGGTCAGAAGACCGGGTTCTATCTCGATCAGCGCGACAATCGCGCCCGGGTGCGGCTGCTCGCGGAGGGCAAAGAGACGCTCAACTGCTTCTGTTACACCGGCGGTTTCGCGCTCGCTGCGCTTTCCGGGGGCGCGCGATCGGTGCTCTCCATCGAGAGCTCCGCAGCGGCGCTCGAGTGCGCTCGGCGCAACCTCGCGCTCAACGGGATGGACGCAAACCGCGCGCAGTGGCTCGAGGCCGACGTGTTTGCCGCCTTGCGCAAGCTCCGTGGTGAAGGCAGACAGTTCGACCTCATCGTGCTTGACCCGCCCAAGTTCGCTCCTACGCCGAAAGACGCCGAACGCGCGGCGCGCGGCTACAAAGACATCAACCTCAACGCACTCAAGCTGCTGCGGCGCGGCGGCCTGCTGGCGACTTTTTCGTGCTCAGGCGGCATTTCCGGGGAGCTTTTCCAAAAGATAGTAGCCGGCGCCGCGGCCGACGCCCGCGTTTCGCTTGCCCTGCGCGAGCGCCTGAGCGCCGCGCCCGACCACCCGGTCTTGATCGAATTTCCGGAAGGGGAGTACCTCAAAGGGCTGCTCCTGGAACGGCGGTGACACGATGCCGCGTATATTGAGGGCCAGCACCGGTTCTAATTTGCCGGTTTCGGAGGGCAGATGGTTGCGTTGCGGGGCGGGGCGTGCTGTAATGCGCCCTTTTTTCAGGCGGCCGGTGGCTCATCGCCGGACCTGGACGCCGGCCGCAGCCTAGATCCGGCTGCTTTGCAGCCGGTGCGCGCGGCGGCGCATGCCCACCCGCAGCAAACGATACGGCGGCAAATGCCGGGAGATCCGATTTGGCGATTCGGGAAGACATGGTTCCGGTGACTATCCTCACCGGATTCCTGGGAAGCGGGAAGACCACGCTGGTCAACCGCATTCTCAAGGAGCAGCACGGCCGCCGCATTGCGGTGATCGAAAACGAATTCGGCGAAGCCGGCGTGGACAACGACATCCTGCTGAAGGATTCCGAAGAGCAGATCGTCGAGATGAACAACGGCTGCGTTTGCTGTACGGTGCGCGGCGACCTCATCCGCATTCTCGGCGAGTTGAGGGAACGCCGCGACAGCGGAAAGCTCAGCTTCGAGCGCGTCATCATCGAGACCACCGGGATGGCGGATCCGGGGCCCGTCGCGCAGACTTTTTTCATCGACGAGGGGATCGGCAACTATTACCTCCTGGACAGCGTCATCACCATGGTCGATGCCATGCACGCGCCGAAGCAACTGGACGAATTCCGCGAGGCCCAGGAACAGGTGGGGTTTGCCGACCGAATTCTTATGTCGAAGACGGACCTGGTTTCAGAGGCCGAGCAACAGACGCTGCGCCGGCGCCTTGCCAAGATGAATCCGCGCGCGCCGATCAAACAAGCACATTTCGGAAATGCGCCTCTCGAGGACATCCTCGACATCCGCGGTTTCAACCTGAGTGCAGTTCTCGAGATCGATCCGGATTTCCTCGAGGAAGGCGAGCACGAGCACGATGAATACGTGAGTTCCTTCGTGTTTCGATCCGACAAGCCTTTCGATTCCGCAAAGCTCGAGGAATTCCTCTCGGGGGTGGCGCAGATCTACGGTCCGGACATGCTGCGCTATAAGGGAATTCTGTTCATGAAGGGCAACACGCATCGGGTAGTGTTTCAGGGCGTGCACATGCTGATGGGCGGCGATCTGGGTAGCGCCTGGGGCAAGGATGAAAAGCGGTCAAGCACAATGGTCTTCATCGGCAGGAATCTGCCTCAAGATCTTTTTGTCAAGGGGTTGGAACAATGTTTGGTGGAAAAGCAGTAAGGAAACCGGAGAAACCTGCCGCAAAAGCGGCCAAGGTGGTCGAGGAACGGCCGGCGAAGAAGAACGGCCTCAGCGAAGCCGAGTTGCTGCGCGCGCCTGCTTCTCAGTACATGGGCGCCGAGCAGCTCGCGTTCTTCCGCCAGCGCTTGCTCGACATGCAGAAGGACCTGCTGGAGAAGGCGGATTCGACTTCCGAGCATCTGCGAGAGCACGAGCTCGAGGCCGATCCGACCGATCAGGCAACGATCGAGGAGGAATACGCACTGGAGCTTCGCGCGCGCGAGCGCGAGCGCAAGCTCCTTAAGAAGATAGACGAGGCGCTTCGTCGCATCGACGAAGGCAGCTACGGCTACTGCGAGGAGACGGGAGAGCCGATCGGCATCCCGCGGCTGCTGGCGCGGCCGACCGCAACGCTCACCATCGAGGCGCAGGCGCGCCGAGAGCAGAAGCAAAGGCTGTACGGGGAGTAGTTTACGACCGGCGGCGCGTGAAGCTCGCGCCGCCTGTTGAGAGGCTTTGGACCGCCGCGCACGCGGCGGTTTCCCCGCCTGCAGTGATCTCTTAGTACCGACCGGTGATGACCGTCGACGGCGCTGCCTGAGGTGATGGCTCGCAGCGGTTTGATGTACACTGCGCGTCGTGCGCCGCACCCTACGCCACCTGCTGATCGCCGTTGCGCTCGTGTTCGCGCAGCAGGCGGCGCAGTTACACGCACTCTCCCACCTTAAGCAGGATCTCAACAAGGCCGAGCGCGGCGGCAAGTGCGTTCCCCCGATCGGCCATCCCGCCGAGCAATGCATTGCGTATCACGCTGTTGACAGCGCACTGCCGACGCTGGCGCTTGCGATCACGCCGGCTCAGATTGCATTGCCGGCTGCCGCACACTTTGTTCTTCCTCTGCCGTTCCGGCCGCGAATCGAGTTCGATTCGCGCGCCCCGCCGCTCTTCTCCTAGTTCTGCCACTAGGCTCCGCCTCGCACGCGCGAGGCGGCAGTGTTCGCGAAAGCGCCCTTCGGGCCTATCGCGATCGCATGAACTTGGAGAGACAATATGTACGGTAAAGCAACTATGGCGCTCGCCATCGCGGCGGCGCTGGGTCTGCCCGAGGCCGTGAAGGCCCAGTCGCAAGACGAGCTCAAAGCCTTGCGCGAGCAGGTCAGGCAGCTCGATAAGCGCGTGCAGGATGCCGAAGCCACGGCACAGCAGGCGGCGGTGCAGGCTTCCAGCCGCCCGACCGGGGAAAGCGCTCTGAATCCCGCGGTTTCGCTGATCCTGAACGGCATCTATTCGAATCTTTCCCAGGACCCGAACACCTACAAGATCAACGGTTTTGTTCCTTCGAACGGCGAGGTCGCGCCGCCTCCCCGCGGCCTGAGTCTGGGCGAATCCGAGCTCGCGATCATGGCCAACATCGACCACATGTTCCGTGGGACCGGGATCTTCTCCGTATCGCCCGAGAACGAGATCGAAGTCGAGGAGGCGTACATACAGACCCTCGCGCTCTCCTACGGCTTCACCATCAAGGCAGGGCGGTTCTTCTCTGCCGTCGGGTACCAGAACCAAATCCACGCCCACGCCTGGGACTTCACCGACGCACCGCTCGCGATGAAGGCGTTCCTGGGCAACCAGTTGAGCGATGACGGCATCCAGCTTAAGTGGGTGGCGCCGACGCCGTTCTACTTCGACCTCGGCGCGGAAGCGGGGCGTGGCAAGAGCTTCCCGGCCGGACCCGACGGCGGGCGCAACAAGAACGGCTTCAGCGCGGGCAATTTCTTCGCCCATGTCGGCGACGATTTCGGAACCGGTACGGCCTGGCAGATCGGGGCTTCGTATCTCACGACCTCGCCGCAGGATCGCGTCTATGACGATGTCGATTCGACAGGCACACCGGTCACCAACAGCTTCACCGGCACGACCAAGTTGTGGGTGCTCGACGGCATCCTGAAGTGGGCGCCGAACTTCAACCCGACCGAGAGGTACTTGAAGCTGCAGGGCGAGTACTTCCGGCGCAAGGAGAACGGCGATCTCACGTTCGACACGGCGGGCGCGCTTGGAACGCAGAGCGGGGGTTACAGCTCGGCGCAGTCGGGCTGGTACCTGCAAGGCGTCTACCAATTCGTCCCGATGTGGCGGGTGGGCTATCGCTATGACCGGCTGGACGCGGGAACGACGAGCATCGGCCTGGTCGACTCGGGCGCGCTCACGGCTGCGGATTTTCCCATCCTCGCCAAGTACAACCCGACCCGGAATACCGTGATGGTCGACTGGAGCCCGAGCGAGTTCAGCCGCGTCCGGCTCCAGTACGCACAGGACAAGTCGCGCGCGGATGCGACGGACAACCAGGTATTCCTCCAGTACATCGTGAGTCTGGGTGCGCATGGCGCCCACAAATTCTGAGGTGAATTCATGAAATCGATTCTGAACTTTCTCGTTGCTTCGAGCTTGGCAATTGCCGCGCTGCCCGCGGTGGCCGCGCTTAATGTATTCGCCTGCGAGCCCGAATGGGGCGCTCTCGCGCAGGAGCTCGGTGGGGACAAAGTGTCGGTGTATTCGGCGACGACGGCGCTGCAGGACCCGCACCGGATCGAAGCGCGCCCCAGCCTGATCGCGCGCATCCGCTCGGCGGATCTGCTGGTCTGCTCCGGCGCCGAGCTGGAGATAGGCTGGATCCCGCTGCTGCTCACCCAGAGCGGGAACAGCAAAATCCAGCTCGGGGGCCCGGGTTACTTCGAAGCCTCGCAGTACGTGGTCAAGATTGAAATCCCGAAGGTGATCGATCGCGCGCTCGGCGACATCCACGCCGCGGGCAATCCGCATATCCACACCGATCCGCGCAATATCGCCAAGGTCGCTCAGGCGCTCGAGCAGCGCCTGATACAGCTCGATGGTGCGAACGCCGACGCCTACCGTTCGCGCGCCAAGTCGTTCCTCGATCGCTGGCAGGCGGCGATCGGGCGCTGGGAGCAACAGGCGGCTCCGCTCAAGGGCGTGCCGATCGTCGTGTACCATAAGGACTTCTCGTATTTCATCAACTGGGTGGGAATGCGCGAGACGGGGAGCCTAGAGCCGAGGCCGGGCATTCCGCCTACGCCCTCGCACCTGGCAGAATTGCTGGACCAGATGAAAGTAGCGCCGGCGAAGGTCATCGTCTATTCTCCTTACAACAGTCCCCAGGCTGCGGAGTTTCTCTCGACTCGGGCCAATATTCCAACGGTGATGATGCCTTTCACCATCGGCGGAACGGAAAAGGCGAAGGACCTGTTCGGATTGTTCGACGACACCATCGGCCGGCTGCTCGCCACGGTGAAATGACGCTCGACGCGGCGAGCCTAAGCAT
This sequence comes from Burkholderiales bacterium, assembly GCA_036555245.1. Classification (GTDB taxonomy): domain Bacteria; phylum Pseudomonadota; class Gammaproteobacteria; order Burkholderiales; family SG8-39; genus VBDM01. The sequence continues at coordinate 99,701 of DATBLP010000054.1, forward strand.
CCTGTGGCCCGCGTTCATCGCGGGCCTGCTGGTCACCGCAACTCACGTCCCGCTCGGCATGCAGGTGCTCGAGCGGGGCATCGTCTTCATCGATCTCGCGGTCGCGCAGATCGCTGGGGTCGGCGTCATCCTCGCCGACTACCTCGGCTGGCACCCCGCCGGCGCCGCGGTGCAGGTCGCCGCCTTGTCGGCGGCGCTTGTCGGTGCGATGGTACTGACCTGGACCGAGCGCCGCTGGCCGGAGGTTCAGGAAGCCATCATCGGCGTGGCGTTCGTCGTCGCCTCGAGCGCCGCGATCCTGATACTCGCCAAGAACCCGCGCGGAAGCGAACACCTCAAGGAGTTACTGGTGGGGCAGATACTGTGGGTGAACCCAGCGAGCCTTCCGCTCGAGGCCTTGATCTATGCCGCAATCCTCGCGCTGTGGTTCGGATTTCGCGACAAGCTCGGGCGAATCGGCTTCTACGTTTTGTTCGCCTGTGCGGTTACCGTGTCGGTCCAGCTGGTAGGCCTGTTCCTGGTCTTCATCACGCTGGTCGTGCCGGCGCTCGCCACCTATTATCAGAGGCGGCGCCGCTATCTCAGGGCCTATTCGGTGGGGGTTATCGGCTACGCGGTCGGCCTGCTCGCCTCGTTGTGGTTCGATCTTCCTTCCGGCGCGATGATCGTGTGCGCGATGGTCGGCGTCGCCCTGCTTGCGGCGGCTTGTGGGCGCAAGAACGTCGCGCAGTAGCGCTGCGGGAGCTTGCGGCGCTTTCGCGTTGCGCTCGATCGCGCTCCTGTGATACAAGGAAAGGGAAGCAGCGCACGTCCAGAACCTCCGAAACCGGACAATTCCTCGTGGTCTTTTCGCTATTCGGCAAGAAGGGCGAGGCGCCCAAGAAGGCCGAAAAAAAATCTCCGTCGGCCAAGCCGCCGGCCACCCCGCCCACCGCTGGTCCCGCGAAGCCTGCGGGCGCCCAACAACCGGCAGCGGACTCCCTCGATTTCAGTGGCTATGCTCCTCCGCCGAAGTCGCAACCCCCGCTTCAGGACGCCGCGCCTACCCCGGCAGCTCAAGGTCCGCGGTCGGCAGCGGGCCTGCGGACTTCTTCGTCGGTGCTCGGCGACGCTGGAGCGAAGTCTCGCGCTTCGGTGCCGCCCGCTGCTGCGTCGGCGCGCGCCTCGGCCATTTCCGCACAGGCGCCGGGTCCCCGTGCGAAGGTGGCGGACGACATCGACCCGGTTATCGAGGAGACCGCGATCCTGTTTGCCAACGCGCAGGTGGAAGAAGCGCTTGCAGGCCTTCTGGCCTCGGTGCGCGGGGCGCGCATCGGCGCATCCATGCTGCAGCAATGGCTCATGCTCTTCGATCTGTATCAACACCTCGGCAAGAGGGCCGAGTTCGAAGCGCTCGCGCTGGAATTCGTGCCGAAATTTGAACGCTCGGCTCCCGCGTGGCTCGAGGTCGAGCGGCACGACGATCCCGCGCTCGCCACCGGAGGCATAGGTTACTGCGCCCTGGTCGGCACGCTCTCGGAGGCAAGCGCGCCCGCGTTGAGGAAGCTCCGCGGCGCCGTGGGAACTCTGCGTACGATCCGGATCGACTGCAGCAAGCTCGAAGGTCTGGATGGACCCGGTTGCGGGCTTCTTCGCGATACGCTTCGGTCCATTAGGAGCTCCGGAAAAGGGATCATGTTCACCGGTGAAGGCCGGCTCATCGGCCTGCTCGAGGAATTCTGTCAGCCGGGCAGAGTCCAGACCGACGGCGCAATCTGGGATTTGCTGCTCGAGGTCTGCCGGATGCTCGATCTCAAGGAGAAGTTCGAGGAAGTGGCGGTGAACTACGCAGTCAGCTTTGAAGTTTCGCCGCCGTCCTGGGAATCCCCCGCAGCTGCGCCTCCGAAACGCGCATCAACTGCGGCCCCCGCCGAGAGCACGGGCAGCGCGCTCGTCCTTTCCGGCGAGATCACCGGAGCAAGCGAGGCGCTCGCCGCGCGGCTGCGGGAATGGGCTGCGGCGAAGAAGATGCTGTCGATCGACATGTCGCAAGCGCGGCGCGTCGATTTCATTAGCGCCGGGCTCATGCTCAAAGTCTTTTCCAGGCTGCAGCCGGCTGGCATCCCCGTTCAGATCAGAGGCGCCAACGAACTCATCCACGCCCTGTTTCGCGTCATGGGAATCGACAAGGTCGCACGTATCATTCCCCGCAGATGAACTTGAACGGCGGCCGTTCGACCCCACATTCTTTCGACTCTCATGGAGCAATTCCGAGGAACTACCATCGTTTCCGCCCGTCGCGACGGGAAAGTGGCGCTCGGGGGTGACGGTCAGGTCACGCTCGGCAATGTCGTCGTGAAGTCAAGTGCGCGCAAGGTCCGGCGTCTCTACGACAACCGGATTCTGGCCGGCTTCGCGGGTGGAACTGCCGATGCGTTTACGCTTTTCGAGCGCTTCGAGGCCAAGCTCGACAAGCACCAGGGAAACCTGCTTCGCTCGGCCGTGGAGCTCGCCAAGGATTGGCGCACCGACCGGATTCTGCGGCGTCTCGAAGCGATGCTTGCCGTTGCGGACCGCGAAACCTCGCTCATCATCACGGGCATGGGTGATGTCATCGAGCCGGAACTAGGATTGATTGCGATCGGCTCAGGGGGGCCCTATGCTCAAGCAGCTGCGCGGGCGCTCCTCGAGAACACGCAACTCGATGCGGAGAGCATCGTTCGCAAGTCGCTCTCCATTGCCGCCGATCTTTGCATCTATACGAACCAGAACCAGGTCGTAGAAGTGCTCGGCTAGGAGGCATCCGCCGTGTCGCAGATGACTCCGCAAGAAATCGTTCACGAGCTCGACAAGAACATCGTCGGTCAGGCGCACGCCAAGCGTGCGGTCGCCATCGCCCTCAGGAATCGCTGGCGCAGGCAGCAGGTTGCAGAGCCTCTCCGGCAGGAGATCACGCCCAAGAACATCCTGATGATCGGGCCTACAGGCGTCGGAAAGACAGAGATCGCGCGGCGCTTGGCAAAGCTTGCCGATGCGCCTTTCATCAAGGTTGAGGCGACGCGGTTCACCGAGGTCGGCTACGTAGGGCGTGATGTCGATAGCATTATTCGGGACTTGATGGAGATTGCGATAAAGGACGTACGCGAGGCGGCGACAAGGAAGGTGCGCCGGCGTGCCGAGGACGCTGCCGAAGAACGCGTGCTCAACGTGCTCCTCCCCCCCATGCGAACGGCAGGCGCCTTCGAACTGGCCGACGCGGGCGGGGATGAGAGATCCGGTGGCGACTCGGAATCGGCAAGCCGCCAGAAACTGCGCAAGAAGCTGCGCGAGCATGAATTGGACGACAGGGAAATAGAAATCGAGATATCGATACCTCAGGCGCACATGGAGATCTTCGCTCCGCCCGGAATGGAGGAGCTGACCCAGCAGATCCAAGGCATGTTCCAGAACCTCGGCGGCGGTCGGCGAAGGCTGCGAAAGATGAAGATTCAGGAGGCGATGAGAATGCTGACCGATGAGGAGGCGGCGCGTTTGGTAAACGACGAGGATCTGCGTGCGCGAGCACTTGCCAATGTCGAGCAGAACGGCATCGTTTTTCTCGACGAGATCGACAAGATCACCAGCCGCAGCGAGACAATCGGAGCGGACGTCTCGCGCCAAGGGGTCCAGCGGGACCTCCTTCCTCTTGTCGAGGGCACCACGGTTTCCACCAAGTACGGAATGGTGAAGACAGACCATATTCTGTTCATCGCGAGCGGGGCCTTCCATCTGTCAAAGCCCTCTGACCTGATCCCGGAACTGCAGGGGCGTTTTCCCATCCGCGTCGAGCTCGAGTCCCTCACAGTCGAGGATTTCCAGAGAATTCTCACCGCAACCGACGCCTGCCTCACCCGCCAATACCAGGCATTGCTTGCGACCGAGGAGGTCGAAGTGATCTTCCTCGAGGACGGAATCCGGCGCGTCGCTGAGATTGCATGGTCGGTCAACGAGAAGACCGAGAACATCGGTGCGCGGCGCCTGCACACGGTTATGGAGAAACTGCTCGAGGAAATTTCCTTTGGAGCGGGCAGGCGCGGCAAGGAGACCATCAACGTCGATGCCGCCTTTGTCGATGCGAAGCTGAAAGAGCTCTCCCAGAGCGAAGACCTGGCGCGCTACGTCTTGTGATTGCCGCGGGCCGAGGAACGATGAAGATTACCGTCTTGGGCATGGTGCTGCTAGCAGTCTCCACCGCCGCCTGCGGTCAGGTGGAAGCGCGGGCGGCGTGGGCACCGGCTACGGTGCGCGGGCAGGCTGCTGCGGCCGCCTACATGCAGTTATCCAGCAACCAAGGCGCGAGCCTTATCGGCGCCGAGAGCCCGGTTGCCGGAAGCGTCGAGCTGCACGAGATGAAGATGGATGGCAACGTGATGCGTATGCGCGCTGTCGCTAGCCTTGAGATTCCTCCGCGTCAGACCGTGGAGCTCAGGCCCGGGGGCTATCACATGATGCTCCTCGGTCTGAAGCGACCGCTTAAGAAAGGAGACTTGGTGTCCATTGAGCTCAAGTTCAAGCTGAGCGACAAGTCGGTCAGGACCGTCCCGGTCACCGCCGTGGTTCGGGACCGGGCTTCAATGGTAGATCACTAAGGAAGGCGTACGGATTCGCTATCCGGCTTCGCGTCGAGCAGATCCTTAAGGCAACGCGGGCAATAGCAGGCTTTCCCGGGTTGGGGTGCGGGCAGCGCGGGGAAAGCCGCGCACCAGCAGCGTTCCTTGCCGGCCTGGCTTCCGCATTCGAATACCGTCCCGCAGCGGGCACAGCTAGAGGTCGGCGGCGCGCTCATTGCAAGGGAATCTCTTTCACCGGCTCTCTGGTTCATCCGGATCCGGCAAGGCATTGAGTGCGCGGCGAAGAAACAGGAGCTGCCTCGTGAAGCGGGAGCAGGCGTCACAGACGCTCACGTGCAGCCGCAGCGCGACTCTCTCGGTGAAGGAGAGGCGGCGATCCATGCCTTCCGAGATCAATCGGCTCGCTTCCTTGCAGGAAAGACGGATCGTTATCCTCATTGCTTCCTCATCTAGGGGCGAGCCTTCCCGGAGAACCAAGTGCGTTCCAGGCAGGCGCGCAGGCTCAGCCGGGCGCGATACAGCAGCACCCAGCAGTTGGACGCAGAAATCCCGAGTTCCTTACAGATTTCATCCGTACCAAGGCCCATCATCTCGCGCAAGGTAAAGGCGCTGGCGGCGTTCTTCGGCAGACCCTGCAGGCAGCGCTCAAGAGCTTCGAAGAAGCGGCGCTCCTCAAGCGCCTTCTCGGGGCTCTCCCACTCCCCGGGCGGTTCCACGAAATGGCCGTCGCTCCCGAAGAAGACCTCAAGGTCCTCGACGCTCGCGTCGCTTGCGGGCTCAGACGGACGCTCGCGCGACGACTTCCGCAGGTTGTCGATGATCTTGTGTTTGAGAATTCCGACAAGCCAGGTCCGCACCGACGACTGGCCCGTGAATCGCTCTGCGCCCTGGATCGCGGCGAGCAGCGCTTCCTGCACGGCGTCCTCGGCCGCGCTCCGATCGCGCAGCCGGGACAGTGCAAAGCGCATTAAATAAGGGCGCTGCCGCTCAAGTTCAAGCGTGCTTGGGACGGAGACTTCTGCAGGCACGGGCAAGCGGGAACAAGGAAACGGCTGAATCTATCCGGTCAGCGCCGGCACCGCAAGGGCTCTTGAAATCAGCAAGTCGCCCCCTATCTCTTGGCTACGCGGGCGACTTGCCCGGAACTGAATCCATAAGGAGTGAGCTATGGCAAACATTACCCGGTATGATCCCTTTTCGGATGTGTTCGATGACCTTCTGAAGGGTTTTTTCGTCCGGCCTATCGGCTTCGAGATCGAAGAACCGTTGCGCCAGGTGAAGATTGATGTTGCGGAACAGAACGGCGAATACAAAGTGCTCGCCGAACTTCCGGGAGTGAAGAAGGACGATATCAAGGTCGCAGTCGATGGCGACCAGATCTCGATCACAGCGGAAACGCGGGTGGAGCGCGACGTGAAAAACGGCGAGCGCGTGTTGCACAGCGAACGCCGCTACGGGAAGGTTTCCCGCGCTTTCCGCCTGAGCCAGGAGATCGATGAGGCGCGCGCCAGCGCTAAGTACGCCGACGGCGTGCTCGAGCTGACGCTGCCGAAGAAGGCCGCGGCTGCGGTGAAGCAGCTGACCATCCAGTAAGCGCTTCGTCGGGAGCTCCGGCTTCCGCTCTCACTTAAGGCGGCCATCTGGCCGCCTTTTGTTTTTTTCCATTTCGGCGGCAGGGTACAATCAGCGTTCACCATGCGCGCGCCGATGAGCGACCCGGCTCTTACCCCCACGCACAAGGCCAAAGTTCTCGCCGAGGCGTTGCCCTACATCAAGCGCTTCCACGGCAAGACTATCGTCGTCAAGTACGGCGGCAACGCGATGACCGACGAGCGGCTGAAGCGCAGCTTCGCCCATGATGTGGTGCTGCTGAAGCTCGTCGGCATGAATCCGGTAGTGGTTCACGGGGGCGGCCCCCAAATCGACGAGCAGCTGGCGCGCATCGGCAAGAAAGGTGAGTTCGTGCAGGGCATGCGGGTCACCGACGCCGAGACGATGGACGTGGTGGAAATGGTTCTCGGCGGCCAGGTCAACAAGGAAGTCGTGACACTGATCAACCAGGCTGGTGGCAAGGCGGTTGGTCTTACGGGCCAGGACGGCGCCTTCGTTCATGCGAAGAAGATGCTTCTTTCCGACAAGGACAACGGCAAGATCGATATAGGCCAGGTGGGTGAAATCGCCTCGATCGATCCGAAAGTCATCTGGGCGCTGGAGCAGGGTGGTTTCATCCCGGTGGTCGCGCCGATCGGAGTGGGCGAGGACGGCCAATCCTACAATATCAACGCCGACCTGGTCGCCGGAAAGCTTGCCGAGGTCCTGAAAGCCGAAAAACTCGTCGTGCTCACCAACACCCCCGGCGTGCTCGACAGGGACGGCAAGCTTCTGACGGGCGTCACGCCCAAGACAATCGATGCCCTGGTGGCAGACGGCACACTGTCCGGAGGAATGTTGCCCAAGATAAGCTCGGCGCTCGACGCGGCGAGAAACGGCGTAAAGAGCGTGCACATCATCGACGGCCGGGTTGAGCACGCATTGCTGCTGGAGATCCTTACCGACGAGGGCGTGGGGACGCTGATCCGTTCCAGATGACGACGGGTGCTTGAAGCGCGGTCACCCATAGAACGCGCGGTCAGCCGCAGCTCCCTGGTGTGCAAGGGCGAAGGGTATGTTTAGGCGACCCGCGTACCACCCTCATCCCACAGCCCGGCGAGGTATCCCTCCTCGTCGTCGTAGATGGTCAACAGGCGCTGGCGGGGAGCGTCGCTGAATGACAGGTGCACCCATTGTCCGTACTCCAGGATGCACTGGTCAAAGCCGATTCCGGATTGCTGGATGGCACGGGCAAGGGCGAGCGGAGATCCGAAACCCGGACAAACGATATCGGCAGCCAGACCCAGCATATGCTGAGACGCGCTAGAGCCGCCCACGGCTTCGTTCAGCGCCGCACAGCGGTAACCGCTCGATATTTCCAGGGGCGCACCGAGCAAGGCCTGCAGGGCCTCCAAGCCTTGCGCAAGCTGTTTCAGGTTCTCGACTATCTCCGGGGACGGCGTGTTGTCGATACCGCTTTCTTGCGCGGTCTCGGAATAAGTGAGCTGCTCAAGGGAAAAGTTTGGCGATAGCTGCATGACCGGGATTCTAGTGGCCAAGGAAACACAGTGGCAATCGGCCCATTCTGGCGGCGATCGCTTGCACGCGGCTGGTAGCAAGCGCTTACGTAGAGTCATACAATAGCCGTCCCGCCGATCGTCTGCGAGGAACGCCATGCCAGCTGCCAAACGCGGCGCGCGACGCCTGCAAATCCTGCAGGTGCTGGCGCGGATGCTCGAGGACCCTAAGGGAGAGAAAGTCACTACTGCGGCCCTGGCAAAGCAGCTGGAGGTCTCGGAGGCTGCTCTTTACCGGCACTTCGCGAGCAAAGCCCAGATGTTCGAAGGTTTGATCGAGTTCATCGAGCAGACCGTATTCGGGCTCATCAACAAGATCACGGCCGAAGAGGAAAGTGGTCTCAAGCAGCTCCATGCGATCCTCGGCTCGCTGCTTGGTTTTGCCGAGAAAAATCCGGGCATGACGCGCGTGCTCGTCGGGGACGCGCTCGTGAACGAGGATGATCGACTGCAGGCCAGGATCAATCAGCTGCATGACCGGCTGGAGGCCACGTTCAAGCAGTGTCTGCGCGTGGCCGCGACGCAGGACCAATCGGCGGGGTCGCGGGCTGCCGCCGATCCCGGCCCGCAGGCCAATCTGCTCCTCTGTTATATCGTCGGGCGATGGCAGCAGTTCGCCAAGAGCGGTTTCACGCGCCTTCCTTCGGAGCTGTGGGACAAGCAGTGGCCTCTGCTTGTTTGATCGTGACAGGTGCGACGACGCGAAACTAGGCGATCACCCGGGCGCACACCGTGCAGGCGGGGTCCCTCGCGAGCCTTACGGTTCGCCACTGCATGGCGAGCGCGTCAAGCATCAACAACCGCCCCTTGAGCGTCTCCCCAACGCCTGCAAGCAGCTTCAGCGCCTCGGCCGCCTGAATCGTGCCGATTATGCCGGTAAGCGGTGCGAACACTCCCATTACCGCGCAGCGCACATCCTCGAGCTCCGCGTCTTCCGGGAACAGGCAGTGATAGCAGGGACTGTTTTCGTCCCTCATGTCGAATACGCTCACTTGACCATCGAAGCGCACTGCGGCCCCCGAAATCAGCGGCTTGCGATGCCGGACACACACGCGGTTCACTGCATGGCGTGTGGCGAAATTGTCGGAGCAGTCGAGGACGACGGTCGAATCTGCGACCAGCGGATCGAGTTCACCTTCGCCGAGGCGGCGCTGCAGCGGCGCGACCTTTACTTCCGGATTGATCTTCGCGAGCGAGTCGCGCCCGGAAACCGCCTTGGATCTTCCCACCGATTCGGTGCTGTGCAGAATCTGTCGCTGCAGGTTGGTCAAATCCACGGTATCGCCGTCGGCGAGGGTAATCGTCCCGACGCCGGCAGCAGCTAGATAGATCGCGGCCGGGGAACCGAGTCCGCCCGCGCCGATCACGAGGGCCGAAGCTGCCCGCAGCTTCTCCTGGCCTTCGACGCCGATCTCGGGCAGAAGGATATGTCGTGAATACCGGAGAAGCTGCTCGTCGTTCATAGGTGAATTTCACGCACTGCGGAATGAGCTGCGCCACGCGTCAGCTCCATTCCGCAGAGATAACGCGGCGCGCGCCGCGCGTCCACCTTTATCAGTTCTTGGACGATGAAGCTGGCGCGCTCTGCGCGGTGGCGAGCGGAAGACCCTTCAGGTACTTGAGCGCCTGCTGGAACTGAAAATCCTTGTCCGAGGCGAATTCGAGCGGCGCCGGCGGCTTGTCATCCCCATTGCCACCCGCCGCGGGCTTTGGGGCGGGTCGCTGTGTTGCGCCGGAGCGGGAATCCTGCTCGTTGGCCAGGTGCTTCTCCAAGTCTGCCTCCCGCAGTCTCCCGGCCGTGGACGTCGTGGGATCTTCGATGACGATATCCGGGACAATGCCCTTTGCCTGGATCGAGCGCCCGCTGGGCGTGTAGTAGCGAGCGGTGGTCAGTTTGATCGCCGTGTTGTTGCCAAGAGGAAGGATCGTCTGCACCGAGCCCTTGCCGAAAGTCGTGGTGCCGAGGATTTTCGCGCGCTTGTGGTCCTGCAATGCGCCCGCCACGATCTCGGACGCGGATGCCGACCCGGCATTGACCAGGACAACCATCGGCACAGTCTTGATTGCGGGCGGAAGGTTCTTCAGATAGTCCTCGCGGTTGCCGCGAAGATAGTCTTCGGGCGCCGCGATGAACTTGCGCTTGGCGTCTTCGGTACGGCCGTCCGTCGATACGACCAATGCACGATGCGGCAGGAACGCCGCGGAAATTCCGACTGCGCCGTTCAGCAATCCACCCGGGTCGTTGCGCAGATCCAGAATCAGGCCCTTCAGCGGCCCGTTCTTGTATAGCGCCTCAATGTGCTTGACCAGATTTTCGCCCGTGTGCTCCTGGAACTGGGAGACGCGGATCCAGCCGTAGCCGGGCTCAATAAGCTTCGATTTGACGCTTTGTACGCGGATAACGTCGCGCGTGAGAGTCACCTCAAAAGGCCTCGCTTCGCCCTTGCGCATGATCGTAAGGCGGATCGTTGTTCGCGGCTTTCCTCGCATGCGCTTGACGGCGTCGTTCAGGCTCATTCCCTTCACCGAGGTGTCGTCTATCTTGATGATGAAGTCCCCGGGTTTGAGACCTGCCCGGAACGCCGGGGTGTCCTCGATCGGAGATATGACCTTGACGAATCCTTCTTCCATGCCCACCTCGATTCCCAGGCCCCCGAATTCGCCCTGGGTCCCGACTTGCAGCTCCTTGAACGCGTCCTGGTCGAGATAGGCCGAATGGGGATCGAGCCCCGTGAGCATGCCGCTGATCGCCTCGGTGATGAGCTTCTTGTCCTCGACCGTCTCGACATAGCTCGACTTGATCGCGCCGAACACTTCGGCAAATGCGCGCAATTCGTCGACCGGCAGAGGGAAGCGCGCGGCCTCGCGCTGGGCAACGGCAGAAAAATTGAGGCTCAGCAGCACACCTGCGAGCACGCCGACCAGTACCAGGCTGGCCTGTTTGAGTCTAGTCATCATGGGCTTGATTCCGCGTTTCTCCTGCTGCCGTTCCGCGCGTGAGCGCTCGCTATTTCAGCGAAACCCAACGCAGCGGATCAAACGGTTTTCCTTTGTGACGAATCTCGAAGTATAAACCCGATTCCACGTTGCCGCCGCTCGCGCCCACGGTTGCGACTGCATCTCCCCCCCGCACGGCGTCCCCCACCTGCTTCAGAACGGATTCATTGTTCCCGTAGATGGTGAGATACCCCTGCCCGTGGTCGATGATCAGAAGGTTGCCGAAGCCGCGCAGCCAGTCAGCGAAAACTACGTGCCCGGAAGCCACTGCTCGGACTTCCTGGCCGGCCGCCGAACGAATGAACAGGCCCTTCCACGTGGGGCCTCCGCTTGAACGTTGGGCCCCGAATCGATTTGCAAGTTCCCCCCGGATCGGCAAGCGCAGCCTTCCTTTCATCCCCGCAAAAAGGCCTTCCGCACTGCCTGCCTCCGGCACTTTGTCGTTCCGGGGCAGCTTGGTTGCGGCGATGACCCTGCTGAGCTCCTCAACCAGCCGCGCCAAGCGGGACTCGTCGCGCTCGAGATCCTTGACCTGCCGTCGCTGATCGCGCAACTGAGCGGATATGCGGGCAACCACCTTGCGACGCTCGGCCTGCTGCTGAAGAAGGACGCTGCGCTCCCTGCGCTGTGCCGATTCGACCCCGGCAAGCTCGCGGCTGGTCTCGCGGGCCAGGGATTCGAGCTCACGCTGATGAATGAGTTTGGTTCGCACCTCCTGGATGAACTGCGCTTGTGCGCGCGAAACGTAGCTGTAGTAGTGCAGCTCCCGCGCTACGCTGTTGGGATTCCCGCCCGACAGCAGCAGCCTGAGATAGCCGCGTTCGCCGTTCACATAGAGGAGGCTTAACCAGCGCCCGAGGATCTGCTGGCGCGATGCGATTTCCGTCTCGAGGGCCCGGCTCTCCTGGACGAGCGCCTTGAGCCGGGCACTGGCTGCATTGCGCGTTCCGCCCAGCGCACGCAGCGCCCGGTTGGCATTGGAGATCGCGCGTTCGGATTCGCGCAATTGGTCACGCGCTTCAGTGCGCCCTTCCTCGGTTGCGGAGATTTCCTGGCGCAGCTGTTCGATCCGCGCTCGCAGGGCGTCGAGCTGCTGGGCTTCCTTTGGGCTTTGTGCAAGCCCGACAGCGGGCGCGATGAGGAGGAACAACGCCAAGCCGCGGCTCGCGCCGTGGCCGACCCCCACATCGCGCCGGAGGGTCATTTTGGTTTCAGGGCTCCCGACATCCGCCCCCGGTCACCCTTTCGACCCGGCCTGATTGGCGACCGCCCGCGCTTTGGCTTCGGCCTCGGCGGGATCGCCCAGGTAGTAGTGGCGAACGGCCTGCAGTTCGGCATCTAACTCGTAGACGAGCGGAATTCCAGTGGGAATGTTCAAGTCCAGGATCTCGCGATCGCTCATGCGGTCCAGATACTTGACGAGCGCGCGCAGACTGTTGCCGTGCGCGACGATCAACACCCGCGCGCCACGCCGTACCGCAGGCGCAATGCTGCCGTTCCAATAGGGAAGAAAGCGCGCGACGGTATCCTTGAGGCATTCGGTAAGCGGGAGCTCGGCATCGCTGAGCTCTGCGTAGCGCGGGTCGCCGCGCGAGTAGCGTCGATCATCGCGCGTGAGTGCAGGCGGCGGAACGTCGTAACTGCGACGCCACAGGAGCACCTGGTTCTCGCCATATTTCGCGGCGGTTTCGGCCTTATTCAAGCCCTGCAGGGCTCCGTAATGGCGCTCGTTGAGTTGCCAGGAGTGACGCACCGGGATCCACATGAGATCCATCGTTTCGAGAGTGAGCCACAAGGTCTTGATGGCACGCTTCAGCACCGAAGTGTGAGCTTCGTCGAAAATGAAGCCGGCGCCTTTCAGGTCCTCCCCGGCGCGCCTGGCTTCGTCGATGCCGCGTTGCGTCAGGTCCACGTCGGTCCAGCCGGTGAATCGGTTCTCCAGGTTCCAGATCGATTCACCGTGACGCAGTAGCACGATTTTTTGCATGGATATAGTGACCCGACAGGGTCCTGCATTATGCGCGTTTCGCGCCGTAGGAAAGCATTTTATAATGAACAGTTTTGGCCCCGGAGTTCTCGCCCACCCGTGACAAAGTGCGAGATGCTGTGCGGCATATGGGACATCGAGAAATGGCGGAAGTCAACCTAGTGAAATTCGTCGGCGACAATATTTTTCTCGTCGCGGTAGCCGTCGTGAGCGGCGGGATGCTGCTGTGGCCGGTCGTGCGCCGAGGCGCCGCCGGGTCCTCGATATCGACCCTGCAGGCGACTCAGCTCATGAACCAGCAGAACGCGCTGGTGCTCGATGTGCGCGATGCAGCCGAATATCAGAAGGGGCATATGCTGAGCGCGCGCAATATTCCTCTCGCCGAAGTGGGCGCGCGCTCTGGGGAACTGGAGAAGCACAAGGCGAAGCCGCTCGTGATCGTGTGCGAGAGCGGCAACCGCTCGGCGAAGGCTGTTACAGCCCTGCGCAAGCTGGGATTTGAGAAGGTGTTCGCGCTGGGCGGGGGGATCGCGGCTTGGCGGCAGGCTGGCCTGCCGCTGGAGAAGTGATGGCAAGGATTCGAATGTATTCGACCGCCGTTTGCCCGTATTGCGTGCGCGCGGAGATTCTGCTGAAGTCGAAGGGCATTGCCGAGATCGAGAAAATCCGCGTTGATCTCGATCCGCGGCGGCGCGAGGAAATGATGCAGAAGACCGGACGTCGCACCGTCCCGCAGATCTACATCGGCGAAATGCACGTGGGGGGGTTTGACGATCTCGCCGCGCTGGAGCACGCTGGCAGGCTCGATACCTTGCTGGCCGCTTAGCCGCCAAATACTTCCCGGAGCCCCGATGAGCGAAACACTAGAACCGGCGTTCAGCATCGAAAAGATCTATGTCAAGGACCTGTCGCTTGAGGTACCGGGCGGGCCGCATACTTTCATGCAGCCGGAGCAGCCGCAGCTGGAAATTCAGCTCGAGCAGCAATCGCAACGCGTGAATGACTTCCTGTTCGAAGTGACTCTGGTCATTACCGTAAGCGCGAAGCGCGACTCGAAAACTCTCTTCCTTGTCGAAGTCTCACAGGCGGCCGTATTCCAGATTCGCAACGTGCCGGAGGCGGAGCTCGCGGCCGTTCTGGGGATCGTGTGTCCCAACGTGCTGTTTCCGTACGCGCGCGAAACGGTCTCCGACGTCATCAATCGCGCCGGCTTTCCTCCAGTGTTGCTCGCGCCCGTGAATTTCGAGGCGCTGTATCAGCAGCGGACCGCGCAGGGAAGTCAGGAGGCCGCGCCTCGCATCGAGGTGGCCCAGTGATGCGCGCCGCTGCGGTATTTCTCCTGCTTGTTCTCGGGGGGCCGGCCGCGGCGGGCGAGTTTCGCTCGATCGCTGAGAACGGTACGCCCATGTACGACGCGCCTTCGGTTCGCGCGAAGAGGCTGTTCGTCGCCAGCCGTCTCTATCCTGTCGAGATCGTGATCAACATCGACAACTGGGTCAAGGTGCGCGACCAGGCAGGGGATCTGGCTTGGGTCGAAAAGAAAGCGCTTTCGGAAAAGCGGACAGTCGTCGCGTCCGTTCCCGTAGCCGACGTGCGGCAGGCGGCGAGTGAACAGGCGGCAATCGTTTTCCGGGTACAGCAAGGAGTGGCGCTGGATGTCGCGGAAACGCCTTCAAGCGGCTGGATTAAGGTACGTCATGCCGACGGCTTGACCGGCTACGTCAAGATCTCCCAGGTTTGGGGCATCTAGCAACAGTCCGAGCGGCGCCGCCCGTCTCCGGATGAACATCGCCATCCTCGGCGCGGGAGCTTGGGGCACGGCTCTCGCGATTTCGCTAGCCGCGAGGCACCGCGTCGTTCTTTGGGCGCGCGACGCCGCGCAGGCTGCCGCAATGTCTTCGGGACGGCGCAATTCCCGCTATCTTCCAGAGGTCCTCCTCCCCGAATCGGTCACGGTCACCGGGGATTTCTCCGCCGCGCTCGCCGGACATGACGCAACTTTGATTGCCACGCCGACATCCGAGTTGCGTGAAGTTCTCGGGCGCGTCTTCGCGTCGGGATCGAAAGGACCCGCAATCTGGGCGTGCAAGGGCTTCGAGCAGGCAAGCGGCAAGCTGCCTCACGAAGTGGCCGCAGAGGTGCTTGGGACGAACGCTGCCTGCGGGGCACTCTCGGGACCCAGCTTCGCTGTGGAGGTCGCCCAGGCCCTCCCGACGGCATTGACATTCGCGGCGCGAGCGCCAGACTTTGCAAAACGCATGGCGCGCGAGTTGCATCAGCCTACCCTGCGAGTCTATTTCAGCACCGATCTCGCGGGGGTCGAGATCAGTGGTGCGGTGAAGAACGTCATGGCGATAGCTGCTGGCATCAGCGATGGCCTTGGCCTCGGCCTCAATGCCCGGGCTGCGCTCATCACTCGCGGCCTCGCGGAGCTCACGCGGCTCGGCGTGGCGTTGGGCGGCAGGACCGAGACTTTCATGGGACTGACCGGGGTCGGTGACTTGATCCTCACGTGCACCGGGGATCTCTCCCGCAACCGCCGCGTCGGTCTCATGCTTGCCCGCGGCGAGCCGCTCGACACGATACTGAGACGCCTCGGTCATGTTGCCGAAGGCGTGTATTCGGCAGCCGCGATAGAGGCGCTGGCAGCGAAAAAGGCGGTCGAGATGCCCATTACTCGCTCGGTATGCGCAGTCCTGTTTCGCGGAGCTCATCCGCGGGAAGCCGTCCAGCAACTGCTTGCGCGCGATCCCAGAGAAGAGGGCTGAGCCGAGCTGAATGAAACTCGCGGTCAAGGCAGAACGGTGCGCGCCACCACGATATTTTCGACCCTCGCCGCGCCGGCCTCTTTCAGAACGCGCGCGAGCTCGTTCAAGGTCGCGCCGGTGGTCATCACGTCGTCGACAACTCCGACGACCTTCCCGGAAAGGTCGAGGCGACACGCAAATGCGCCGCGCACGTTTTTCGCGCGTTCGTCGTAGGGCAGCTCGGTCTGCGGGCGGGTATTCTTCGCGCGCAAAGCACCGCGGGCCTCGACCTGCATTCCTGTGAAACGGGCCAGGCGGCGCGCGATTTCGAGAGCTTGATTGAACCCACGTGCCCTGAGGCGCCTCGGATGCAGTGGCATTGGCAGGAGGAGATGGGCGCGAGGGAGCTGTTCGGCAGCAAGGCGGCGCGCAAAACACTGGGCCACGGCGAGCCGGCCGCGGTACTTGAGCGCCTGCACCAGCCTGTCGCACGGAAACTCGTAGCGCCATAGAGCGGTCGTGCGATCGAAATGCGGGGGACGACCGAGACAGTTTCCGCAAACTGCCGAACCCGGGGTCGGGAGCGCGCACTGCGGGCAACGTTCCGTCAGTCCCGGCAGCGTTGTCGCGCAGCCGCCGCAAAAGAATTCCCCGTCGGCCTGCGCACCGCAGAGCAGGCAATCCCGGCCTATCCAGGACTCCAGTTCTTGTCCGCGGCCGCTAGACATGCTCAGTAGCTTCGATTGACATGTCTGCAGCCCGCCCGCATGATCATGCGATGCCCCTCAACAAGCCATCGCCTGAGGTTTCAGCGTGAAACCGATCCCTGCGGCGGCCGTGACTTCCAGTAACGGACGACCGCGCGCGGCGGTGCACGCCGACCGCAGTCATTCCGGCGGCAGGCAGCGCTGGGCGCGCGCCGATGTCGAAGCGCTGTTTGCCATGCCTTTCAACGACCTTGTTCATCGCGCACAAGCGGTTCATCGCCAATACTTCGACGCCAACGCGGTGCAGCTCTCGACGCTGCTTTCCATCAAGACCGGGGGCTGTCCGGAGGACTGCGCCTACTGTCCGCAGTCCGCGCGATATCAAACCGGCGTCGGCAATACAGCGCTCCTCCCGCTCGAGGAAGTGCTGGAAGCCGCACAGGCCGCGAAGCGAGGGGGCGCGACGCGATTCTGCATGGGCGCAGCGTGGCGCAGCCCCAAGCAGAGAAATCTCGAGCGGGTCGCGCAAATGGTGCGCTCAGTGAAAGCGCTCGGCCTGGAGACTTGCGCGACGCTTGGAATGCTTGGCGAAGGCCAGGCGGAACAGCTCAAGGCCGCGGGCCTTGACTACTACAACCATAACCTGGACACCGCGCCCGAATTCTACGGCCAGATCGTGACGACGCGCGCCTATCATGACCGGCTCGAAACGCTCGAACGCGTGCGCAGGGCGGGAGTCAAGGTGTGCTGCGGGGGCATTGTCGGAATGGGCGAGACCCGCGCGCAGCGCGCTGGACTGATTGCGCAGCTTGCGGCCCTCGACCCGCACCCCGAGTCGGTGCCCATCAACGATCTCGTGCAGGTGCAGGGTACACCGCTCAACGGCACGCCAAAGATCGACTGGAGCGAATTCGTCCGCACCATCGCCTGCGCCCGGATCACCATGCCGGCAAGCTTCGTGCGGCTTTCGGCCGGACGCTCCGAGATGCCCGAAGCCGTGCAGGCGCTGTGCTTCCTCGCCGGGGCCAATTCGATCTTCTACGGCGACAAGCTTCTCACCACTGGCAACCCCGAGGCCGCGCGCGATCGCGCCCTGCTGGAAAAGCTGGGCATGCGCGCGCTCTGAGCCTGCCCAAAGGCAACTCGGGACGGTCGTTAGGCTACTCGCATGACTGCAGAGCCGTTCCGCCTGGACTTGCGCCAGGCGCGGCGCGCGTTCGAACGCGCCGCGCGGGCGAGCCAGGATGCCGCAGTGCTGCAGCGCGAGGTCGAGCATCGGATGCTTGAGCGGCTCGACTACATTCGGGTTCGGCCGGCGCGGGTGCTCGACGCAGGGTGCGGTGCCGGGCGCGGCTTGGCGCTGCTCGGCAGACGCTTTCCGCATTCCGAACTCCTAGGGGTGGACTACGCAATGGCGGCGCTTCGTCTGGCGGCGCGCGCCGATTCGCTCATCGAGCGCTTGCGGCGGCGCCTCGCCGGCGCAGCGCGGTTTCATTTATGCGCAGATTTTCTCTCGCTGCCGCTCCGTGCGGGGTGTGTGGACATGATCTGGTCGAATCTGGCGCTAGCCTGGGCGGACGATCCGCTCTCGGCAATGCGCGAATTCCACCGGGTGCTCTCGGCGGGAGGGGTGCTGATGTTCTCCACTTACGGGCCGGATACGCTGAAGGAACTGCGGGATGCGCTTGCGGTGGGCTCCCGTACCCGTCACGTGCATTCCTTCATCGATATGCACGACCTCGGCGATATGCTCGTCGCAGGCGGCTTTGCCACGCCGGTGATGGACATGGAAACGATCACGCTGACGTATGCGGACGTCGCGGCGCTTGCACGAGACCTCAAGGCGTCCGGCCAGACCTGCGCGGCGCGCGATCGCCGCCGCGGTCTGACAGGGCGTGACGCGTGGCGCCGTTTGCTCGACGCGTATGAGGGCAAGCGAACGCAAGGCAAATTGCCGGCAACGGTCGAGGTTGTGTACGGCCACGCGTGGAAGGGCGAGCCGCGCGTTGCCGCAGACGGGAGGCACATCGTAAAGATGGAAATGAGAACGAAAATCCGGGGCTAAAGTCCGCGTTCCGGCTTGCCGGGGGATACGATGGTGTGCTAACTTAGCGCGGTTTTTCACGGGGATCTTTCCGCTTCCTTCCAGAAATCGCCTCGCGGCGCCGCGACGAGTTCAGTGAGGTCGCGGATGTGCCGAGGCCTTCCAGTCGCGTGCGCGGTCCGCTTCTGCGTTCGCGCGGGATGGGACGCGAAATCGGGAGTCGCCTCGAAGCGAATAGTGCTGCCTGTCGCTCTGCCGCGGCTTGCCGATTCACCAGCAAGAAAACCAACGAGGACACGATGATAAAGGGGATGGCCAAGAAGATCGGTGTCGGGCTCCTGGCGTATGCCGGAACGGCGCAGGCGGCTTACCAGTGGAATCTGCCCTCCCCGGTGACCCGCGTCGCCAGCGAGATCTACAATCTGCACCTCATCATGATGGGGATCATCCTGGTGATCTTCATCGGCGTGTTCGGGGTGATGTTCTATTCGATCTATGCCCACCGCAGATCGGTCGGTCACAAGGCCGAGCACTTCCACGAGAACACGACTGTCGAAATCATCTGGACTGTCATTCCGCTCGTTATCCTGATCGCCATGGCTTGGCCGGCCACGAAGACGCTTCTGGAGATCAAGGACACGACGACTCCCGACATCACCATAAAAGCGACCGGCTATCAGTGGAAATGGGGCTACGACTATTTGAGGGGCGAGGGGGAAGGCATATCGTTCCTTTCGAATCTCGCTACTCCGCAGGACCAGATCAGCGGAGGCACGCCGAAAGGCGATAACTATCTTCGCGAGGTGGATAATCCTCTTGTGGTCCCGGTCGGCAGGAAGATCCGCATCCTCGCCACGGCAAACGACGTGATTCATGCCTGGATGGTGCCGGAGTTCGGCGTGAAACAGGACGCAATTCCGGGTTTCGTTCGCGATACCTGGTTCAGGGCCGAAAAAGAGGGCGTCTTCCGAGGCCAGTGCGCGGAACTCTGCGGCAAGGACCACGGCTTCATGCCGATCGTAGTCGAGGTAGTCTCGGCCGAAAAATACGCGGCCTGGGTTGGCGAGCAGAAGAGGAAGATGGCGGCCGTCGCCGAAGACCCGAACAAGAAATGGAGCCTCGCGGAGCTGAAAGCGAGAGGCGAGAAGATCTACGCGACGAACTGCGTGGCCTGCCACCAGGCGAACGGGCAGGGCGTCAAGGGTGCATTCCCGGCGCTCGACGGCTCGAAGCTGGTCAATGGACCCAGGGGCCGGCACATCGAGATCGTCTTGAACGGAAAGCAGGGCACGGCGATGGCGCCCTTCGGCAAGCAGCTCTCGGACACGGAAATCGCCGCGGTTATCGCCTACGAGCGCAATGCCTGGAGCAATCGCAGCGGCGATGTCATCCAGCCAAGCGATATCGCGACGGCCCGCCGGTGAGCTTGCGGAGCAAGCTCACCGGCGCGGCGACGGACCTCGAACCGTACGAAACGAAATACTAGGAGCTTTCATGAGCGCAGTCATCGACACCGGCCACGCCCACGGCGGGCATGAACGTCATCCCTCGGGGATCATGCGCTGGATCACCACGACCAATCACAAGGACATCGGCACGCTCTACCTCTGGTTCAGCTTCACCATGTTCCTCGTCGGGGGCGTGCTCGCGCTCGGTGTCCGCGCGGAGCTGTTCAAGCCCGGTCTGCAGCTGTGGCATCCCGAGTTCTTCAACCAACTCACCTCGATGCACGGCCTGATCATGGTGTTCGGGGCGATTATGCCCGCCTTTGTCGGTTTCGCGAACTGGCAGGTTCCCATGATGATCGGCGCGCCCGACATGGCGTTCGCGCGGCTGAACAACTGGAGCTTCTGGCTGCTGCCAGTGGCGGGAACGCTCCTGATCGTCTCGTTCTTCGTCCCGGGCGGCGCGGTCGCCGCGGGTTGGACCATCTATGCGCCGCTCTCCACGCAGATGGGGCCGGGGATGGATCTCGGCATCTTTGCGCTGCACATCCTGGGCGCGTCCTCGATCATGGGCTCGATCAACATCATCACGACCATCCTGAACATGCGCGCGCCCGGCATGACGCTCATGAAGATGCCCCTTTTCGTGTGGACGTGGCTCATCACCGCGTATCTGCTCATTGCAGTGATGCCCGTGCTCGCGGGCGCCATCACCATGGTGCTCACCGACCGCCATTTCGGGACGTCGTTTTTCAACGCTGCGGGCGGCGGTGACCCGGTCATGTTCCAGCACATCTTCTGGTTCTTCGGGCATCCCGAGGTCTACATCATGATCCTTCCCGGCTTCGGGATCATCAGCCAGGTCATTCCTGCCTTCTCGAGGAAACCGCTCTTCGGGTATTCCTCGATGGTGTACGCCACCGCTTCGATCGCGATCCTGTCGTTCATCGTCTGGGCGCACCACATGTTTACAGTGGGCATGCCCACTGCGGGAATCCTGTTCTTCATGTACGCCACCGTGCTGATCGCGGTGCCAACCGGCGTCAAGGTGTTTAACTGGCTCGCTACCATGTGGCGTGGCTCGATGACCTTCGAGACACCGATGCTGTTCGCCGTCGGTTTCATTTTCGTCTTCACCATGGGCGGGTTCACCGGGCTGATCCTGGCGATCATGCCCATCGACATCCAGCTGCAGGACACCTACTACGTCGTGGCCCATTTCCACTACGTGCTCGTGGCGGGGTCGCTCTTCTCGCTCTTCGCCGGTTTCTACTTCTGGGTACCGAAATGGACGGGAAGGATGTACGACGAGAAACTCGGCAAGTGGCACTTCTGGCTGTCGATGATCTTCTTCAACATCACGTTCTTCCCCATGCACTTCCTCGGCCTCGCCGGAATGCCGCGCCGGATCCCAGACTACGCGCTGCAGTTCGCCGATTTCAACGAGATCGCCTCGATCGGCGCATTCGGCTTCGGTCTCTCACAGCTCCTGTTCCTGTGGATCGCCCTGAAAGTGACTGTGCTTGGGCGGGGCGAGAAGGCGGGACAGCGTCCTTGGGAAGGCGCCGATACGCTCGAATGGACACATCTGCCGAGCCCCGCGCCCCATCACAGCTTCCACGAACAGCCGGTGGTGAAGTAGTGGTCGATCGCGCACAGCGCTTGAATCGCAGGACGGCACTTGTGCTTGCCTCGGTTGCGCTCGCGTTCTTCCTCGGGATCATGCTCAAGTACGTGATGCTCAAATGATGGAACGAAACGGCGATCTTGCCTGGGCCAACCGGCTGGTGATGAAGAAGCTGCTCGTCGCTGCCGTGGTGATGTTCGGCTTTGCCTTCGCGCTCGTTCCGTTCTACGAGAAGATCTGCCAGGTCACTGGAATCCGCAACCTGTTCCAGCCCGACGCGCTCGCGGCGCAGAACACGCAGGTGGATCCCACGCGCACGGTGTCGGTCGAGTTCGACGCCAACACCCAGCGCCTTCCATGGACGTTCAAGCCGCTCGAAGCGAGCGTTGCGGTGCATCCGGGCGAGGTCACGCAGGTCGTCTACGAGATGAGGAACACGCTCGACCGGCCGGTCACCGGCCAGGCGGTCCCCAGCTACGGGCCGCAGCAGGCGGCGCTGTACTTCAGGAAGATCGAGTGCTTCTGCTTCCAGCAACAGACCCTCGGCCCGGGCGAAGTGCGCAGGATGCCGGTGGTTTTCGTGATCGATCCGAAGCTGCCCTCCGAAATCAACACGGTAACGCTGTCTTACACCTTTTTCGAGGTGAACGGGACGAGCGGCGGGCGGGGATGAGCTCGATGGACGGCGAGCAGACCCCCAAGGCTGCCTCCCCGCTACAGGTCGTGAAGGCCGTGTTCTGGTCGTTTCTCGGCGTGAGGAAGCGCTCGGCGCACGAATCGGACGTGGCGCAGCTGAAGCCGGTTCAGGTCGTCATCGCTGGTCTCATCGGCGCTGCGCTATTCGTATTGAGCCTGGTCCTGCTGGTGAAATTCGTGGTCAGCCGGGCCGGTTAGGAGAGGAGAACAAGATGAGCGAGCACGCTCAGCACTACTACGTTCCACAGCCCTCGCATTGGATGATCTTCGGATCTGCGGCGCTCCTATGCCTCGCGACCGGAGCCGCGAGCTGGTTCAACGGCTGGGACCCGGGCCGCTACATCGTGCTACTCGGGTTGGGCATTCTCGTTTTCATGATGGTGCGCTGGTTCGGCGATGTCATCCGCGAGTCCGAGGGAGGCAGATACGGTCGCTGGGAAGACGTATCGTTCCGCTGGGGAATGAGCTGGTTCATTTTCTCGGAAGTGATGTTCTTTGCAGCGTTCTTCGGCGCGCTCTACTACGCGCGGCAGATTTCGGTCCCCGACCTCGGGAGCATCGACAGCAAGGTGCTCTGGCCCGATTTTGCGGCGCAATGGCCGTCGGCGGGGCCGAACTTCAAGGACCCGTTCACGCCAATGGCGGCGTGGGGTATCCCGGCGATCAACACGCTGCTGCTGCTCTCCTCCGGAGTTACGGTCACGATCGCCCACTGGGCACTTAAGGAAAACAGGCGCGGGCAGCTCGCGCTTTTCATGTTCTTCACCATCGCACTCGGCGTCACGTTTCTCGGCTTCCAGGCCTACGAGTACGGTCACGCCTATTCGGAGCTGAACCTGAAGCTGTCGACGGGGATCTACGGATCGACCTTTTTCATGCTCACCGGGTTCCATGGGTTTCACGTGACGGTGGGCGCTATCATGCTCACCACCATATTTATCCGCTGCCTTGCCGGACATTTCAAGCCCGAACACCACTTCGCGTTCGAGGCGGTGGCTTGGTACTGGCACTTCGTCGACGTGGTATGGCTGGGGCTGTTCATATTCGTGTATTGGCTCTAGGGAAAGTCGAACGCGCTCTACAGAGCAGGGGTCGGCGGAAAGACAATAAGGAGGAGGATTCCCGCAAGGGAATTGAAGCGCCGCACTTCGAGTGCGGCGTTTTTTTGTCCAAATCAGTGGATCTTGCCGGGAATGAGACCGAAGTAGTAGCCTGCCATGAGCAGGAGAAAGAGCGTCAGCGAGAGACCCACTCGAAACGCGAGCGCTTTGACCGTGCGTTTCGATTGACCGCGGTCCGTGACGAGGAAGAACAGCGCCGAGCCGAGGCTCGCGACGATCGCGACGAAGAACACGATGACGACGATTTTCACGACATCAGGCGGGCAGGTCGCAGCGAGTGTACTCCTTTCCGGATGAGATCATGACATGGCGCGGCATCCCAATCGGCGGACGCGCGTTCCGTCCCCGGCCGCTCTGGAGCATCGCTACGGCCCTGTTCGTCGCGCTCACGGTGTCGCTTGGCAACTGGCAGACCCACCGGGCCGAGCAAAAACTCGAGGCGGCCCGCCGACTCGATGCAGCCTTGCGGGACGCGGCGCTCTCAATTTCCGCTGCGCCCATCAGCGCCGACGAAGCGGAGAATCACCGCGTGAGTGCGCGCGGGAGTTTCGTCGCTGGCGCGACCCTGTTCCTGGACAACAAAGTGTTGCGGGGCGTCGCCGGCTATCACGTTGTGACGCCGCTCAGACTGGAAGGAGGCGACGTGCACGTCCTTGTCGATCGCGGTTGGATCGCGGCTGGCGAGCGGTTGGCGCTGCCATCGGTGCCGACGCCGGAAGGCGCTCAGACAATCGAGGGCATCGCGGTGGTGCCGATCCGTCGCTTCCTCGAGCTTGCGCCCGAGCCGGCGACCGGCCCCTTGCGGCAGAACCTCGTCATCGAGCGTGAGGAACAGCGGCTGGCGCTCAAGCTCCATCCCTTCGTGATCGAGCAGACGAGCGACGCCCGGGACGGGCTCGCGCGCGTGTGGGTGCGACCCGATACTGGCGTGGACATGCATCGCAGCTACGCCCTGCAATGGTATTCGTTTGCGGCGCTCGCCGTCCTTCTCTATGTCGTTCTCAGCTTCGAGCGGCTCCGTCCCGGGCGCGAGTGAATCCAGGCGGCGGCGCGGCAGGCGCACCGCAATCGCGATTCTTGCGATATGCGCGGCACCCACCTTTGCCGCGTGGTTCGCCTATTTCGTCTGGCCGCCCGATTCAAGGTCGAACTACGGCGAGTTGATCACGCCGCAGCCAATTTCCGATTCCGGGCTGCGCCGTCCGGACGGCGGTCTGTTTCAGTTCTCGAAGCTACGCGGCAAGTGGGTCCTGCTGCAAATAGATTCTGGCGCGTGTGGTGAGGGCTGCCGAAAGAAACTCGTCTACCTTCGCCAGGTGCGTCTCGCGCAGGGAAAAGACGCGGAGCGCGTCGAACGCGCGTGGCTGTTGTCAGACGCTGTCGCTCCCGACGCAGCATTGCTCAGCGAGTATCCGGGCATGCACATCGCGCTTGCGAACACCAGTCGGGTCTTCGCGGAGCTCCCGGCGGCGCAGAATCCTGCCGATCACATCTATCTCATCGATCCTCTGGGGAACTTGATGTTGCGATTCCCGCGTGATCCCGATCCTCGGCGCATGGTGAAGGATCTCGCGCGGTTGCTCAAGGTATCGCGAATCGGCTGAGTCGCGTGATAAAATTTCCCACCATGCACCTCGCATTGTCCTTTACCGCTTTCCGCCTGCGCCAATTCCTCAGCCTTACCAAGCCGCGCGTCGTATCGCTGATCGTGTTCTGCGCGGTGATAGGTATGTTTCTCGCGACGCCGGGAATGGTGCCGCTTCGGCTGCTGATCGCGGCGATCGTCGGAGTCTGGCTGGTCGCCGGCGCGGCGGCGGCGGTGAATTGCCTGGTCGAGTGGAAGATCGACGCAGTCATGACGCGCACCCGCGCGAGGCCTCTGCCGCGCGGGGAAATCAGTTCCTCTCAAACTCTCGCGTTTGCAGGCGCCATCGGCGGCACCGGGCTCTGGATTCTGTATGCCTTCGTCAATCCGCTCACGATGTGGCTCACGCTTGGCACCTTTATCGGCTACGCCGTGATCTACACGGTGCTGCTCAAGCCGATGACGCCGCAGAATATCGTCATCGGCGGCGCGTCCGGCGCTATGCCGCCGGTGCTCGGCTGGGCGGCGGCGACGGGCGACATCACGCCTGAAGCGCTGCTGCTTTTCCTCATCATCTTTGCCTGGACGCCGCCGCATTTCTGGGCACTTGCCCTGTACCGCACCGAGGACTACACCAATTCCGGGCTGCCGATGCTGCCGGTCACGCACGGTCATCGCTTCACTCGGCTGTACGTCCTGCTCTATACGCTGATCCTATTTGCGTCGGCGCTGCTTCCCTTCGCCTATGGCATGAGCGGCTGGATCTATCTCGCGGCCGCGCTTGTTCTGAACGGCGTCTTTCTTGCCTACGCAGTGCGGCTCTATGCAAGCTACAGCGACGCGCTCGCCCGGCGCACCTTCCGCTACTCGATAGCGTACCTTGCGCTCCTCTTCGCGGCCCTGCTTTTCGACCACTATCTTCCCATTTGAGCACCGTTCCGTGCGCACGCTGTTCGGCCCTGTTTTTGCTGCGCTTACGTTAGTCGGCTGCAGTGCCTCGGGCCCTTCATTTAAGAACACCGACATTACTGGGGCCGACTACGGCAAGGACTTCACGCTCACCGACCACAATGGCAAGACGCGCACGCTCGGCGATTTCCGCGGCAAGGCGGTGGTGATGTTCTTCGGCTACACGCATTGCCCCGACGTCTGCCCCACGACGCTCGCCGAGTTGAAGGTGGTCAAGGAGCAGTTGGGCGAGGAAGGAAAGAAATTGCAGGTTCTCTTCGTCACGGTCGACCCGGAGCGCGACACGCCCAAGCTGCTTCGGGACTACGTGCCTGCGTTCGACCCTAGCTTTCTCGGGCTTTATGGCGACGCGGCCGCAACGGCACGAGTCGCGAAGGACTTCAGGGTGATCTACCAGAAAGTACCTGGGAAGACGCCCGACGCCTACACCCTGGATCACACCGCCGGCAGCTACGTGTTCGATCCGCAGGGGCGATTGCGACTCTTCGTGCGCTACGGCAACTCGGCCAACCTCGTCGCCGACATCCAAACACTGCTGCGCGCTTCAGGGTAGTCGACTGCCGACAGCACGCTACGGCGCTAACCCCGCAACGCGTCGGACCGCCGCCTCGGGATGACCCGTCGGGGTGGCCGTTTCCTGGGCCCGTCCCGGATGTCGGGGGCTATTGCGCCACCCGGGCGTGGCGCTGTATAAAGTCGACTAGGCCGGGCGCCGCGCCTCGCCACTCATGCCCGAAGAACGACAAGAAATGGGCGCGTGCGAGATGGCCTGATTCGCTGCTCTCGATTGCGGCATTGCCCGGGTAGGGGGGCTTGTGAAGATACTAATCGTCGACGACTCGCCCACGATTCGTTCGGGGCTGCGCACGCTGCTCGAAAAGATGGGTCACTCCGTCATCGAGGCGACGGATGGAGCTGTGGCGCTGGCCACATACGGAAGCGACCGGCCGGACCTTGTTCTCATCGACGCGGTCATGCCCGTCATGGATGGTTACGAAGCGGCGCGGCGCATGCGGGAATCCGGCGACCCAGACGACTGGGTGCCGATCATTTTTCTGAGCTCGAAGGAGGCCGACCAGGACCTCGATCGCGCCATTGAGGCAGGGGGCGACGATTACCTCGTGAAGCCCGTGAGCTTCGTCGTGCTGAATGCAAAAATCCGTGCGCTGCACCGCATTGAAACCATGCGCAGCAGGCTGCTCGAGGTATCGCGCGATCTCGCCGCAGCCAACCGCGAGCTGCAGAAGCTCTCCCGGCAAGACGGTTTGACCGGGATCGCCAACCGGCGCTATTTCGACACGTACCTGGTAACGGAAGTGCGGCGTGCCGCACGCGAACATCAGCCGCTTTCGCTGATCCTGTCGGACGTCGACTATTTCAAAGCCTTCAATGACTACTATGGTCACCGGTCGGGAGACACCTGCCTGCGGCAGGTGGCGGCGGCGCTATGCTCCGCCGGACGACGCCCAGCCGATCTTGCCGCTCGCTACGGCGGCGAGGAATTCGCCTTAGTGCTACCGGGTACCGTGCTCGATGGCGCAGTCGATGTGGCGCGCACGGTAGATGGGGTCGTCGCCAGTCTGGCGATCAGGCACGCGCGGTCGGAGGTCAGCCAGAACGTCACTCTGAGCCAGGGCGTGGTGTCGATCATCCCCGAGAAAGAAACCTCTCCCGAAGAATTGATCGAGCGGGCTGATCAGGCCCTCTACCAAGCTAAGCAGCAGGGACGCGACCGCTACGTAGTGTTCGGGGCAAACTGAAAAGCCGCGGCAGCGCCGCGGCTTTTCTTGTGGTTGCGTTGGTCGCTACGCCGCCGCAATGACGGTCTTCATCTTTTCTAGAGCCTTCGCCTCGATCTGCCGGATGCGCTCCGCAGACACCTTGAATTCGGCGGCGAGCTCGTGCAGAGTTGCGGGGTTCGCCTCGCGCAGCCAGCGGGCCTCGATGATGCGGCGGCTGCGACCATCCAGGCTGCCCAGGGCAGACTCCAGCCCCCGGGCCCGTAGGCTCTTTTCCTGTTCTGCCTCGATGATCTCCCTCGGCTCGGGCGCGCTGTCGGCGAGATAGGCAATCGGTGTATAGCCCTCTTCGTCATCATTGGCGGGCTCAAGCGCTATCTCCTGACCGGCAAGCCGCATCTCCATTTCAGATACCTCCTCGGGCTTGACGCCGAGACGCCCGGCAATGGAACGGACTTCCGCGCGCGTTAGCGGGTCGAGCGAAGGCTTCATGCTGCGCAGGTTGAAGAAGAGCTTTCGTTGCGCCTTGGTGGTGGCGATCTTCACCAGCCGCCAGTTGCGGAGAACGAACTCATGGATCTCCGCCCGGATCCAGTGAATAGCGAACGACACCAATCGGACGCCGCGCTCGGGGTCGAAACGCTTGACTGCCTTCATCAGACCGACATTGCCTTCCTGGATCAGGTCTCCCTGTGGCAGGCCGTAGCCGATGTAGCCCCGGGCAATGGCGACTACAAGGCGCAGGTGAGAAAGGACCAGTTGCCGCGCTGCCTCGACGTCGCCGTCGGACCGGAATCTGCGCGCAAGCCCCAACTCTTGTTCGGGCGACAACAGCGGAAAACGGTTTACGGCCTGGATATAACCATCCAGACTGCCGACCGATACCGGTAGTGCCATCGCTTGCTTCATCCTGGGTCTCCTCGATATTGCCGCCGATCGGGATTGGATCCCAACTCGACCGCCAGTTATTTTAGCACTCTCGACATTAGAGTGCTAAGTGCCAGCTGGGTTCCGTCCGAGTTCCGGGCATGGCGAGCGATGCCACCAGGCTCAACGACGTTCGAATAGAAGTAAGTATCTACTAACTGACCAATAGGCCCCCAGCCAGCCGAGCGCGACGCAGATCCAGAGCACTGCGGCCATCTCTCGCGGTTCCGGGAAGCGCAACCGAAGAGCGGTTCCGTACAGTAGTCCGAGCTGAGTCAAGTCGCGATCCAGGACCGCAAGCGCGCCGAGGACTATGAGAAGAGCCGCAAGCCCTCCGAGCAGACCGAGTAGCGAGCCAAGGTAGAAGAACGGCCGGCAGATGTAAGCGCGGGTGGCGCCGATGAGACTGCACACTTCGATCTCATCCCGTTGCGTGAGTATCTGCAGGCGAATGGTGTTGAATGTCACGGCGACGAGGGCAAGGCAGAGCAGCGCGGAAAGCAGCGCAACGGCGGTGCGCCCCAATTGAAGCAGCGCATCCAGGCGTCTCACCCACACCGAATCCCCTTGCACGTGCGCGACTCTTGGAAGCGCCTTGAACTGGCGCTCGAGTCGGTCTGCAAGCGCGGGATCGCGTTCAGATAGCGTGACCACGAATGCATCCGGCAGGGGGTTGTACCGCAACGTGGCGATCACTTCCTCCATTCCGGCTCCACGCTTGAGATCTGCAAGAGCATCGTCGCGGGAGACGAAGCGTACTCCGCGCACCCCACTTGTCCCTTTGAGCTGCGATGCAAGGCTGGCGACGTCGGCTGGCGCGGTATTGCCTGCCAGGAAGACGGAAAGCTGAGGTTCGACCGATATGTTCCGCGAGAGCGCCTCCAGATTCACGACTACGCAGAAGGCTCCCACGGGGAGCGCCAGGGCGGCCCCAATCGCGAGCACGTTGAGGATAGTCGAGAACGGCGAGCGCGCGAGACGCCCAAGCGTCTGCACAAGACTCACGCCGTGGTGGCGCAACCAGGCTCTCATTGGAGCCTTCCTTGGGCGAGGGTCAAGACCCGCGTGCGCCATTTTCCAATCAATTGCTGATCGTGGGTCGCAATGAGGACTGTGACCCCGACGCGGTTGAATGCGCTGAACATGGCCATGATTTCGTCCGCGTAGGCGGTATCCAGGCTCGCCGTGGGTTCGTCGGCAAGCAGCAGGGCGGGTCGATTTACGATTGCGCGCGCGATGCAAAGCCGCTGCTGCTCGCCCCCGGACAGTGTTACGGGGTTCGCTTTCTCGCGCTCGAGCAAACCCACCTTGTCGAGGGCGGCTCGCGCGCGCCTCGCTGCGTCCCGGTAAGGCTGACCCGTGACGACAAGAGGCAGCATAACGTTGTCGAACACGCTCCGGTCGTATAGCAGCTTCTGTCCCTGGAACACCAGGCCGAGATTTCGCCGAAGGTATGGAACGGCCGCGGCCCGCATCACGGATACGTTCTGCCCGCCGACCAAGACGGTGCCGTGATTGGCTCGCTCGATGGCGGCGATCAGCTTCAGAAGCGTTGTCTTGCCCGCGCCAGAATGGCCGGTGAGGAAGAGCATTTCCCCAGGTTCCACCGCGAAACTGATCGACTTGAGCGCCTCGAAGCCTCCCGGATAGCGCTTGCTGACATGGCTGAACGAAATGATGGCCACGCTTGCGCCTAGTCGAGGAGAGCCGACACGAATTCGCGGGCGCGAAACGGACGCAGGTCGTCGATCCCTTCGCCGACTCCCAGAAATCTCACCGGAACGGGACGCCGCCTTGGGCCCTCGGATTGCCCTGGTGCGGCACCGGACTGCGCCAGCGCAATGGCACACACTATGCCGCCCTTGGCGGTGCCGTCGAGCTTGGTGAGAACCAGCCCCGTGAGACCCAGAGCATCGTCGAACGCCTTTACCTGACGCAGTGCATTCTGGCCAGTGCCTGCATCGAGAACCAGCCAGATCTCGTGCGGGGCGCCGGTTTGCGCCTTTGCGATGACGCGCTTGATCTTCTTTACTTCTTCCATGAGGTGCAATTGCGTTGGCAGGCGTCCGGCCGTGTCTGCGAGCACCAGGTCGATCCCGCGTGCACGAGCCGCGGCCAGGGCGTCGAAGATAACCGCAGCGGGGTCACCTCCGGGCTGCGCGATGACGGTTATGCCGTTCCTATTTCCCCAGGCGGCGAGCTGCTCGCGCGCGGCCGCGCGGAACGTGTCTCCTGCAGCGAGCAATACGGAGTGTCCCTCGTGCTGGAAGTACGCGGCGAGCTTTCCAATCGAGGTGGTCTTTCCTGCACCGTTGACTCCGGCCAGCATGATGACGTAGGGCTTCTCGCCGGCGAGATACAGGGGCTGCTCGAGCGGTTCCAGCAGCTCCTCGACCATCAACTTCAATTCCATTTTTAGCCGAGCGCCGTCCTGTCGGTCGCGGACGCGTTCCCGCAGCCCCGCAAGAAGGCGGGCCGTTGCTTCGACACCCGCGTCGCTCGCGAGCAGTGCGGATTCGAGCTCCTCGAACAGCGCTGGCTCGATTGCCTGACTCCCGAGCAGGCCGGAAAGGCGGAAGCGCGTCTTCGCGAGCCCGGCGCTGAGTCGGCCAAGCCAGGAGCGCCCTTCGTCATCATCTATTCGGCGTGGCTCCAGCATAGGCTCCAGGGAAACGATCGGCGAAAAACCACTATAGAATGGCGATGCATTCTAGCATCGGTCTCGGAGCTCTCCGTGCAATCCGACTGGCTCAAACGACCTCCCGCAACTCGCGCTTGCGCTCGTGCCGACCTTGTCCGGCGAGTCGAACCGGCAAGATCTCGGATCGTCGGTGCCTAGGGCCAAGGCCAACAGGGTTCGAGTGATCGCCGGGCTCTGGCGCAGCCGCCTAATCGAGTTTCCCAGCGTTGCGGGCCTGCGACCTTCGCCAGACCGCGTCCGCGAGACACTTTTCAATTGGCTTGGCAGAGATCTCACCGGCATGGTTTGCCTGGATCTATTTGCAGGCAGCGGCGCGCTTGGCTTCGAGGCGCTGTCGCGCGGCGCCGCATCCGTCGTCATGGTGGAAAAGAATCCCGTGGCAGTGAATGCGCTCAGGAAAAACGCGCAGACGCTCGGCGCGACGAACCTGAGTATCGTCCGCGGCGATGCGCTAGAATTTGCCCGCGGCGCGCGCTCCCGGTTCGACATCGTATTCATTGATCCGCCGTACGGACTCGGTCTGCAGACGGCGGCGCTCGCCGCCGTTGTCGGATCGTTGAGAGCGGGTGGGCGCGTATACGTAGAGAGCGACTCCGTGCTCGATGCGCTTCGCGGGTGGAGAGTCCTTAGACGCTCCCGAGCGGGGAAAGTGCATTTTCACTTGCTGGAAAGGGAGTCCGATGATCAGGGCGGTGTATCCGGGAACGTTTGATCCGATCACACGAGGTCACGAAGATCTGGTGCGGCGCGCGACGACGCTCTTTGATGAAATTATCGTCGGCGTGGCGGACAGCCATGGGAAACAACCTTTCTTCACGCTGCAGGAGCGTCTGCGTCTTGCGCGCGAGGTGCTCAAGCCTTACCCGAAAGTCAGGGTCGAGGGATTTCGTGGCCTGCTAATGGATTTCATCCGCAGCGAAAAGGCAAAGGTGATCGTCCGGGGGCTGCGCGCCGTATCGGATTTCGAGTATGAATTCCAGAT